>JAMPGU010000030.1 GCA_023663865.1 Clostridium sp.
ACCACATCCAACGAAAAAAGCACAGCCGAAGCTGTGCCTTTTTCGACAGGCTGAGGGGAGCTGTATTATACAGCTCCCCTTCATTTAATTTTTTGCACTTTCTTTTTCAGCTTCTTCCTTACTGATTGTTTTAACGCCGAACACAAAATAGATGATGTGGCAGACCCAGACAACACCGAGGATGATGCAGGGAATATAGATTGCCTTGCGAAACATCATAAAAAATCCAAAGCCCATAAGCAGTGTTACACTGCCTATGATTGTTGCTTTTGTCTGCACGGTCATACCCTTTTTCTTAACAAAGGACTCCAGGTGTTTTTTATACATTTTTGTGTTTACAAACCAGTCGTGGAGCTTTTGGGATGAATTTGCAAAGCAGAACACGGTTACCAAGAAGAATGGCACAGTTGGCAAAATCGGAAGTGCGATTCCGATACAGCCCAGAGCAAGGCAGATACATCCTAAAACTACGAATAATATTTTTTTAATTTTCAAGGTTTTTTTCCTCCAATCGTTTTTGTTCTTTTTTCATTTCAATCAAATGACGGACTGCGGTGACAGGATGATAGAAAATCATTCTCGGTCCTGAAAAACGCATAACTGTCCTGATTTTTTCACGCATTTCGGGCTTATAACAATGCACCTTGCAATTTGAACAAAAGGTTTTTGTTTCCATAAAAGGGCACTTGTCACTGCGCATTTTTGCATATGTATCAAGCTGCTGACATTCACTGCAAAGCATACCGTTTGTTTTGTGCTGGCTTTTGCAGTAGATTGCAATCATCTGCGACACGACCTGCTTTTCGTATTCACGCTTGTTTTCAATACTTTTTGCCATTAACTCATTCTCCCATGTTCAACAGTGTAGGTGTTGTCGGCAATCTGCATGGTTGATTCTCTGTGAGATACCAGTACAACAGTTTTGTTCTGTCTTTCGCTTTGCAGGGATTTGAGTATGACTGCTTCATTCAGACTGTCAAGATTGCTTGTAGGCTCATCAAGGAGCATAAGAGGTGCATTATGCAGAAATGCTCTTGCAAGACCCAGACGCTGCCGTTCACCGCCTGAAAGTGTGTCGCCAAGCTCGCCGACCTCAGTGTCATATCCCTTTGGCAGACTCATAATAAAATCGTGAACAGATGCCTTTTTGCAGGCATTTTCTATTTCTTCATCCGTTGCATCCAGCTTTGCTATGCGTAAATTATTCTTAATGCTGTCGTGGAACAAATGGGTTTCCTGCGTAACAAAGCTTTCCATATCTCTTAAATCAGATGTGTTGATGTTATCAATGGAAGTGTCCGATATTTTTATATCACCCTTTTGAATGCTCCAGAAGCGCATCAGGAGTTTAAGCAGGGTTGATTTACCGCTGCCGCTCTTGCCCACAATGCCGATGATTTTGTTTTCAGGAATGGTAACGGATACATCTGAAAGAATAGTTTCGTCACCGTAAGAGAAGGTTACATTTTCAACCTCTGCACCGCTGAACTGAACAGCAGGCTGATTGGTTATTTCTTCCGTAACAGGGGATTCCTCCAAAATATCAAGAACGCGGTTGCCGGCTGCAAAGGTGTTTTGCAGGGTGCTGCCCAGGTTTGCAAGTGCAATCACAGGACCAAATGAACTCATCAATGCAATTGTAGGAATGAGTATGCCGTCAAATGCAACCTTGCCTGCATTGTAAAGTGAGATTGCAGTGAACAGCATTGCAAGGTCGAAGAACAGAATGACTGTATTTGTAACTGCAATATTTCTGCCCGATGTTCTTTTCATTCTCTTTTCATCCTGTGAAAGGGAATCGTTTTGCTTGTTTATCTCATCAAGTCTTTTTGCACCCTGTCCAAACTGTATGGTTTCGGAAAGTCCTCGGATGCTGTCAAGCACAAAGGCACTCAGCTCACCTGATTTGGTGCGGAATTTTATGCCGTCATCACCGCTGATTTTTGATGTTGCAAGGGGAATGATGATACCGATTGTTATGTATGCAAGCAAAGCAATGATGCCGAAAATCGGGTTATAGCTGCCGATGAACAGACACATAATGATTGAAAATAAAAATGCGATTGCCGTCGGTGAAATGGTGTGGGCATAGAAAACCTCAAGCAGCTCAATGTCAGAGGTTATGACTGAAATTAAGTTGCCCTTGTCCTTGCCCTCAAGCTTTGCGGGGCATAGCTTACGCAGTGCCTTGAATACCTTGTCACGAATAATTGCAAGGAGCTTGAATGCGATAAAATGATTGCACGCCTGCTCGGCATATCTTAACAGTCCGCGCACAAGTGCAAAAACACATACAAGTATGAAGGTTACTGCAAGGGATACAGGAACTTCAAAGCTAAGTAAATTCAAAACAGCATATCCGCCGAAAATGGTTATAAACGCTGCACATAAATGACCGATAAGTCCCATTAAAATTGCAAGCACCATATAGCCTGTTAATGGTTTAACCAAGCCGATTAGGCTTGCCATTACTTTAAATCCGTTTCTTTTTTTCATGCCTGATCACCTGCCTTTGCAAAATTTTCAATATCCTGCTGTGTATGCCATAGCTTTGCATAACAGCCGTTTACAGATAACAGCTGTTCGTGTGTGCCTTGCTCAGCAACACTGCCATTTTCAAGTACATAAATATTGTCAGACTGAACCACATTTGCAAGACGGTGTGAAATGAGAATCACCGTTTTCGTCTTTGCAAGGCTGTAAATCTGCGTCATTATATCGTTTTCACTTTCAACGTCTATGTTAGAGGTTGCCTCGTCAAAAATATAAACAGGGGAGTTGTGCAAAAGAGCTCTTGCAAGTGCAAGGCGCTGGCACTGACCGCCTGAAAGGTTTGATGCTTTTTCTGTCAGCACAGTATCAAGTCCGTTTTCATTTTTAAGGAAATCGGCAAGTTTGACCTGTTCCAAAACAGTCCATAATGCAGTATCCGTTGCATCCGGCTTACCCATAAGAAGATTATCCCTTACAGTGCCTTTGAACAGATAACTGTTGTGGCTTATGTAGGTGATGTTTTTCATAAGGCTTGCTTCGGATATGTCTTTAAGCTCTGTATTGTCTATCGTGATTGAGCCGTCATAATTTTTATTTCTGCCCATAAGAATTGCAGCTATGGTTGACTTGCCGCAGCCACTCTCACCAACAATGGAAACAAAGCTGTCGCTATTGATTTTTATATTTATGCCGTGGAGGATTTCACGCTCACTGTCATAAGAAAAGTGAACATTTTTAAGTTCAATATTGTGCTCGGCAGGAAATTCAGCCTTGTTATCTTGATTGCTTTCAGGTAAATCAAGCAGTCTGAAAATCTTATCACTTGCTGCCATACCGTTCATTGCAATGTGGAAAAAGCTGCCCAGCTGGCGCATAGGAATAAAGAAATCGGCTGAAAGCAGAATGATTAAAATACAGCCACCAAGCGATACCTTGTCAGCACGGTATTGTGTGGCTGCCATAATCACACCCAGTGCCGCACCGCCGTATGCAATCAAATCCATAATGGTGATGGAATTTAACTGCATTGTCAGTACCTTCATTGTGATTTTGCGGAATTTTTCCGACTCCTCGTTCATTTCGTCATTTTTGAATTTGTCGGACTGATAGATTTTTAAGGTTGTCAGTCCCTGCAGATTTTCAAGGAAGGTGTCACCCAGTGCGGTGTACTGCCCCCAGTATTTTGAAAGGAGCTTTTTTGCCCAGGTCTGTACTGCTGCTATTGCAACAGGAATTAACGGCACGCAAATCAGCAGTACAATTGCCGATGGAAAGTTAATAAAGCTGAGATAGATAAACAGCGTCAGCGGTGCAAGCATTGCATAGAAAAACTGCGGCAGATATGCACCAAAATAGGTTTCAAGCTGATCAACACCCTCAACGGAAATCTGTACAATTTCGGATGTTTTTATCTGCTCGCCGTAGGAGGTGCCGAGCTTCAGCAGTTTTTTGTATATTCTTTCACGCAGTGTCTTTTTCACTGACTTTGAGGAAAGGTAGCTCATTTTGCTTGACATCGTGCTGCATATAAATCGGATAATCACAGCAAGAACAGCAACTGCTACGGTTATGACAATATCCTTTTTATCAGCCGTTTTTCTGAACAGACCCTGTAAAAGATATGTAATGCTCGTCATCATAGCAATGTTCGCCGCAAGGGAACACCACTGAAAAATGACATTGCCTGCAATATATTTTTTACTTTCTTCGACTGTATTTATCAGCCTTTTATTTATCATCATTTTTTGTCACCTCTTAAATAAGTATTGTGAAAATCGCCGTATCCTCGGCAATCGTGTTTTGCTCTGCATATTGAATTTTCAGACATATACTGCCGTGCAAAATCTGCCCCACACCTGTGCCGATATTTATAAAGCTGAGTGCAGATGCAGGCAGTGAAAAAATATTTGCGTTTTTCTCTGCACGGATAAATAAATCTGCATCAATGTATTGAAGATTTTGAATTACTTTGTTTCTTTTTCTGCCGGCAGAAAATGTATTTATTGCCTGAAACTGAATGGTTCCCACACCGTCCTTAACAATCAGTGTGCAGGGATGCTCAAGATAATCATTGGCAGGAGATATATTTGTTTTGTTTTCTATTTTGTCCGTGTAAATCACAAAAGGGAACTGATATGTGCCGTCCTTTATCTGCTTGCAAAACAGTGAGCCGCTGAACCTTGATTTGTCGCGAAGGTTGTATTTTACTCTGTATCGTTCCTCGGTTGCTCTTATTGCCTGCATAGATTTTTCTGTGCTGCACATCGACCAGTAAAGTGCATCGTGACAGGCACTTTCCGTGTCAAGCCCTTCATAAATGAGATGATTGAAAATTACGCTGATTCGCTCCTCATATCTTTTTGCCTCCTGCAAGCCGTATTCTGTCAGCTTCGGATTTCTCGGGTTTGATTTGTCAATGAGCTTTTCCTGTTCTAAGGCGGATAGTATTCTTGTGATTTTATATTTTGGTTCGCCGAGTGTTCTTGATATGCCTGTTACAGTGCTTGCCGTTTCATCCTCCGACAGAAAGCACAGCAAAACCCTCAACCGTAAAATATCTGGTGAGGTATTCAATATAATCACTCCTTTGTAGTTAGCTATAGCTAACTTATAGTTATAAAACAAGCAACCACTTTGTATTTATATAATAGTTAGTGGTTGCTAACTCGACAAATATGTTAAATGAAATCTTGTGTTTTGTCAATAGGGTATTCGATATTTTTTGTATGATTTTTTGTTGCGGTGCTGCAACAAGAGGTTTCCCTTTCATATATAATATATGTCCTTTTATTTGTCAGTAAACGCGCTGTGTTTTGTAGCAGTGCTGCAACAAATTTGCGTCTTGCATTTCCATTTTTCTGTGCTATACTCTTGCTTGTCAAAAAACGAATTCGCAGTAGGCGGATATTTTTTTGAGATATAGGTTAGCATAGGCTAACTGTAATTTATCAGCGAATAAATGTTATCGAGGTGTAACCATTGAGAAAGATAAATAAACTATTCGGCATATTGCTTGCTGCTTTATTTGTTATTATGCAGCCTCTAAGTGCTTATGCAGCAGCTGCAGATAATCTGAATGAAGGCACATATAGTATATCGGCAAAGCTCAGCTGTTATGTAAATGCAATGGGTGGAGTAGAATTCGGTGCTCCGCTGTTAAAATCTGCTCAGCTTATTGTTGATAAAAAGGGTAATAAAAAAATAAAGCTGCATTTAACAAAAGCTTCTGTAACGATTTATAGTGTTACATGTGATACCTTTGTTGATGCGTCTCCCGCAGGCACAGCACAGGAAAGTGACAGCAATGTGCCTAATGGAACAATCGGCTATTACAATAAAAACGGAAAGCTGAAAACAAATGGTGTTACCCATACGATGAGCAGTGACACGGCACTTAATTCTCAGAATGAGGCAGTGAAATATGTTGAGTCAATAACCTTTCCTGTTGATTCTGTTGCAGACACTTACAAATTAACCCTGTTTATAAACAGCAATGTTATGGGTATGCAGTTTGATCCAGCAACGCTTACTGTAGACTGGAACAGTGTTCAGGCAACAGGAACAAATAGTAATAGTAAAAACAAATCAACAACAAAAGCAAGCTCTGCTTCCGGCACAACGAGTAAAGCAAAGCAAAGTACAGATACATCAAATAAGAACAGCAGCAATACGGATAATACAAATTCGGCAAATGCAGGTTCAACGGCAAAGGCACAAACAACAAATTCTGCTGTGCAAAGTGAAATCTCCGCAGCCTCACAGGCGGTAAATGACAATGGCAGTGCCGAAGTATCAGACAATGTCATAAAAAAGGACGGTCTGGATATTCACTATGTAAACGGTGATTCAAAACTGGATTTAGGTGCGGATACTTATTCGGATATTCCGTTTTATGCTTATCTCAATATGCCGGTTTTAATCGGTATGGCAATTTTTGCGGGCGTGCTTGTCATTGCCGGAATTGTATTGATACTGGTTTCAAAAAAGCAGAAGGAGAAAAAGAGCAATGAATAAAACAGTTAAAAAAATAATCAGTGTTTTGTCAGCAGGCACAATTATTTTAAGCCTTGCAGGCTGTACATCACCGTCTGCTGCTGAAACAACTGTAAATAAAAATCCGCAGATTGCTTCAACCTCAGTAGCTATTTGCGAAATACTGGATGAGCTGGAATATGACAATGTTATCGGTATTCCCGAAACCTCTTCCGACAGTATGCCGAAAAGATATGCGGGAGCAACAACAATCGGCGGTGCTATGTCACCTGATTATGAAATAATCAAAAGCCTTTCTCCTGATTTGGTGCTTTCACCAAAATCACTTGAGGATTCACTTTCTGCAGATTATTCTGCTGCCGGTATAAATTCGGCATTTCTTGATATGAGCAGTGTGGAGGGTATGTATAGTGCCATCAACTCCCTTGGCGAGCTTTTAGATCGAGAAAAGCAGGCACAAAAGCTGATTGATGAATACAACAGCTATATGAATTCCTACACCGCTGAACAGGGTAGTGAAAAAAGCGTTTTAATTCTTATGGCTTTCCCTGACGGCTTTTATCTTGTTTCAACAGAAAATTCTTATGTGGGTAATCTGGTTAAGCTTGCAGGCGGTAAAAATGTTTATGGTGCTGATGCAAATGGCGATAATAACGGCGTTTTGCAGGTTAATCCGGAGGATATGATTCAGAAAAATCCTGATATCATTCTTGTTTATGCGCACTATTCGGAGGAAAACGCTTTCTCCTATATGCAAAATGAGTTTAAGACAAATGAAGTATGGCAGTATTATGACGCTGTAAAAAATGATAAGATTTACTATTTGCCATCAGAAAGTTTTGGTATGAGTGCAACACTTGGATGGACAGATGCACTGGAGTATTTAAAGCCGATTTTACACGGAGAGTAATGTGAATTGATATGACAAAAAAAATTACACCTGCAAAAAGAATAATTGCTTTTTCTGTAACGATACTTGCAATACTTGTAATGTTTTTTATTGCGATAAATACAGGCGGTTTGCATACAACGATCGCGCAGCTGTTCAGAGGAATATTCGTTGAATACGATAAAAATGTTGCCATTATTCTTGAACTCAGATTTCCAAGAATCATCGTTGCTCTGCTTGGCGGTGCGCTGATGTCCGTGTCCGGTGTGCTTATGCAGGCAGTGATGAAAAATCCTTTGGCGGACCCGGGTATCATCGGTATTTCGTCGGGTGCAGCTCTTGCAGCAGCATTGGTGTCTGCACTGCTTCCGTCACTTGCGTATTTAACGCCGGTCTTTTCGTTTGCAGGGGGTATCATAGCCTTTATGCTGGTTTATGCTTTATCCTGGAATGGAAATGTAAGTCCCATAAGACTTATACTGGTCGGCATCGCAGTGGATGCATTTTTCACAGGGCTTTATCAAGCGTTCAGCTCTGCTACCGGCGGAAACTACACAGGAGCCGCAAGCATCATAAATGCAAATATTTCCTTGAAAACATGGGATGATGTGAGACTTCTGCTTGTTTATTCAGCCGTTGCAGTTGTATGTTGTATTTTCATTGCAGGCAAATGCAATCTTCTTGCCCTTTCGGATATGACCATTCACGGTCTTGGCGTAAATGTAAACAGAACAAGAATTATTGTATCTGTTATTTCGGTACTCCTTGCAAGTATCTTCACTGCAGTCGTAGGTAAAATCAGCTTTTTAGGACTGATTGTTCCGCATATTTCAAGATTGCTTGTAGGCAATAATCATAAGGTTTTAATTCCATACAGTGGTTTGCTGGGTGCTTTTATCTTCCTCCTTGCGGATACTGTGGGAAGATCTGTTGCTTATCCGTATGAAATAAGTGCATCCATTATTATGGCAATCATCGGCGGACCTATGTTTATTATTCTTTTGAAAAGGAGCAAGGGTGTCTATGAACAGTAATGAGCATATATTAAGTGCTGAAAATATATCCTTCTCCTACAGCAAGGATAAAAAAATAATTGATGATGTTTCCCTCGCTCTTGAAAGTGGAAAAATAACAACCTTAATCGGAGCAAACGGTTGTGGAAAGTCAACGCTTTTTCATTTGCTTACAGGTGTGCTTAAACCCTTTGCAGGCAGAATTATGCTTGATGGTGTAGATATAGAAAAGATTAAGCGAAAAGAGTTTTCAAAATTCGTCGCAACGGTTCACCAGTATAATACTGCTCCGCCTGATTTAACGGTTGAAAAGCTGGTTGAAATGGGCAGAACACCATATAAAAGTACATTTTCATATGGCAGCAGTAAAGAGGACAGGGAAGCTGTTCATTTTGCTCTTGAAATTACAGATACGCTAAAGTATAAGGATAAGATAATTTCACAGCTTTCAGGCGGGCAAAGGCAGAGAGTTTGGCTTGCCCTTGCCCTTGCACAGTCACCTGAGATTTTGCTTCTTGATGAGATTACGACATACCTTGACATAAAGTATCAGTATGAAATATTAAATCTGATTAAGAAGCTAAATACAGAAAATAATCTGACTGTTTTAATGGTGCTGCACGACATTAATCAGGCAATTGAATTCAGTGATAACACTATCGTAATGAAGGATGGAAAAATCCTTTGTGCAGATACCACGGATAGGGCTATAACAAAAGAAAATCTTGACACTGCCTTTGGTGTAAACAGTCAGCTTGTCAGCCTTGATAATAAAAAATACTGCATAATAAATAACTGAAAGGATGAAAAGCCTTGAATTATAAAAAGACAAAAAGAATCGGCGAAGAGCTGATTGTAATAGGTATAACCATTTTGATATGCACCTTATTCTTTATATTTTTCGGAACAAGGCTGCTTATTGATACTGCCCATCTTACGGATGTACCTTCAGATGATACGCCGTCGGTAAGTGACTTGGCAGCTGAAGATAATGCACCGGAGGATAATATGGAAGAAGAAACGACGGCTTCACCATCTGTTGCTGACAACAATGATTCAAAAAATGTGCGTGTGTCAATGGAGAATGAAAAAACCACAGCTAAGAAAATGCAGGAAGCTCAGACTAAAAATGTCACAACCACACAGCAGGCATCTATTTCTATTCCCGGTGTTAAAGCTATAAAAATTCCGCAAGGCAATAAAACCGCAAATGTTGATTTATATAATCCTGCTAAAAATAATTGTTATTTTGAAATTTCAATTGTTTTGAAGGACGGTAATAAAGAGATTTACAAGTCTGACCTTGTCAGACCGGGACAGCATATTTATGAAATTGAGCTCAGTCAAGCACTTGAAAAAGGCGAGTACAAAGCAGTTCTTCATTACGATACTTATGCTATGGATGAAAACTATACGCAGTTAAACGGCGCGAATGTCGAGTTTACGCTTATAGTTGAATAATTTGCTCAAACGGCGGAAGAATTACGCCTTGAGAATATAAAAAAATTTAGCGCTAAGGCGCAGAAAGGAGTGCATTTATATGCAAAAAATGGCAAAGAAAATTGTCGCAGTATGTATGGCAGTAGCTATGATTGTTTCAACATCAATTACAGCTTTTGCTGCTGATTTAACAAAGGAGGGTACATACAAGGTTAACGCTGATGTTTCACTCTATGTAACAGCAATGGGCGGTATTGAATTCGGAGAAGGCTTAGTTACAGATGCACAGGTTGTAACAGATGCCGAGGGTAATATGACTGCAACTGTAAACTTTACTTCATCAAAGGTAACAATCTATGGTGTTGATGCTTATACATTCATTGATGCAACAGCATCTCTCCCGGGTTATTATGATGCTGAAGGTAACGTTCATACAGCTGATTACACACTCAGCGAAAACACTGCCTCAAATTCAAGCGGTGAGGCTATTCATTATGTTGATTCCGTTACATTCCCGATTACAAGTGTTCAGGATTCCTACAATCTTTACTTGTTCTTAAACAGCTCAGTAATGGGTGTTCAGTTCGGTGTTGTTGATGGTAGTGCTGTAAGATACGCAGGCATCCTCAATGTTGATTGGAACAGTGCTGAAGAGGTTAAAACAGCAACCTCAACATCAAACCAGAGTGCGGATGTAACCTATACAGTTGAAGAAGGCTTTGAGGTTGAAATCCCTGCTCAGATCGTTGTTGACGCATCAACAAAGGTTGGCGAGTACAATGTTTTGGCTAAGAGCTTCTTCCTTACACCAAACGCATATGTAACTGTTGTTCCTGCTGCAAACGGTACTCTTTCAAACGGTACTGATACAGTAAGCTTCACAAACACACTTGCTGACGGCAAGCTCCTTGCTACAGGTGATACCCTTGCAGGTGCAATCAATGTAACAAGCGAACCTGCAACACCAGGTGTTTACACTGGTACAACCGATTTCACAATCAACTACTTTGCTGAATAATATTTCGTTAATATAGCAAAACACGAAACGGCTTCCAAGGATTTTTCATCCCGGAAGCCGTTTTTTTATGTTACTTTTTAATGGTATATAAACATATATTATGGACACTAAAGTAACCAAGGAGGAAAAAATGGAAGAAAAGCTTTATGAAAACCAAGGAAAAACAAAGCTTTGGAAAAAGGTATTAAGTGTAATTCTGGCAATTATAATTGGATTCGGAACGATAGTATCGTTAATAGTCGGCAGTTCATATTTGCAAGATAGGCTTGGAATCAATGCAATGCTCTCGGCTTATGCTGCAGAGATCGTTGATACAAAAGGTACAATTGCTGTTAATGAAAGTGCAATGCTTGCCGATAACAATATTATTGATTTGAAAAACAGGGATGGATCGAATACTGTATATGTATTCTCAGAACCGATATCATTTACGGATGAAAATGGTAAGCTTAAAACCAAAGATATTTCTGTGGAAAAACAGAACGAAAAAGAATTGATGACGGAAGGATATGAATATTCTAACGGGCAGAATGATTATCGTATCAACTTTTCAACAGATTCCTCAAAGGGATTATACATAACATTCGGTAACAGCGGTTACTATATTATACCAAAGAGTGATTTTAATGTTAGCGGTAAAGAAAGCACCTCGGATATACTGCACGAGGAGTTTGAGGATTTTGAATACAAAAATATCTACGGTATTGGTACAAATTTGAAGTTTTATCCTCAGCTCAATGGTGTAAAGGATGAAATTGTATTAAACCAGAATATTGATAAAAATACATTTTCTTTCGAGTTAAAGACAGAAAACTGTACTGCCGTGCTGAATGATGATGGTACAGTGTCACTTGTAAGCAATGATGAAAATGAGTTTGTGCAAACTTTTTCAGCACCATTTGCATATGACAGCGAATATATTGAGGGTGAAAAAAGCGAACATTATACTGACTGCTCATATACACTTGAACAAGCAGAAGATGATACGTACATTTTGACAGTCAATGTGGACAAGTCATGGCTTGAAAGCAGCAGTACAATTTATCCGGTAACCATTGATCCGACTACATCAAATCTGGATAATTACAGAGATGCAGGAATTTACAATAACAGTTCAAGTAAAAATGTTTGCTACGGCAAGGAACAAACCTGTTGCTTCGGTCGTGCGTCAGAGTATGGCTATGGACGTGTGCTTAATCAGTTCACTATGCCGGAAGGCATTAAGAAAGGTGCTAAAATTAATAGCGCATATACTTGGCAGAGGGAAACAACAGGAAGAACTACTAGTACAAAGGTTACACCGCATTTTGTCACAAGTGCTTGGACCGAAGGTGATGTAACCTGGGAAACAAGACCGAGCTACAGTTCAGTAGTAGGTACCACTAAAACAATTAACAGTAAATCTACAGATGATCCTGACAATGCCTATTGGTATAAATTCAGCATTGCCAATATGGTGAAGAAATGGGCAGATGGTGAAAAGAATTATGGTTTTTGTTTTGTAAGCTCTGAGGAAACGGATAAGAATTACAACTGGAGAGCCTTTACATCAAAGCAATACAGCTCTTCGGCAATGAGACCATATACTGTTATAAATTATACAAATGATACAACTGCGCCTACTATTTCAAGCGTGACTGGAAATGCAACAGCATGGACCAATTCAAATGTAACGCTCACAATCAACGGAGCTGCTGATAACAGCGGCGGAGCAGGACTGCATTCAACACCGTATTCCTTCTCGACAACAAAGGGAAGCTATAGCTGGCAGTCCGGCAAAACAAAGACCTTTTCAACAAACTGTACGGTATATGTTTATGTAAGGGATGCCTTAGGTAATATTGCATTGTGCAGTACAGTTACAATTAATAAAATTGATAAAACAAAGCCTGATACTCCATCGGTTAGCGGAAATCCAAGCGAATGGACAAACAGCAGTGTAACGCTTACGGCGTCTGCTGCTGACAAGAGTGCTACCTCAAGCTATGGAAAATCGGGAATTAAGGACTATAGCTTCTCAACCAAAAAGGGCACGTATTCATGGCAGACCTCTAACCAAAAAAGCTACAGTTCTAATGCTACAGTTTATGTTTATACCCGTGATAATGCAGGCAATATCTCCGACCCTAAAGAGGTGGTTATCAGTAAAATAACAAAGGACGAGTCATATTTGCTGTTGCCGGAGTTCTATAATGATGACAAACTGCTTGGCATAATTAATCCAAGAAATAATGATGACATAATTCAGTATAAAATCGGTGATGATGGAGAGTGGAATGATTATTTTGCGCCATTTGCAACACCTGATGGCAAAGAGGTTAAGGTTTATGCTAGATTTAAGGATTCTTCTAAAGAAACAAGCATAAATTTTACAACGAATAATGCTTACGATAGTCTGACATCCTATACTGAACAGGTGGTGGATTTGACTATTGCTAATAATAATGCTTTCTTTGATATTGCCAGAGAATATAATTCTGTTACAAATGAATGGTATTTTTCGACAGAAAGTAATGTTAAGACTACTAGCACTCCGAACGTCTATACTGCGGTTATGCCTGATGGTTCGGTTTTGAGTTTTGTAAGGGCCGGAGATTGCTTTGAGAATAAAACGACAGCTTACTCCTTATCACTTACCGATGCGGAATATATTATTAAGGCTGACGCAATAGTTTATTATTATGATTTGTCAACAGGTAGACTTAAAAGTGTTTCTGACGAATATAATCATAGAATTATCCTGAATTATATTGACAATGAACTGGTATCTATCACCGCGGAAGAAAATAATAATATCCATAAATATGATATAGTTTCTTCAAAAGGAAAGATAAAGAGTGTTACCACTCCGGTGGGAGAGGTACTAAACTATGAATATGATGAAAATGATAATCTTGTTTACGTTGGATATGATAAGAATTCGTTGCAATTTTCAAGAGAAAGTAATATAATACTATCAGAGTATGAATATAGTAATAATAAGTTAACAGTGAGCAATAAGTCTGTTATCAGCTATGATGACGGAAAGTTAGCCTCTGTAACTAAGCCTAATGGTGAAAGTACAAGTTATTCATATTCAACAAGTAAGTTTAACAGTTATGGTGTTACATTAGCTGCAAATGATTTTGATGTGTTTGAAATCAAGGCTAGTAACGGTGATGTTGTTTGCTATAATTCCTCGCTCCTGCCGGCTGTAACAATCAGCGGTGATGAGGCGGTTGTATACAGATATAAAGGCTCTAAACTGGAAAAGGAAATCACCTACGTTAAAGAAGATGGTGTTTTTGTTGAGGATTTGTCTGCCGATGATGCGTCTTCAGGCGATGGAACTGAGGACAAGACACAGTATACTTATTATGCGAATGGTAATATAAAAACCTCTGTTTCAACCGAAATTGAGGACAATATTACCACGAAGACTGTCATTACATATCTTGAGGACGAAAAGGTGCAGAGCTCGGAGGTTACAACGACTAAGGGCGGTAAGACTTCGGTAGTAAAAAGTGCTTATACCTATGATTCCTTCGGTAATCTCGCAACGGAACAGACTGTTTCTACCGATGAAGAAAATCAAACCTCTATCAGCAGTGTCAGCTATACGTATGACAGCCTAAATAGAAATATTCTCTTGGAGGATAAGACTGACGAAACTATCGCTGCCGAGTATAAATATAGTCCGGTAGGCAATGTTATCTATCAGAGGGATAATGATTCTGTAACAAGAACAATTTATGATGATTATTCCCGCGTAGTGCAGGAAATCGGAAGTGAAGACTATAAAGAGTCAGAGGACAGTATCTCTGATTATACTGACAGCTATGCTGATACTCAGGCAGGCAGTACCTATGTGTATGCTGATAATGGTAATCTTGACAGTGAGACCAACCGTATTGGTGTTAAAACCACATACGAGTATTACAAAAACAGTAGCATTGTCAATACAGAAACATTCGATTCCTATGTTTTTACATACGACAAGAATGGCAATACTACCAATGTAACTATCGGTGGTGAAACATATGCCGATTATTCATATAACAGCGATAATAACCCAACCATAGTAAATTATGGTAACGGACAGTCGGTAAGATATGAATACGACTCCGTAGGCAATCTTATGATGCAGTATCATAATGATGATGCAGAGCCATATGTAAAATATACTTATAACGGGGTAGATGAAACATCATCAGACCCATCCCAGGTCGCTGCCATAAATGACGAGGTCGGCGATGCTGAGGTTGATATAAATACAAACGATGATTATGTTCTTACCTCAAAGTGTAACATTGATACAAACCAAAAAACAGTATATAAAGATAATATAGCAAAAGTATATTCTTTATCTAATGAGAAAGAATTGCTCTATAGCTACACCATTGAGCCTGAGGACAAGGTAGAGCAAAAACCTGCCGCCGGCACTGAAAATACAGAGAGTGCGGAAAGCACTGAGGCTGATAATACGCCTCAAACAAAGCTGTTAAACTATTCTTTTATCGGCGATAGCGCAATCGGTATCAGTACAACAGACTCGGTAGATACAATATCTATCACGAATGCAGGCTCTCTCCCTTCTTTTACAGTGAATTCGACTGATAAAAAGGCAGAGAATGGTAAAGCGTCTTTTGCCAGCACCATTAAAAATGGTGATAGCCATATTATCAGCACCGATTATACCTACGATTCCGACGGCAATGTAAGCAAGGAGCTTATAACACTAAAAGACAGAACAATAGAATATAACTATACATATGATGGCACCCGCCTTACAGGTGTGTATAACGATGATTTGACAGTCAATTATCATTATGACAAAGCAACCAATGCTGTTGTCAGAGATGATATGAATATGGAGAACTATCACGTAACAAACCTATATGAGTATGATTCACAGGGCAGGGGAAATATGACCGCATCAGCGTATATGCCCTATGTGGAGAAGGACAAAGAAGCTACAATCCAGTATAACCGCTTTGGCACATCTGAGTATAATATAACAGACCAAATATGGATAGACGCGGTTGATTCTATTTCCGAGAATGGAAGGGAACCTACAACCTTTGAATATTCAAATGGCAATCCTGTAAAAATGGATGATTTGTACTTCACCTGGACTTCGGGCAGAATGCTTGAATCAGTATATTATTACGAAGACGAAGAAAAAATAGAGGGACTGCACTATACATATAGCGAGGATGGAATAAGAACCTCAAAGACCAGTGAGGGAGTCACCACATATTACACCACAATTGATGGTGCAATCACCTCACAGTATCAGCGTGATAATGCAGGGAAAGTAATCAATCAGATGCTCTTCCTGTATGACAGTACAGGAAGTCTGCTTGGTTTTACCTATGATGGCGAAACATATTTCTATATCACCAATCATATGGGTGATGTAATCGGAATAACCGATGCGGATGGTAATTATCTTGTAAGCTATTATTACGATGCTTGGGGTAATTTGGAAACCTATGATGTCAATGATGATTTTAACGATAACGGCAGTCTGTATGATTTAGCAAATCTTAACCCAATGCGTTACAGAGGTTATTATTTCGACAGCGAGTTCGGTGCATATTACCTGCAGTCAAGATATTATCTTCCAACAATATACCGTTTCCTGAATGCAGACTTACCTGAGTATGCAAAGTTACAAAAGAATGAGTCGGCAGGTACTAACCTTTTTGCATATTGTAACAATGATCCGGTTAATAATGTAGATTATAGTGGAAATATAGCGGGAGAGGCTATTGCAGTGGTTTCTATTGCGAAAATAATAGCTAAATTGTTGGCTTTTATTGGCATTTCTTTAACAGCAAATTATATATTGAATAATTTAGATCAAATCATCAATGCTTTTAGAGATTTTTGTTCAAGTTGTTCAATGAAATTAAAGTCTGCATATAATGCAATTAAGTCTATAATTAAAACAACATATAATTATGTGAAAAAATATGTTAAGCAAATTGTTGAAACTGCTTCTGCGACACTAACAATATCAATTGCACATGCTAAAATAAAACAAAAAATAAAAAAAGAAAGAAATTCATTTAGTTACTGGAAAGCTACAAGAGCTAATGTTTCAGGTTTTGCTTATGTGGTTATAGGTAAAGGTGTAAAAAAAGCTACAGCTATTACTAGAATGAGGTCATCACTAGATGTTTTTTGTTCTTCAAAAAGAGTGGCATTTAATTTAGCTAAAAGTTCATATTCTAATAAAAAACCAGTAGGACCGGAGACAAGCTCCGGAAAGGGATATTACTATTATCATTATCATGTATATAAACATATATTTAATAGTCATGCATTTTTTATTTGATTGAGGAGTATGCTTATGAAATATTATACTAAGGAATGGTATTTGAGTAAATGTCCTCCTGTTAAAATACCTAATGATAGCTCTTTAATTGACGATTCAAGAATTAGTACCCATGATTGTGTCGTTCTGTCAAATGAAATAGAAAATGAACGAGATGTTAAATTTATTTTGGAATTGGATAATAGCGGTGGATTCTGTTCGTTTAACAGAATTTGTTTTAATAATTATGCCGTAAAAAAGAATTGTAGTAAAATTAAAAATTCATTTTGTATTGCAGAAGAACTGTATAAAAAGCCAAATGGCTGGTATGAGTTTCATGTTTTATTGAACGGCTACGATAAAAATAGGAATAATTCTGAAAAAGAGTGGTTTGATGATTTAATTGTTGTTTGTGAATCAATTGAATTTGTTGGTGATGGTTTTTATTTAACTTATAAAAAGGGGTGATTTACTCACCCCTTTTGTTATTGCAAAATTTAACGAAATGTGTTATAATATATTCATAGCAGTTATCATATAACAGACGGCGAGAATACATACGCATATAAGTATGATTCAAACGGCTATAGAGCGTCAAAAACAGTAAATGGAATAACAACAAGCTTTGATACGCTAAACGGCAAAATACTGGCACAGTATACTGGGCAGAATGATGTAATTTATTTCCAGTATTACAATGATGCGCCAATAGGTTTTGTATATAACGATATACAGTATTTCTATATAACAAATCTCAGCGGAGATATTGTAGGAATAACAGATAAAAGCGGCAATCTTATTGCTGAGTATTCCTATGATGACTGGGGCAAATTGTTATCAATAAAGACTGCAGAAGAGGATAACGAAGAGCAGCTGGCAATAGCAGAAATGAATCCATTCCGCTACAGAGGCTACTATTATGATAACGAAACAGGTATGTATTATCTCCAGTCAAGATATTACAATCCTGAGCTTTGCAGATTTATCTCTGCAGATGGATTTGATTATTTAGATACAACAAATACACTTAACGCAAATGCATATATCTATTGCTGGAATTGTCCTGTTGCATTTGATGATAACGAGGGAACAACACCTAAGCTGTCAATCAATTTAACGGACATTGTAGCGTTAATTAAAAATATCAATGATAAGATTAAAGACGGCGTTAAAGCAGAAATAAATCAGCTGACAGAAAAGCTGAATAAACTTGCGGACAATTTAAAAAATACACTTAAAAAGCATTATAACAATTTTATAGATAAGCTGGAGTATGCAATAAATTATCCTGATGCGGTAATTAACAGCACCTTATCAAAAATCCTCAATAAAGATGTAAATATCAGATTTAGACTGGTTGAGTTCCTCCGAGAACAAGCCAATTTGAGCATAGACCTGAGTGGGTTGAAAGTCGATGTTGATGAGGATGAAAGTGGTATAACACCATATTATATCGTCAACGATGAAGAAAAAACGGATAATTGGTTTGTAGCATTAATAAAGGCTCTTGCTATAGCAATTCCCGTTAATTCTATTGCATTAGAATTTGAAGCTGTTGTACAAACTTATGATAGAAGTTTTAATTTAAGTAGTTGGTTTGAAAATCTTTCAAATAAAACTCAAAATTTACTAATAGATATGGGGGTAGCATTATCAACATTTATTCATACTGCGTACAAAGAACTTGGTGATCAGCTTGAAGGATTATTTAGTGGGTTGGCATTTGACAAGGCACTTGAAAGTGTTTTCGAAAAAACACCCAACAGTGGATTTATACCATTTATAGGTATTTTTATGGACTCATTTGATATAATAGGTAATGCAGCTGAAGGTACATATTCATTTGAACAATCAGCACTTTCATTCATTTTTGATACTATACTAACACTACTACCATTTTTATTCCCTGAAAGTGTAGGAGTTGGCGTTGCTGCAAGTGTTATAAAAATCATTGGTGATGGTTCCAGAGGTAGTATATTTAATTATCAAAATGGATATTTATGGGGGTGATGTATTGTGAAGTATTTTGAGTTTAAATATATTAACAATTCTAGTGAGCATTTTGAAAATTTCGGGTATAAATTAACAAATTTTCTTTTGCCAATTGTGCCGTCAATAATAGTGATTTCTATATTATACCATACGCCAATTAGTAATTATTGGTGGTTCTCGATTTTTACAAAAGTACTATTGTTTATTTGTTTTATTATTGCAATTGTTTTAGTTTACAAATTCAATAATAATCCACGGGGTGTATTTTTGTACGATGATTATATTGATATAGACCGGCAGTCCGTATCATATTGGCATTTGTCGAAAAGAAATTTCAAAATTAATATATCGGATATCAAATACTGCAAAGAAGAAAGTAAGGATTTTTCAAATTATGGAGATAGATATTATAATACGATGGGCGGCACAGGATACCCATTTGTTATGATAAGGCTGCATAATAATCATACTTTTTGTTTTTGTATTGAAAATCAAGAAGAATTTGTTAAGGAAGTTAATCAAAAAATAGTAGGTAGATAGGATGGCAATCCTAATACTGGAAATGTTTCTGTATTTTGACAAATAATAAAGGGGTGAATCAATCACCCCTTTTGTTATTGCAAAATTTAACGAGATGTGTTATAATATATTCATAGCGGTTATCATATAACAGACGGCGAGAATACATACGCATATAAGTATGATTCAAACGGCTATAGAGCGTCAAAAACAGTAAATGGAATAACAACAAGCTTTGATACGCTAAACGGCAAAATACTGGCACAGTATACTGGGCAGAATGATGTAATTTATTTCCAGTATTACAATGATGCGCCAATAGGTTTTGTATATAACGATATACAGTATTTCTATATAACAAATCTCAGCGGAGATATTGTAGGAATAACAGATAAAAGCGGCAATCTTATTGCTGAGTATTCCTATGATGACTGGGGCAAATTGTTATCAATAAAGACTGCAGAAGAGGATAACGAAGAGCAGCTGGCAATAGCAGAAATGAATCCATTCCGCTACAGAGGCTACTATTATGATAACGAAACAGGTATGTATTATCTCCAGTCAAGATATTACAATCCTGAGCTTTGCAGATTTATCTCTGCAGATGGATTTGATTATTTAGATACAACAAATACACTTAACGCAAATGCATATATCTATTGCTGGAATTGTCCTGTTGCATTTGATGATAACGAGGGAACAACACCTGAAATATCAATAGATATATATAGTTTAATAGAATTCATAAAAAATGCTAATGAAAAAATACAACTTCATTTGCAAGAGAATTTTGAAAAATTACGAAGTCGATTTAATGCATTTGCAGAAAAAGTAAAATTCTATTTGTATAATCCAGATGTATTTATTAACAAAACTCTATCTAAATTACTTGGAAAAGAAGTCAATATTAGTTTTAGACTGATTGAATTATTTAAAAATAATATTTCTTCTAACGATAATTCTGATGATAATAATGAAGAGGGTATTGCTCTTTATAGTTCATCAAATTATTCTCTGATTATTGATGAAAATGAAAAAACAGATAATTGGTTTTTAGCTGCGTTAAAAACATTAGTTTTTGGAGTAGAGGCAAGTTTTGTAACAAGATTTTTTGAGGGATTAGTTCAATTAGTTGATCCTTTTTTCAACATAGAAGATTGGTATGAGAAATCATCGGTATCTCTCAAAAATTATTTTAATGAGTTAATAACTGATGGCGTAACAATATTAAATACAGTTTTTAACTACTTTCGTAATGAATTGGCAGTAGATTTTACCAAATCTACTATAAATTCATCTGCAGGAAAAATAATTGAAAAGATTGCTGGTGAACAACTAAGTTCAATGTATGATATTTTCAATATATTTAAATCATTAAATGATGCTTTTGATGGGAGCCATACAATAGAATATTCATTTGTATCACTATTTGTCGATATTCTTGCTTTTGTAGCTTGTCTATTTGTTCCAGAGTTGGCAATTGGTACTGATTGTGTCAATAATATGATTAGATTAAGCATAGATAATATTAATTTTGGCAGATTGTGGGGGTAAAATGATGAGATACAAATTTAGATATTTTAATGGTTTTATTAAAACAGCTGTTACATTTATTACTCCTATTCAGAATTTTTGGATGCTTGAAATATTCTGCTATGCTCTATTTTTCTTAGTTGGTAAACTAGCTGTTGTAATTGGAGCGGAAGAATATTTGTTTAATGATACAGTATTGAGTGTCTTAAGAACAATAGTATCAATTTGTGCTATTTCTTGGGCAGTGATGTATTGTGTTTTTAGAAAAGGAGTACTTCTTTACGAGGATTGTTTAGTCATAGCTCGTTATACTATAACACCAACAAATTGGAAAAATCGTATAACGATTGATTACAATGATATTGCGAAAGTTAATGTAAATTATGTTGATTTGAATTATATTGATTATCGTTTTCGAATGGTAGTTTTGGGTGGCGATAGAGCTTACAATGTCGAACTTGCGTTGAAAAATGGAAAAAGGTATTATTTCAGTATTGAAAACCAAGAAGAGTTCTGTGATAATCTTAATTCGATAATTGAAAATCGAAACCATCGTCCTAACAAGGAGGTTTAATTTTTTCTAATTCAGTAACAAATGCTGTTTTTAAGGAATTTAATAAAATCGGAGATTTTCAAAATGCGTATAAGAAATATGAAAAAAAGTTTCAAATGTATTTTATTGTTTTTGTTAGCTATCATAGTGTTATTCATAATGCTATTTTCTTTGAATTATTTTTTTGGTGGATATAGTTACAATAATGATATTGAATGCTTGAATCATTATATGAGTCAAGATTGTCAAATTAAAGAAATAGTGTATAAGTATGAGAATGAAGATAATGAAATTTTATTATATAATTCCAATAACGGAATGTTTTTCAACTGTATTTTAGACAAGAAAAGCAATAGCAATGTAACAAAGTATAGATTAAACCACAATTCAAATTCAACACCTGTTACGTGGAATAACGAATGGGAAGAGATTGGGGGAAAATTAAAATATATTTTTGTAAAATACGAGGATGATATTAAAAATATAGACTGTGGTGATTGTTCTCCTTTAGGTACAAAAATAAATTATAAATTAATGAATGGTGAAGAAAAGAGTTGTTGGATTTATATTATTGATAGAACAAAGGACAATTCCGTGTCTTGATGTAAAAACAAGGGGTGATTCATTCACCCCTTATTTTATTGTAATTTGTGAAGTGATATGATACAATAAAAATATAAAAGCCCTATGCAATTCTATGAAAACGGAGAGAAATATGAGTTCTGAATTAATAATTAAATTCATTGTTAAATTGGGTTTGGCAATAATTTGCAATGTGATAATCGTGTTTTTGTACTATTTTAATGATAAGAAAAAATCAATTAAAGAAAAATCCAGTAAATACTGTTTAATATTTTTATTTGGTATATGGTATGTTGTTTTCGATTTAGTTAAAAGATTATTTTCGAAACACGACGAAATAAATAAAAACGTTATTAAAATAACTTGTATTGCAATAGCTGCATTTTTAGTACTTGATGTTGCAATACCCAGAATCGCATTTCCTGATTTATACAGCTCGCCATTTTCTCAAACGTATTATGACAAATATGGTAATTCTTATGATTCTTTGGAAGAGGTTATATATTACACAGAAGATAATTGTCAATATACTTTTGATGAAGATAATTTAATGTTTATTTGTAAGAATAAGCCTGATGATTCTCAATATAAGGATTCATATAAAGTTGGCTATGCATATGTCGACCATGCTGGTTACTTAGTTTTAACGGAATATGTTTTGAATCTTGTAGAAAATGGTGATTTTGATTGGTATGATTCAAGTACGGATGATTATTATATGGATGCGGAATTTGCGAGATGGAATCAGCAAGGAACTCTAAGCCATCGATAATGAGTTTTAGAATTATTATGTGTTCTGATGAAAAACAAAGGGGTGATTGATTCACCCCTTTTGTTATTGCCATATTCGGCAAAATATTATATAATATACCAAAGTATAGTATAGGTAGGAATGTATGAATGTATCTTGGAGGAATTTGGATAAAAGCCATTGTATTTGTTATATTATCTATATTGACTATTATTTGTGGATTGTATGCTTATAAAAAGTTTGATTGGAAACAATATGAATTTAGCTTTGTATTGGTTTGCAGTGCTATATTATTTGTATTAGGATGTATTAATATCAGCTATGCTGCGAAACCTTCTGTTAAAAAGGTTAATGTTAACTATAATTATCAAAGTAGTGATGGTGTGATTTTCGGGAGAGAGTATCACTTTTTTGATTCAAATGGAAATGCTTATGATTTTACAATGGACCCAATCACGGCAAGTAAAATTTTTAAAGGAAAAGATTTTAATGAAGAAACAAAATACACTATTGTATATGAGGAAAAGTCCAATGTTATTGTTGGTATAGAAGAACAATGATAAGGGGATTATCATGCCTTTTAAGTGGTTTTATAGATATTTAAAATTTGTTTCGTGTTTATACGTTGCCGGCATTATTTTTTCAGGATTAGTTTTTATCTATTCGATGCTGCATTCACAAATAATAAACATTATAGTGACCGGTATTATATTTTTTGCATGGACGATTTTAGGTTGGTGTTTGCTAAAATACTTCGGGAATGCGATTGTTTCTTTTAGAATAGAATCAGATGAAATTATATTGATAAACGCAAAACGAATTCAATTCAAGATAAAAAGAGATAATTGTATTAGAATAAGTGACACAGAAAATAGAGTTATTTTGGAATTTTCGGATGGTCAAAAGTATTATATACATAAATACTATTTTTTTTACAAAAAGTTTTTCGATTTTTCAGAGCTTAATAATGACAATTTCAAAAACGCTTCGATAAATAATATAAAGTAATATGGTAAATACATTTTGCATTGAAGAGAGGATGGCTAATGAAACTGTTAATTTCAATTCAATATCCAATCGCTGTTATTGAAGTGCCGGACAGATGGGAGAAAATAATTTTCAACATCAAAAGTGATTTGATAGATTGGTTGAATGATGGAATATCTGAATCTGTATTAAATACCGACTGGAATACTGGCGAACAAGATGTACTTTCCAAATTAATCGAATGGTTAAGTCAATATTTGTTTGATAATGAAAAAATCACTATTGTTGAATTAGAATCGTCAAAAATTAATCCAAATGAGTTTTCAAAAAAGCAAAAGATATATATTTAAACTGCAGGAGCAGTAATGCAAAGTTTTCAGTAAGAAAAGCAGAAGAAGGCATTGCGTTTTAACGCTCCTGCAGAATGGCGTTTTATTTTGTGGGAGTTAGATATTTGCAGAGTATACTTGCGAAATAAATTTATAAGTACGTTAATTTATGAAAATTAGGAATATAGATATATTGTAAAAAAACAACAAAATTGTGAATGGATTTTTGTGCAAAAGAGAGAAAATGGATTTTTTGAGGATTTTTTCAATTTTTTGATACAAAATATTATCTTTTTGATATATAATATACAAAGTATTTTTGTGATACTTATATTCATAACGAGGTGTAGCTCAGTTTGGTAGAGCGCTACGTTCGGGACGTAGAGGCCGCAAGTTCAAGTCTTGTCACCTCGACCACTTGGAGTGTTCAGTACGAAACTGAACACTCTTTTGTTTTTGAAGCAGTTTAAGCTGCTTCTTTTTTTGTGTTTTTCTTTACAATATATTCAATTTCAACACCCTGTCTGCTGTTTAATGTGACACTGTTATCAATACCCTCAATATGAGGTATATCAACGGTATCGAGGAATTTATAGTGAATAACAATTTCCTGTGTTTTGTTCTTTCCACTGCCTTGAGCCTGATAAACTTCAATTTTATCAATAAGCTCGTGAAGGATTGTCGGTGTCAGCGTTTTCATTTCCATAAATTTTCTGACAGCACGAATGAATTGATTTTTTGAATATATTATATTGTTTTCTTTTTCGCTGACTTTTTCAAGTTCAGCGATTTTTGCTTTTATTTCCGCTTGTTCAGCATCATATTTATTAGTCAGACGCATATAACGCTCATCTGATAATTTACCTGATACATTATCCTCGTATGTCTGTTCAAACAGTATTTCAAGCTGATTAAAACGAGAACGCAGAGAATTCAGATTTTCATCTCTAATTCGCTTTTCTTTGTCATAATCAGCCTGTGCCTTGTTCATAAGTAACTGTGCAAATTCTTCTTCGTTCCTTTTCAAATACTTGCACATTCGGCTCAATTCAAGCGTAACAATTTGTTCAAGAGAATCAACACGAATGTAATGTGTAGAATCGCAAGTACCTCTTTGACCACGATAGTTTGAACAATTAAAATACTCAATCGCTGTATTAGGGTGATTACAGTTATACCACATAACACTACCGCAATCAGCACAAAACAGTAAACCTGAAAACATATTCTTTTCACCGTTTTTTTGCTTTCGTTTTTTAGTGTTTCTACGGCTTTCCTGTACTTCTTCCCAAATGCTTCTCTCAATAATTGCTTCGTGGTGATTTTCAAATATTTTCATCTCATCTTCAGAATGTATGATTTTCTTTTTGTTCTTAAATGATTTTGTATGTGATTTGAAATTAACCAAGTCACCTGTATATTCTCTGAGAGTCAGAATTTTTGTTATTGTGGTTTTGCACCATTTATATGGATTTTCCTGCGTTTTGATTCCACCCTTGCGAATGCCTTTTTTCATCCAATAATGAGCAGGTGTGAGTATTTCTCTTTCCTGTAATATTCTTGCAGTTGTTTCAATGCCGTTACCCTCAAGACAAAGCTTGTATATTAAGCGTATTACATCGGCTGCTTCTTCATCAACTATCCATTTCTTTTTATCGTCAGGATCACGCAAGTATCCATAGGGTGCTGTTGATAAAGGCTCGCCTGCATTCCCTCTTAATTTTTTGGAACTTCGTACCTTTCGGCTAATATCCTTAGCGTACCATTCATTGATTATATTCCTGAATGGAGTGAAATCATCATCTTCGTTATCACTGTCAACACAATCATTTACGGCAATGAAATGTATATCATTATCAGGGAAGAATGTATCTGTATAATAACCAACCTGTAAATAGTTTCTGCCAAGACGGGACATATCTTTAACTATAACGGTTGAAATGTATCCCATTTCAATATCCTCAACAAGTCTTTTGAAAGCAGGTCTGTTAAAATTAGTGCCTGTATAACCGTCATCGGCATATACTTTTGTATTAGTATAATGATACTCTTTAGCGTATTTAGTTAATAATTTCTTTTGATTTGCTATACTGTTGCTGTCGCCTTCAAGCTCATCATCACGAGAAAGACGAACATATAAAGCAACAATACCTTTTTTATTTGACTGCATATATCCTCCTTTTCGGCAGTCAGTTATAAATATTTTATACATATATTATAGTGACTGCTGAATAATTCTGCAAATATGCGATTTACTTTTTCGTAGGTTTTTTAGGCAATATGTTTTCGTTAGTAATAAGCCGTTTCATTTTTTGATTGAGTGTTTCGGCACTCTCATTTGAAAATACTGACTTCACACTGAAATTGATGTTGTTTATACATAATTTAGATGTGTCATCTTTCATACAAGACCTCCTAAATCCAAACTGATACCAAGAGCATTATCTATATTACGCATATGTTCATTTGTTAAATGCCCGATGTATGAATCCAAACGCCGTTTATCAATCGTTCTTATTTGTTCGGCAAGAACAAGTGAGGGTGCTTGCAAACCACATTCGGCATTTATAAAGTAGTGTGTAGGCAGTTTTGCCTTAACACCCGTTTTGCTTGTTACAGACAACACAATAACTGTTGAACTGAATTTGTTGCCGACATCATTCTGAATTACAAGTACAGGTCTGTAGCCCCTCTGTTCAGAGCCTATTCCTTTTCCTAAATCAGCGTAGTACAAATCGCCACGCAAGTATGTTCTTTTCATAAGAATTACCTCCTTTTCAGGCTTAAAGCCTATGTACGCAAAAACAGCAGGATATAGCTATCCTGCTGTTTGCAATATTTGAAAGCAATTCTATTTGTCCTCAACATCCCGAATTGCAAGACGATGCAATTATCATCTATGGGAATCATTAAATGGCTGACAGCTAATCAGCTCCACGGGAATCTCACCCCTCCACATCATTATGAAGCTGCACCCATTGCCTGCGACGGTTTTATCACGCTCGGACTGTGGCTATGCAGGAGTATCATTATGCCTATTACACATCATCGCTTTATCGGTGGCAATCCGATATTTGAAATGAAATATTTAATCGCTCATTACAAATGCAAGTCTTGGCGTAATCAATTCATAGCTCATTGCAATAGGAATGTACTTAATGATTGACTTGTTCAATTTTCGTGAAGGAAAAAGTCCGTTCACTTACTTACACTTGTTGAGGGTGTTTTGTTGAGGGTATTCAGAAAAATATTTTATAAATTTCTTTTTAGCTGCTTGAACAGAATCATAAACTGCTCTGACATTTCTGTTCTCTTCATCAGCGATTTGCCTGTATGTAAACCTTTCAGAATAGTGCTTCAAAAATCTTCTTTTAGGCTGCTCTTTCAAAAAAGATAAAGCATAATCTATTTGCTTTTTCAGTTCATCATTTTCTAAAAGACTGTTCATATCATCATACTGATTATATAATGCGCTTGAGATTTCGGATTTCTGCGACTGCCTAACTTCTCGCATATAAAATTTATTTTCATTACGCCTATATGAAGCATTGATTTCTAAAAATTCATTCCATTCTTCCGTTTTCATTATCCTGTCTGAATAACATTTCAATTCGGGCAATGCAGTAAATATAATGTTTTCTTTCAGTTCACTCACTATTACCAAAACAGAATTATCTGACATATCATATTCTTTAGATATGTCATAGATTTCACATAACTTTTTCATATTTATATCTCCTTTGTTTTGAATTTCTTGTTGTTCAAAACAAAGAACTATGGATATTTTGATATATAACAAAGCCATTCAAGCATTACTTAGTTTTCTAAAACAAAAGAGTAGGTATCTAATAATAAAATTAGATACCTACTCTCAGCCTGTCGAAAAAGGCACAGCTTCGGCTGTGCTTTTTTCGTTGGATGTG
>JAMPGU010000031.1 GCA_023663865.1 Clostridium sp.
TCCAAAAAGCCTATCCTTCTCTAATCAAGAATAGGCTTTTTCTACAGGCTGAGAGGAAACTGCTTTTGCAGTTTCCTCTTAGACTGTCGATAAAGTGGGCTGAACCACGCCAAATTAATAAATATTAATATCCTTTAGTCTCCTTGTAAAAGAAAGGTGATAATATTTATTGCTGACAAAGGAATTCTAAAAATGGCTTAACCATCGAGGTTAAGCCATTTTTTGGCGTTTTCCGTCTTTTGTTCGGGGGCAGTACCATCGTACAGCTCCCACTCACAAAATACGAAATTCAGCTCCATTTCTCGAAGTCTCTCAGCGTGTAGAAATTTGTTCTTATACTTTTTCTACACGCTGAGAGGAAACTGCTTTTGCGGTTTCCTCTTCGCTATTATTTAGATATATTATTTGTCATAGTAATCAAACAACTTAGACAGTCTAAAATCTTTATCTATAATATCAGACAATTCGCACTCCATATATGACCACGCAAAGGCTTTTTCAGTAAAGCCCATAAGCTCCAGACGCTTATATTTTCGATAGAATTCAAATTCGCTTTCTGATATCTTAACGCTTTTGGTTATACTGTTATTTTCAAATTTAGAGACAAAATAATCCTTTTCCATACCCAAAACAAAAAAGCATTCCTGCGCGCTGTCATATTCAATATGATTGAGCATCATTTCATCATCAAGCATCCGTTGAGATTTTACTGAAAAATCATAAGCATCATATATCGTTACGGCACAATGAAGATCATCTTTGTGACGCTCAATATTGATAAACTGTTTTCCATCTCCTGAAAAACAGCAGCCATCATCCTGCGCATAATTCACCTTTGAAAACCTGAATTTTTTAACAAGCTTCAGACCTTCTAAAGAATACACTGCCAATCTGCCGTCTGTTGATTTGATAACAACAATCCTTTCATCAGGAGAAATAACCGGCGTGTAGCCATATTGAATATCTCTGAATTTTGCAAGCTCCTTATGATTTTTGTCATAAATATAAACGGTTTGTCCGGTACAGCCAACAGAATAATTTTCACCGGAAATATAGCTCCAAAAGCTTGGCATAACAACACCTCTTTATGGTTATTTTCTTTGATTTTTTACAGCGTCGGCAAAATCGTTATATGTATAGCCTTGCAAATTTTCAACGCCATCAAGCGTATTAAAAAAACAGCTTGGTATTTCACCGTACTTTAAATTTTTCGCAATACATGGCGTGCAGCCTTTATCATGATTTGCCGGATGAAAAGGACATTTTAAATCTTTGCAGGTGCAAAAAGAATTTAAATTACTCATAAATATTCTCCTGAATTTTTCAAGCAGTAAACTGCACGATAAATTTAGAACCACTTTTTTGAAGTCTATATCGTATAAAAATAAAAAAAGACACACGAGGTGTCTTTTTTTATTTTGGCGCAGATGAAGAGATTCGAACTCTTGAATACTCGGTAAAGCATTACACGATTTCCAATCGTGCTCCTTCGGCCAGCTCGGACACATCTGCATATTGCTCAGCTATTATAACGCAATACCGCACAAATTGCAAGCTATTTTTTTGATTTTTATTCATTACCATTATTCAGTACCAAAAACAAATCAAAACACACTGTGTACTTGAGTACCTTTGCATTAAACTATTTAGGCAATTGATTGTTCAGTTTCCCTTTTGCATATAACAGCAATGCCTTTTCCAGCTTTTTACATTTCATAAATGCATTACTCATATATTTCTTATTCAGCTTTAAGCCTTCGAAAACATAGTTATATCTTGTTACCAAAGAATAATTATATGTTGTATCATATGCGATATATATTTTTCGTATTTGATTAAAATCAGTAAATGTATTTTTTCCAAACGCATATATAATTTTTATGCCTTTTGCATTAACAACACAACATATCGGAGAGAGTATCCACCCGATTAATAAAAAAACAAGAATCAGAGCTACTATAGCATAAAAGATAAAACTATCATCATTATCTACTATGAAAGCAAAAATAACAAAAAGCATACCAATGAATAATGCACAATTCAATCGTACAAATCTATGATTCATAATCACTATATTTTCTTTTTCAGAATTTTTCATATAATCACCAATAAAAACATATTCCTATTTATATATAAAATCAATATAAATTATTTTTTGATTTTTAATTCATCGCCAAAGTAAATTGTCTGTGAGCTGAAGGCAAGTTCAACATCACTGCTGTCGGCATATTCCTTAACGGACAAGTTAATTTCATTTTTTAATTTCAAAAAATCACTATACGCAGTGGCTTTAACATAGAAGAAAATCATAATTTCCAATGCGTGTGTTCCGAATTCCGTGAAATGAACACGAATATCATCCGGCACAACATCCTCACGTGCAGCAATCACTGCTTTAATGCCGTCACAAAATTCGCTGATTTGAATATTACTGTGCTTATAATTTATCCAAAGGGTTTCATTGAAAGCACGCTTTTCTATCTTCGACCAATTGGTTATTTTGGCATTTGCCATAGTTGTATTTGGATAAATCTTCTGACTTCCGTCAACAGCACGAAGCCTTGTTGTTCGCATTGTGATATCCTCTACCACACCGGACTCGCCGTCCACCTCGATGAAATCCTCCACCTCAAAGGGCTTATCATAAATAATAATAAAGCCTGACAGCATATTCTCCACAGCATCCTTGCAGGCAAAAGCAACTGCCACGCCGCCGATACCGAGTGCGGCAAAAATTCTTGTAGCAGTAATACCAAACTGCTCCAATATCAAAAGTACAACTATGATTGCAATAACAACCTTTAAGATATTGCTTAAAAATTTAACGGCTGTCTTTTTTGCTTTTGAGTCATCGCCATTTAAAACAAAGGAATAATCAGAATTTATAAGATTAATTACAAACCAGCCAAGCAAACATATGGTGGCAAGCTTTATCAGCACAATAAGCTTATCCCGTGCAGTTCCTGTAGGAACAATAACCTCGGAGGCTGCAAAAAGTGCCGCTACACACCAATAGTATGACAAAGGCTTTTGCAAACTCTCCTTAATAGAAAGCTGCGCCTTTTTGCTTTTTCTGAAAAGCACTTTATTTATTAATGCAATAACCAAAGCCGACAGCTGATTTTTAAACAGGATTACCACCGCAAACACAGCAATGCCTATAATCAGTCTTATAAGCATTTCCTGCTCACTTTCAATTCTTCCTATATGGTCCGCAAGTTTTTTCAGCATAGCAAAAAAATTATCAATCATAGCACTTACTCCAATCAAAAAAGGAAATATCAATTACGAAGCATAAAAGCACGAAATGATATCTCCTTTATTTTATCAAATTATAAGCATTAGTCAAGCACCTGATAGTATGGAGAAAACTGATTCAGCTTTTCCTCAAACTTATCCTTAGGCTGTGCCTTCGGCACTTCTATCGGATATTTTCCTGTAAAGCATCCGTCACAAAAACCGCATTCAGAATTCTCGGCTAATTTTTTAGTTGCTTCAACCGACAAATATCCCAGACTGTCAACACCGATTTCCTTTGCAATTTCATCAATGGTGTCAAACTTGCAGGCAATCAAGTTTTCCTGTGAATCTACATCTGTACCAAAGAAGCAAGGATATTTAAACGGCGGAGAGGACACACGCATATGTACCTCCTTTGCCCCTGCTTCACGAAGAAGGCTTACAATTCTGGCACAGGTTGTTCCACGGACAATGGAGTCATCAATCATAATAACACGCTTGCCCTTTATATTTTCTTTTACAGTATTCAGCTTAATTCGAACAGCGTCCTCTCTCTGGTGCTGATTCGGCTGAATAAAGCTTCTGCCGATATATCGGTTTTTTATAAAGCCGATACCATAGGGTATACCGCTTTCGTATGCATAGCCAAGTGCTGCATCCAGCCCGCTGTCGGGAACACCGATTACAATATCGGCATCAACAGGATGCTCCTGAGCAAGAAATTTTCCTGCCCGCATTCTGGCATGCTGTACAGAAGAGCCCTCAATAACAGAATCAGGACGGGCAAAATAAATATATTCAAAAACGCAGAGATTACCCTTGCTTTTGCAATGTGTTTCAATGGATTTTACACCGGCAGTGCTGATAACAACAATTTCGCCGGGCTTAATATCCCGCACAAACTCTGCGCCTATACTGTCAAGGGCACAGCTTTCCGAGGATACGATCCATGCACCATCCTTGGTTTTTCCGATACAAAGGGGTCTGAAGCCATTCGGGTCACGAAAGGCAATCAGCTTCGTAGCAGTCATAACCACGCAGGAATACGCGCCCTTTAATGTGTCCATTACCTTTTCTATGGCTTCCTCCGTGCTTTTGCTGTTCAGTCTGTTTGCAACAATAGAATAGGCTATGGATTCCGTATCGGATGTACCGTGGAATATACCGCCCTTCAGCTCAAACTGTTTTCTGAGCTCAGGTGCATTGACAAGATTACCATTATGTGCAACCGCAAGATTACCCTTGATATGCCTAATAACAAGGGGCTGAATATTATTCGCGTTCTTGCCGCCTGTAGTAGAATAGCGCACATGCCCGATTGCCATATTGCCCATACCAAGATGCTCCATCCAATTTCCCGTAAACACATCCGGTACAAGTCCGTCTCCCCTGTGATGCCTGAAAACGCCGTCATCATTAACGGCTATACCGCAGCTTTCCTGCCCTCTGTGCTGAAGTGCATAAAGGGCGTGATAAGCCGACTGAGCCACATAAGTCGTTTTGTTTTCAAATATTCCGAATACTCCGCATTCCTCGTGTAAATTGCTGAACATTGCTCTCTCCTGTTAATTTGGTGTATATAAATTCGCGTATGGTCTTGATGTTGCAGGAACCAGCTTTTTAAATGGCTTTGACATAATTTTTTTATAATCTGCTCCGAAATATTTACAGTATTTTTTTACATAGCCGTCAAGCTCTTTTTGGTCTGTTTCATCAAGAGGCATAATCTTAATGTTCGCACTCAGATTATCCTTTGGAAAAGCACCGCGAACAAATATTTTTCCTCCGTGCATACCTGATGCACAGTGGGTACCGAAAAGCTTTTCTCCGCGTTTCATATCAAGTCCCAATAAAACAATGGTGCCGCCTGCCATATATTCCCCAAGAAAGGAACCGGCATTTTTTCCGATTACAAGTACAGGCCGCATCTGACGAAATTCCTTCATATGAATACCGCCGCGGCAGGCAACATTATCACGGATATATATTTGACCGTCACGCATACCGTAGCCCATAGCATCACCGGAATGACCGTGAACAATAATTTCACCGCCGTTCATGGTATTGCCCACAGCATCCTGACAGTTGCCAAACACCTCTACCTTACCGCCGTTAAGATAACAGGCCATATCGTTGCCGGGTGTGCCGTGCACCTCGATGGTTTTGCCTGCTTCCAGAACACAGCCAATATAACGCTGCCCGTTTACATCCTTAACAGTTACCTTGTTTTTCTTCACAAGCTCCTGCTTTATCATATTGTTTATTTCTTCATATCGGGTCAAGCCTGCTTCAATAATCATAGCTGAGCACCCCCTCTAAGCTTATTCATTCGGGTTTCCTTATCAAACATAAAGATGTCAGGCGTATCCATAATATCCTTTTCAAGACCTGACAAAGAGACCTTATTGGATATCAAATTTGTATACATTCCGGCATTCTGACTGGAATTAATCAATACATATCCTACCAGCTTATCACCCTCAAAAACAAGACGCTTATAAGCATCACCATTGACAGCAGTTTTATCACTATACTGCTCGCCCTGTGCATTGATTAAACCACAGGTGCAAATACGAAGTCCGAAAAAGTCAATCGCATTTACTGAATATGTACCGCCTGTTTTTTCGTCAGCACCTGCCATCTGCGCACCTGCAGCATGGCCCTGCTGCACTGCATTCGGCCAAAGTGCAATAATCTTTTTAGAGCCGTCAAGCATATCAACGGAAACACAGCAGTCGCCTGCAGCATAGATATCCTTATCACCGGTCTGCATAGTCTGCACATCCGTAATAATACCGCGGTTAATCTCAAGTCCTGCTGCCTCTGCCAAATCAGTTCTGGGTCTGACACCTACAGCAAGTATCAGCAAGTCACAAGGCAGCTTTTTTCCGTCTTTAAGCACGACCCCGGTAATTTGCTTACCCTTGGAAACAGCCTTTACAACTGTATTTCCCAAATGGAATTTAATACCATTATTTTCAAGATGCTTCTTGACCTGCTTTGCGGATTTGTCGTCCAAAATAGAAGGAAGCACTCTTGGTGCAAGCTCCACCACATCAACACTTTTGCAAACTCTTGCAAGTCCCTCTGCCGCCTTCATACCAATTAAGCCGGCACCGATTACAACAGCCTTAACCTTTTCATTCGCCAGTTTTTTAACCTCTTTGGTTGCTGCCAAATCCAGGAATGTTAATGCATTGCTCTTTCCGCTGACATTCTCCATAGGCGGAACAAAGGGTACCGAACCTGTTGCGAGGCAAAGCTTGTCATAAGGATAGCTTTTTCTGCCCACCTTAACAATCTTCTTTGCTCTGTCAATAGCAGTAACCTTAGCCTTGGTTTCAACCTTTATTTTGTTTGCAGAATAAAAGCTTGCTTTACGCAAAGCCATATCGCTTTCCTTTACCTTGCCTTTTAAGTAGTAGCTGATTGAAGGGCGTGAATACGGCATATATGCCTCTTCGGTCAGAATGGTAACATTACCTGATTTATCATATTTTCTGATTCCCTCAGCAGCTGCAAGACCTGCCGCTGATGCACCGATAATTACATAATTCATTCTTCTGCACCTCCTGCTTCAAGCCACAGCAATGCTTTGTTAGGGCAATTCTTAACACACGCCGGTTCCTCACCGCCGCATAAATCGCACTTAAATGCAATACTGCCGGTTTTAATACATCCGATAGGACAGACTGCCAAACAAGTCATACAGCCTATGCACTTGCTTTCATTTACAGATACAATACCTGTCTTTTTATCCTTTGTCATAGCACCGGTAATACAAGCCTTTACACAGGCAGGATCGTCGCAGTGACGGCAATTCACAGCAACAGATGCTGTTCTGTCACCATAGACAGAAACACGGCTGACAGGTGCAGGATTTTCAACCTTATATGCTTTAATAACATCCTTTGATTTTGAGTGATTTGTTTTGCAGTACACCTCACACAGACGGCAGTTAATGCAAAGCTCCTCACGGGCAAATACTTTTTTCATCCTACTACCTCCTATTCTCCGGCATGCTTGATACCCAAAATTTCAAGCTCCTTTTCACTAAGACCAATACCTCTGAGCATCAGTCTGTTACCTCTTAATGAGTCAATAGAGTTAATACCCATACCGCCCATTATTTCTTTAATTTCGTGATTCCATGCGTTAATCAGATTCATAACTCTCTTGTGCGCAATTTCAGGATTTAAACGTCTTGTTAAATCTGCTCTCTGTGTAGCAATACCCCAGTTGCACTTGCCGGTATTACAGGTCTGGCACATATGACAGCCCATAGCAATCAATGGTGCTGACGCAACATAGCAGGCATCTGCGCCAAGAGCAATCGCCTTGACAATATCGCTGGAGCATCGGAAGCTTCCGGCAGCCACCAGAGATACTGTTGATCTTATACCCTCGTCACGCAGTCTTTGATCTGCAGCGGCAAGAGCCAGCTCAATTGGAATACCTACGTTATCACGAATACGGGTTGGCGCCGCACCTGTTCCTCCTCTGAATCCGTCGATAACAACAATATCCGCACCGGCTCTTGCACAGCCTGAAGCAATAGCAGCAACATTATGTACAGCAGCAATCTTAACAGATACCGGCTTTTTGCCATCCGTTGCCTGCTTCAATGACCAGATAAGCTGACGCAAATCTTCAATGGAATATATATCATGATGGGGTGCAGGAGAAATCGCATCTGATCCCTCAGGAATCATACGGGCATTTGATACCTCAACATTAACCTTTTCACCGGGCAGATGACCGCCGATACCCGGCTTAGCACCCTGACCGATTTTAATTTCAATAAACCTTGAATTCTCAAGATAATCCTTATAAACACCAAATCTTCCGGATGCCACCTGAACAACCGCATTGTCTCCGAACTCGGCAAGCTCCGGATGAAGTCCGCCCTCACCTGTATTAAACAGTGTGCCAAGCTCCTTAGCTGCCATAGCAAGAGATTTCTGTGCATTCATAGAGATTGAACCAAAGCTCATTGCCGAGAACATAATCGGTGTCTCCAGCATAACCTGAGGGGGCATTTTTACTGTAGATTTGCCTTTCTTTTCAACCTCTAGCTTTTCAGGCTTTCTGCCCAGAATTGCACGAATTTCCATAGGCTCACGAAGCGGGTCGATGGATGGATTGGTAACCTGAGACGCATTCAGTAAAATCTTATCCCAATAAATCGGATAAGGCTTTGGATTACCCATTGCAGAAAGAAGCACGGAGCCTGTGTCTGCCTGTCGGCAGATTTCCTGCTGATACTGCGGGGTCCAGTTTGCATTGTCTCTGTAATCGCAAACATATTTTTCTATTCTGAGTGCGCCTGTAGGACAAAGATCCACACAGCGGTGACAGGCTACGCAACCATTTGAATTGCAAAGAACGGTCTTGCCATCCTCGTCAAAATAATGGCACTCATTTGAGCACTGACGAACACAGCAGCCACAGTCAATACAGCGTTCTCTATCGCGTATAACTGTAAATCTGCGAGGAATAAAATTAATCATTATTCATTAACCTCCTCTTCTTCTTCAATCTCAAGGGGAATAAATACCGGCTCTGCACCGGACACAGACCAAACCTTTTCAGGATTCGGGCATACGATTCTGATAGCGGATTCCTCTGAAGCAAAATATGCTCTGTTGCCCTTTGTTGCAGCAGTAAGAGAACGCAGCTTCAGTCTGTCATTAATCGCCAACAAGCCTTTGTTAGAGCCAAGAATAACGGAAAACGGACCATTCACAAGGGCGCCGCTGTAGATTGCTCTTAAATTCGTAAAGTATTCCTTTTTATCATCATCCATTTTATCAATCTCATCCCACTCAGGTGCTGTCAGCACATCAGCAGCTACCTCTATAGGCAGATTATGATGACGAAGCAAATGGTCAAACAAATATGTAATAACCTCTGTATCTGTCTGCATTGTGCAGATATAACCAAACTGCTCTATATATCTTCTGTTGGCATCATAGGAGGAAATCTCTCCGTTATGAACAATAGACCAATCAAGAATATTAAAGGGATGTGAGCCGCCCCACCAGCCCGGTGTATTTGTAGGGAAACGTCCGTGGGCAGTCCATATATATGCCTCATACTGATCAAGCATATAAAATTCGCCTACATCCTCAGGATAACCAACAGCCTTAAAACAGCCCATATTTTTGCCGGAAGAGAATATATATGCACCCTCTATATCGTTATTGACTCTTGTTACACACTGGGCAACATATTCCTGCTCGTCAAGACGGGCATCCTTCATTCGAACCCTGTTTGCCTTACCGAAGTATCTCCAAATATCAGGACCCTTTTCTATACTTGCTACCTGCTTGGTAGGAATACGCTCAGCAACATCTATATTAAAATGCCTGAACAAGAACTCTTCACACTGTTTTCTTGCCTCTTTGGTATCATAAAACACATGGATAGCATATTCATCCTTATGCTCAGGATAAATACCATAGGCAGCAAAACCACCGCCAAGACCATTTGAACGGTCATGCATAAGAGCAATAGACTTAATTATTTCCGAGCCGTTAATACGATTGCCTTTTCTGTCAATAATGGCAGCAATCGCACAGCCGGATGGAATTCTGATTTCTCCCTCTCTAAGCATTTTCATTTCTCCTTAAATTTGTTTCACTAAAATATTACTTTAACAGCAGAATGATATAACCAATACGTATATAAAAAAACATATTGCAGGCTTACCACTCTGTCTACAATAAATTTTACACCAAAAGGCTGCTGTAATCAATTATCCGGGATATAGAAAAATATTCGATTTTTCGGCTGTTTTATGTATAAATTAACATAATTATTTATATTTTTAGTATAATTATACAATAATCAATGAATATTACTGTATAATTATAAATGCCCCGTTTAACAGAAAAACGGAGCATTTATTTGTATATCAGCTTCACCTATATGTTTTAAACAGATCAAGCTGAATGTGATTCAATTGCATCAGCAAAAGCATGCATTTGAGGCAATTCTTATATATCATCCTCACCCTGTAATGCGTCATAACCTCTTTCGCCGGTTCTGACCTTTACTACATCGTCAACATCATAGATGAAGATTTTACCGTCACCAATGTTTCCGGTATAGAGAACATCACGCGCTGCCTTAACAACACTTTCAACAGGAACAGCAGAAACAACCATTTCCAGCTTCATCTTAGGATTAAGGTTCATTTCCTCAATTTCAACACCACGGTACTTTCTGATATGACCCTTCTGCGTTCCGCAGCCCATTACATTTGTTACAGTCATACCCGTAACACCGATAGAATTCATTGACTCCTTAATTTCCTCCAGCTTAGCAGGGTTAAATATCATTACAACCTTTGTAAGCTTAGCATCTGTATTTGCAGTATAGCTTTCAACAGGAACAGCCTTTTCAACAGGAGCTTTAGGTGCCGGTGCAGTCGTTGCCTTAGCTGCAGCCAAAGCAGCTGCGTTAAAGTTTGCTGCCGGCATAAAGTCAGCATAAGCAGACGGAAGATTATGCTCTGTAGAATCAAGACCTGCAATTTCCTCCTCAGGCGTAACTCTGAGTCCATGGAATTTCTTAATTGCAAAGAATACAATCAGCATTGTAACTGTAGTCCAAGCAGCAACGCTTACTAAGCCTACAAGCTGAATTCCAAGCTGACCGAAGCCGCCGCCATAGAACAAGCCCTTAGCTACACCGTCTGAACCATTGGAGAACAGACCTACTGCAATTGTACCCCAAATACCATTTGCACAGTGAACTGCAACAGCACCTACAGGGTCATCAATGTGCAGCTTCTTATCAAGCAACTCAACAACAAGCACTACAAGTATACCAGCCACAGCACCGATAACAATTGAGCCAAAAGCATCAACGCAGTCACAAGGTGCAGTAATTGCAACAAGACCAGCCAGTGATGCATTCAGAGACATAGATACATCCGGCTTGCCATCCTTAATCCAAGTAAATATCATTGTAACAACAGTTGCAATTGCAGGTGAAAGTGTAGTTGTAACAAATACGGATGCAAGTGTATTTACGTCTGTAGCAGCTGCACCATTAAATCCGTACCAGCCAAACCAAAGGATGAATACACCAAGCGCACCCAGTGTTAAAGAGTGACCCGGAATTGCCTTGGCAACCTTCTTGCCGGTTTTCTTGTCAACCTTGTACTTACCAATACGAGGGCCAAGAATTGCAGCACCGATAAGAGCAGCAATACCACCAACCATATGAATTGCGCAGGAACCGGCATAATCGTGAAATCCACGTGTTACAAGCCAGCCCTCCGGATTCCAAATCCAGCCGGCTTCAATCGGATAAACAACAGCAGAAATCACCGCTGAATAAATGCAGTAGGATGAAAACTTTGTACGCTCTGCCATAGCACCTGATACGATAGTAGCTGCTGTAGCACAGAATACCAAGTTAAATACAAAACTTGACCAATTCTCAGCGTTACCGGCATAATCCGTTAATAAGCCAAGCGTAGGCATACCAACCAGACCGCCGAGACATTCCTCGCCCATCATCAAGCCAAAGCCTAAAAGAACAAACATCACAGCACCGATACAAAAATCCATAAGGTTTTTCATAATGATGTTTCCTGCATTTTTCGCTCTGGTAAAACCACTTTCTACCATCGCAAAGCCGCACTGCATAAAAAACACCAATGCTGCACCAATTAAAAACCATACGCCGAACACTTCACTGCCTATGGCTTCTGTTATTGCTTCCATACTCATAAAATCTCCTCCTTAATAATAGTATGTAATAAAAGCAAATAAAAAAAGGGACACTTGTACATAACGTACAAGCACCCCATTGTGCCAAATACACCGACGCCTGCCGAAACAGGCGTCAATTATAAAAATAGCAAGAGTTTCTTGCTATAAGAGAGGGCTCGTTTACGACCGCTGCCTATGCAGCCAACAAAACCATCTTTTTTAATAAAACAATACGAAAGGAATATTAATAATTAACCATATATCTGTCAATTTCCCACTGAGAAACTCTGGTCTTGTATTCTTCCCACTCTGCAATCTTGCCCTTTGAATAAGCATTGAATACATGCTCTCCAACAGTTTCCTTAACAAACGGATCAGCCATTGAAGCCTTTACTGCCTCATCAAGTGAGGTTGGAAGACACTCAATACCCTTCTCTGCAAGCTCCTCATCAGAGTAATCAAATACATTATAATCAACAGCCTCAGGAGGTGTAAGATTATTCTTGATACCGTCAAGACCTGCTGCAAGGCAAAGTGCCATTTCAAGATATGGATTACAAGCCGGGTCAGGTGAACGAAGCTCAACACGAGTACCCATTCCGCGTGTAGCAGGAATACGAACTAAGCAGGAACGGTTTGATGCTGACCATACGATATAAGTAGGTGCTTCGTAGCCGGGAACCAATCTCTTATAGGAGTTAACAGTTGGGTTAGCATATACAGTCAGGCCTTTAACATGCTTTAAGATACCAGCAATAAAGCTGTGTGCAACCTTGCTTAATCCATCCGGACTTTCAGGGTCATAGAAAGCATTTACTGTCTTTCCGTTTTCATCCTTTGTCATAAGAGACATATTTGTATGCATACCTGAACCGTTGATACCATAAACAGGCTTTGGCATAAAGGTTGCATGTAAACCGTGCTTTGTAGCATAAGTTTTTACAACGTGCTTAAAGGTCATAACTCTGTCTGCAGTTGTCATAACCTCGTCGAACTTAAAGTCAATCTCGTGCTGACCCTGTGCAACCTCGTGGTGAGAAGCCTCGATTGTAAAGCCCATTTCCTCAAGAGCAAGGCAAATATCACGGCGGCAGTTTGAACCTGTATCAATAGGGTTAAGGTCAAAATAGCCAGCCTTATCATTTGTTTCAAGCGTAGGAGTACCATCCTCGTCAACTTTGAAAAGGAAGAATTCGCACTCAGGACCTACATTAAAGGTATAGCCCATTTCAGCAGCCTCATCAATAACCTTCTGCAAAACATTTCTCGGGTCACCAAGGAATGGTGTTTTGTTGTCAGCAGTATATACTGAACAGATTAATCTTGCAGTCTGTGCATTCTGATGCTTTCTCCAAGGGAAAATTGTCCATGTATCATAATCAGGATGCAGATACATATCACTCTCATCAATACGAACAAAGCCTTCAATAGATGAGCCATCAAACATACACTCATTATCAAGTGCTTTTTCAAGCTGTGAGCTTGTGATAGCTACATTCTTCATAATACCGAACACGTCAGTAAACTGAAGTCTGATGAATTCTACGCCATTTTCCTGGGCGCTTCTAAGTATGTCTTCCTTTGTGTACTTACTCATAGTAAATACTCCTCTCTTTTTGTTATTAAATAAAAAAGAGGGCATTCCACCTATAAGTGGAACGCCCTTGTTCTTACTACACTGTCATTATACTCAGTACAGCACACAATGTCAACATTTTTATTTAATTTTGTCTAAAGTAAATTGATATCGCAGAAAAAGTGAAATATATTTGTGCATATCTCACATATTATTCTATAGACAAGAATTCATCACTTACAATTGACTTAACCAAATCGGTATAATACTCTACTGTTCCTCCGCTTTGAGAATGGGATTCGGCAAGGTCATTATTATAATCCGCCAGCTTGTACACATTAAAATTGAATTTGCCATTCTCATCCTTATTATAATGGCAGACAATCGGAACCAGCTTTGCTGCGGTGATTTCAATTTTTCCATCACGCTTTTCAATGGTAACCTCAGCAAGACCGCCTACCAGATTTATCAAATCAATCTGATGTGAAATAAAGTTACCGGTGGAATAATATATCAGCATTTTTCTGTCAGAGCCTTCGGGCTGATACCATTCAACAGGCTCAAGAACATGAGGATGACAGCCGATTACAATATCAACCTCAAGGTCATAAAACAGCTTTGCATATTCCTTTTGATAATCGCTGACCTCGGTTGAATATTCTGTACCCCAATGCGGGAACACAATCACAACATCCGCATTCCCTCTTGCTTCCTTGATATCCTTCGTAATCTTATCCTTGTCCATCAGGTTTACACACCAAGGCTTATCATCAGGAAGAGCAATACCATTTGTGCCAAAGGTATAGTTCAGCATGGCAAAGGTAATGCCGTTCTTTTCATAATAGGTTATTTTGTTATATTCCTCTTCACCGGAATTTACACCTATATTCACAACCTCCTTATGCTGAGAGAAGAATTCAATTTCTTTTTCAATACCGGCATAGCCCATATCCATAGTATGATTGGTGGCACAGGTAAACACATCGAAGCCTGCATTGATAGCTGCCTCACCAACCTCCCAAGGTGTATTAAAGGTAGGATAGCCGGAATACTCAAAGGAGCTTCCGCCGAGAACCGTTTCCAAATCAAGAACAGAAATATCAAATTTTTCTATTTCAGGCTTAATGGTTTCATAAAGTGCAGTATAGTCAAGCGTGCCGTCAGACTGTTCACCTGCTGAAATCAAGGTATTGTGAATAAGATTGTCACCTGCACAAAGCAGAGTTACTCTTGCATCCTGATTTTTTTCTGTTTCATCCTCATTAACAGGCACAGCTACAGTAGATGCAGTAGGTGCATCAATATCTTTATTTTTGGTTATATTTCCGCTGACGGCAAATGCTATTAATACAGCAATCGCTGCGATAACAGGCAATATGATAAATAATATATTCTTTTTCTTTTCCATATAACTCTCCATAAATATATAAGTTAAAGCTGTTTTTATTGTAGCATAAATATAGTTTTAACACAATATGGTTTTTTTATTGACAAAATCTATATAGATAATGTAATATTATCTTAATACATTATTAATTAAATATGTAAGGTGGTTAAATTATGCAAGCAACAATTTTGATGTATGTATTATTTGTTGTTGGCTTAGTACTCATCATTAAGGGCGGCGACTGGTTTGTAGACAGTGCCAGCTGGATTGCAGAGGTTTTGGGTGTACCTAAATTTGTTATCGGTGCAACCATTGTATCTGTTGCAACAACCCTGCCGGAAATGATTGTAAGTATTCAGGCAACAGCTAAAGGAAATGTAGAAATGGCTGCCGGTAATGCCATAGGCTCCGTAACAGCGAACACAGCTATGATTATGGGTCTCTTCATCGTGTGTATGCCTTTCGCAATCAAACGCAAGGAATTTGCACCTAAGGGTATTATGATGTTTGCCGCATCAGCAGCGCTCGTACTCGGCTGTATATTCACAGCAAAACAGGTGCTTACCTTTGAAGGTGAAACCAACGAGTATTACAAGCTGTCCATCATCGGTCTGATTGTGCTGATTCTCATCTTCCTTGCCTTCTTCATTGAAAACTTTATTTCTATGAAGAAAGAGGATCATCATCTTGAGCCTTCTCCCAACAATATCGGACTGCAGGAAGAGGATGATATTGTTCCTACAAAGGAAACAGCAACCCGCAAAGACTGGGCAAAAAATATTATATTCTTTATTTTAGGTGCTGCCGGAATTGTAATCGGTGCTGATTTACTTGTTGATTACGGTACGGAAATTGCGAAGTCTCTGAACATTCCGCAGCGTGTTATCAGCGTAATTGCGATTGCAATAGGAACCTCACTTCCTGAGCTTGTAACAACCATTACAGCCTTGAGAAAGAAGGTAGGCGCCCTTTCCGTTGGTAACATTCTTGGTGCAAACATTATAGATTTAACACTTATTCTGCCAATCTGCTCCTTTGTATCTATGGGCAAAGGCACAGGCTCCTTGGCAGTATCTGTAAGCTCTGTTACTATAGATATGGTGGTATGTCTTGCAGCAATTGCAATTGCAGTATTCCCAACCATTATCACGAAAAAATTCCAGAGATGGCAGGGTATCGTAATGCTTGCAGGCTATATCGGATATGTAATTACAGTTGTTATTTAATAAACAATTCAATATAATGGTTAAGGAGTGTCTCAGCAAAACCGAGGCACTCCTTTTGTATTTCATTATGACTTTAAATATAATTGTTCTATTTTTGAAGAGGAGGAGAGAAGATTTAATTTATCTCTTCTTTTAATGTTTCTACTATACTGTCATGCTTGAGCTTATTTACAGAGTACAGCATTGTCACACCCACAATAAGCAGTACAACCGCGGTAATAATCAGATACAAAATCCAGTTAATTTCAAACGGCATGCTGTCAAAACCCATAACCCTGTTCATACCAAAGCTGATTAAAACACTGATTGGCAGAGCAAAAATCAAAGCCTTCATTCCGTAGAACGCACTTTCCAAGGCTATCATTTTATTAAATCCCTTTGGTGTTGTTCCTACAGATTTCAGCATCGCAAATTCCTTGCGTCTCATAGCGATACCGGTTGAAATCGTATTTATGATATTCGCAACCGTAATCAAGCTGATAAGTGAAATAAAGCCATAAACAAATACCTGAATAATAAATACAAGGGTATTCATAACCTGAAGCGAATCAACGATATCCTGACAGCTGTATTCATCAAAGCCATTGCTTCCAAGCAAGCTGAAGATATCCTCTGCGACCTGCTCGTGCGCCCCGGTTTCAATACCAACGCTGTAATACATCTGTGAAAGCTCCTCATCATTAAACATCAGTTTAAAATAGCTGCTTTGGGGAGCAAATGCTGAAATACAATTTTTTGCATTCAGATTGCAGACGTAATTATCCTTATCATAATCCACTAAGCCTGTAATTTTAATATTATAATATTCAGCACCAAGAATCTTATCATTAAACACCTTTGCCGTATTTTCTTTGTGGTTAATATTATTCATCATTACAGCTTTAAGTGTATCGCCGTAATATTCCTTGTAATCAATATTGTTCTTTTCACAAAGTGCATTAAAGGCGTCGTCATCAATATAATTCACATAGAAATGATTTTTGCTGTTGAATAATCTTTTATATGTGCTTGTAAGATAATTCTTATCCGTTAAATTCTGTTCAGAGTCAGGCTCACCGTCATCCTCCGGAAGCGCATTGTAATTATTAATAACACTATAGTATCTGTCTACATTGCTTACATCATCAAGCTCAGACAAAAACTTATCCTTATCCGAATATAAAACAGTCGTAATCACCTGATAAGGAGCTTCTGCCTCCATTTGAACCGACTGCATAAACAGCTGGCAAAAATAGTTACAGCTTAAAAACAGAATTACAGATAAGGCAATGGAAGCTGTGATTACTCTTGCTTTTCTGCCGTTTCGATTTAAATTTTTATAGGCAAGCTCACCCTCATATCCAAAAATGGTTCTGATAATCTTTGGTGATTTCAGCCTCTTGGCTTTCACCTTTATCTCCTGCCTTTGGGCAATTGCATCAATTGGGGTAACTGCTGATGCTTTTTTTGACGGAACAAAGGAGGAGATAAAGATTGTAAGCACGCTAAACAGGACAATGCCTATAATAGCCCATAATGGAATCACCACCTGCATATTCAGATTACTGTCACTGACACCTTGAATCATACCGGTTGATACAATTTTACTGCCCACAGCCTTCAGGGTTATACCTATACCGGCAATACCTGCCAGAATACCTACCGGGATGCCGACAGCACCAAGGATAAAGCCCTCGTAATATACAGACAGCTTTTTCTGCTTTCTTGTTGCACCAACAGAAGCCAGCATACCGAGATAACGAACTCTTTCACTTACTGACATACCGAACGCGTTATAAATCAGTACAACAGAAGCAATAACAATGATAATAAGTACAATAAGAATCAATGGAAGAATAGAGGTTACAATACTGCTGTTTTCATCAATAGCAAACTTTGTCTCAAGATAATCAGTATTGATATTGTATTCCTCAATTTTGTACTGCTTAATGATATCACGAATCACATCCAGTGATTTATAATCCACCTTTTCCAGCTGAATTGTAGCTGCAACTACATCATCGCCCTTTAATTCAAGAGCATTCAAATCAAGCCCCCTTATAATTTTATAGCCCATTGTTGCAGGGTTATTATAAAGTATAGCTGTGATTTTATATTCACCGATATTTTCAACTCTGAATTTTTCACCGCCACTGAAGCTACCATAGCTTATAGGTGCCTCAACGCCGTTATCAACAACGTACCGGGTACCAACGGGTATGGTGACAATATCCCCTATTTTCCAGTCCAGCTCGTTATTTTCTATCAGGGATTGCTCCACTGCAATTTCTTTATCATTTTTAGGAAGCACACCGTCATAATCACCGGTAATACACTGTTTAAGGTTGATCGTATCTCCGCTGTATATAGAGCCGATGCCTGCGCTATCGGATTTTCTTTTCTCCAGCTGATAGGCAGTATCGTAAAGCTCCGACTCTACACCAACTGCCTTTATCCTGTCATCCCTTTTCAGCTGCTGCAGCTGCTGGCTGTCAGCATAAAGCACTGCATCCTTATGACCGCCTGCCATATATTCCACATCTCCGAACAATTGAAGAAAGGATGCCATAGCAACAAACACAGCCGTAATCATTGCAACAGATACACATATTCCAAGTGTAGTAACTAAGGTTCTGCCCTTATTTTCTTTGAGATGACGAAGGGTCAATTTGTTTACAATGTTCAACCCATCCTCACCTCATCTCTTTTAATTTTGCCGTCCTCAATGGTAATAATTCTGTCTGCGGACAAAGCAATCTTCTCATCATGGGTGATAATGATAACCGTTTGCTTCTGCTCCTTATTGAAGCTTCTGAGCAGTGCCATAATTTCCTTCGTATTCTCACTGTCAAGGTTACCTGTAGGCTCATCCGCAAGCATCAATGCAGGATTGTTAACCAGTGCTCTGCCGATAGACACTCTCTGCTGCTGTCCGCCGGAAAGCTGATTTGGCAGATGTGTTAATCTATGAGACAGACCCAGCTCATTTATCAATCCGTCAATTTGTCTCTTGTCAGGCTTTCTGCCGTCTAAGAGAAGAGGGAGTGTTAAATTTTCTTCTACGGTTAGTATTGGTATGAGATTATAGAACTGATAAATGAGCCCTATCTGTCTGCGTCTGAAGATTGCCAGCTTTGACTCATCAAGAGCAGATATGTCGACACCATTTATAACAACCTTACCACTGGTAGGTGTATCAACACCGCCTAAAATATGAAGCAGTGTGGATTTACCTGAACCTGATGGTCCAATGATGGCAACAAACTCTCCTTGCTCAACGCTGAAGGATACATTATCAAGAGCCTTAACCATTGTATCGCCCTTGCCATAAGTTTTGGATAAATTTTTTACATCAAGAATTTTCATAATCATTTATCTCCTTTCTTGCCTTCATTGTATAATTCCAATCTTACACCTTGGTGACGATTAAATTACAATTTCGTCACATACATTTTCAATTTTAAATCAAACGATTGATTTGTAAAATCTTATCGCAAACTGTGTACCCTCACCCTCCGTGCTGGTCACCTCTAGGCTTCCCCTTTCTCTTTCAATAATTGTTTTTGCAAGAGCAAGCCCTATACCCACACTGTCACCGGAGGAATTTGTACCACGGTAAAAGCGTTCAAATATGTGCGGTAAATCCGCCTTTGAAATACCGCTGCCATTATCCGCAATCAAAATCTCATCATAAATATTTGTACTTATACTGGATATAACCAGCTCCCCATTTTTGTCGGTATGCTCGATACAGTTTTTTATAATGTTCTCCAGTGCCTCAATATTCCAGTTTTTATCACCATTAATAATAAAGTCCTCAACATGATTTACATAACTTATTTGTTTTAAATCAAGGGTCACCAGAAATGGCTTTATACTTTCATCAACAATTTCTCTTGCAGACACCTGTTCCTTTTTAAACTCTACAGTTCCTGCATCCAGTTTGGATAGCTTCAATAAATTCTGTATAAGCCATCTCATTTTATCCAGCTGATTTTCAATAACAGCTATAAACTCCTGCTTCTTCTCCTCCTTCTGCTCCGTTTTCAGCAAATCCGTCATAACCATCATTGAGGTTAAAGGTGTTTTCAGCTGGTGAGAAATATCTGCCAAAGAATCCGCAAGATACAGCTTATCCTTTTTCAGCATATCATTTTGCGTACGAAGTATTGTGATTACCTTATACAAATTGTTTTTCAGGATAGACAGCTCGCCCTCCTCATTATCGTTTATATCCAAATCATAATTACCGGCACAGACAAGTGACAAATAATTATTCAGCTCCTTCAAGCTGTCATACCGCTTCTTGGTATAATAGGCAAACACTGCCACGATTGCTGCGCCCAGCACCATACAGATAAGCGCACACCATGGCTCAATAAACAAGCACACAATGGATAAAGCAATTGTTATCACTGCACCAATCAGCACAACCATTTTTATATCTCTGTTAATCATTTTCTATCACATAGCCAAGACCGCGAACTGTTTTTATAAATACAGGCTTGGTAGGCTCCTCCTCAATTTTATCTCTCAGTCTTTTAATATACACGGTAAGCGTATTATCCTCTACAAAATCTCCGTCAATATCCCAAATGTTTTCAAGCAGCTGTGCGCGTGTCAGCACACGTCCACGGTTATTCAAGAGTATCAGCAGCAGTCTGTATTCCATAGCTGTCAGAACAATTTCGCTTCCATTTTTATAAACCTTAGCCTCGTTTGCATGAATAAGCAAATCCTTTATTTTAATAATGCCGTCATTAAAGTCCTTGTTGTATCTGCGCAGAACACTTTTAATTCTTACCAAAAGCTCCTTAACTCTGAAGGGCTTTGTTACATAATCATCTGCACCAAGATCAAAGCCCATCACCACATTTACCTCATCATCATAAGCAGTGAGAAAAATAACAGGATAATCACCCTGCTGCTTAATTTTTTCACACACATCATAGCCGCTGCCATCCGGCAGCGTTAAATCCAGTATATAAAGAGAATACGTATTCCTATCAATTTCATCCATTGCTGACTTTACATTTTTAACAAGCTTCACCTGATATCCCTCATTTTCAAGGGAATAGGACAGCCCCATACCAATTGCATCGTCATCCTCTAACAAAAAGATATTCATATAAATCACCTCATTGTTATTTTATCATAATACCTCTATAACTTCCATTACAATATTGTCATTTTAGCAGGGTAAAATTCACATATAAATTAAAGGACTTGCTCCAACGAACAAGTCCTTTTGAATGAATTGAATTGAACTTATTTTATTTTGCTTCGCCCATAAGCTCTTTCCAGTGAATTTTACAGTACTCCTTGCCATCAATTGCAGGATACTTTTCATCATCCACACGAGCAGCATTATAGCAGTCATAATCCTCATTATAAGCACAAGGCTGTGCGCCGCCCTCTGACAGTGACGGGATAAATGCATACAGGAATATAGCAACTACAGCTACTGAAACAACGGCTGTACCAAGCTTATTTCGCTTTCCGTCATCCATCTTGTTAAACAGCTTTCCGACATCAATCTTATCGTCAAGACCCAGCTTATTAAACAGCAGCATTGCAAGCTTCATCAACAGATAGCCAACAACACCTGCGATTGTACCAACAATCAAGCCGAACAATACATCACTGCCGTAATGCACCATCAAATACACTCTGCTTCCTGCTGTGCAAAGTGCAACAAGGGGCAGTATGTAGCCAATCTTTTTCTTGTCACTTCTGAAGCAAAGCATAAGTGCAACTGCAATTTCCGTAGCACCTGTTGTGTGACCTGACGGGAAGGAATAGTCACTTTCTGACAAAGAACCGGCACTGATGTACCACTGCTCAAACTGTGACCATATCTCTGTACCCTGAAGTGTATTGTATGGTCTGATACGAAGCGCCATAGGCTTAACCACAATATTGGTAACCAGCGTACCGACCACAATGGCAAATACAAGTGCAAAGCCGTATTTGCGTGTTTTCTTAAAGAAACAAAGCACAATACCTAATATAACCATTGGAATTACAAATGCCTCATCACCGAAGCTGGTAAAAATTTTTGCAACAACCGTTAAAAAATCATTGTGCATTGAACCTAAGAATTTGAAAAACCACATATCAAAGCCATAAAAGGCTTTATCAATGCTTTCTCCTAATGTCATAAGAATAATAGGATTCATATATATAACCTCCAATCATATTTATATAGTATCAAATTAAAGTTAAAAATTCAACCCATTTATTTAATATGCATCAAATTAAACATCTAGTCGACTTTTGTTAATAATGTGGTAAAATATTTATGATAATATAAAGATAATTTAACTGAAAAGGAACAAAAATGATTACAAATCCATACAAGGTGCTGGGTGTACCTGACGGGGCCAGTGAAGAGGAATGCACAAAAGCATACAAAAGGCTTGCGAAAAAGTATCACCCTGACCTCAACCCAAACGACAAAGCAGCCGAGCAAAAAATGGCTGAAATAAATGCGGCTTATGACCAGATAAAAAACGGCACTTCCGCCTCTGCACAGTATTCCTACGGAGGATATTATTCACAAAGCAGACAATCCACCACAGGCAGTGCACCGGACTATATGAGCTCCGCAGCCCGATTTATAAAATCCGGTCAGTACCAACAGGCAATCAATTTGCTGAATAATATTGAGGACCGAGACGCAAGATGGTACTATCTTTCTGCACTTGCGAATATGTCTGCAGGAAATACTGACACAGCGAAGGATCATATAAGGTCTGCATACGCTAAGGAGCCAAACAACCCCACCTATCGTCAGGCATATGAAAATATAATGAACGGCATTGACCCGCTGCATTATAATCCCTTCTCTTCCTTTTTTGATTTTACAGCAGATGACGAGCCTGTAAGACCGACCCGAACCTATACAGTTCGCCGAGGAAACGGAGGCTGTATGTCACGCATATTCAGAATCGTGCTTGTTATAATCGTAATAAGACTGATAATGAGAATGATATTTTCCTTTGGCTACAGAACAAATTACAGAAACTATTATTCAAGATATCCTACGCAGGGCTACAGTCAGCAATATGATGACGACAGCAGAGACGATAATAACTACGAGCAAAACAGCCGAATTTTCGGTGAAAGCAATGACAGCACAATTCATTCTTAAAAATAAACAACAGGTGATAAAATGAAAAACTTTTTCAGAAATTTAGGATACAAGTTACAGCGATTTATGACAGGCAGATACGGTATTGACCAGCTGTGGAGAGCATTGCTGATCTTCTATTTGATACTTATTGTAATCACCAATATCGTATACCGCTTTTCAAAGGCAGGATATTATGCACTGTCTGTTGCCTCATTTGCACTGATTGTGTTTGCAATCTTCCGAGTGCTGTCAAAAAACATTGAGGCAAGAAGAATGGAAAATCAAAAATGGTTGCAAATGACCTTTAAAACAAAGCAATGGTTTAAGGTGCAAAAGGAAAAGTTCCAGCAGCGAAATACACATAAATTCGTAAAATGCAACAAATGCAAAATGACATTAAGGCTGCCAAAGCACAAGGGCAAGCTGAATGTAACCTGCCCCCACTGCAAAAACCAATTTATCGTAAACACCGGTAAAAAACAATAACTGCATATGATAGCATAAAGCCCACCAATACCAAATCGTATTGATGGGCTTTGTCATTGAAGTATGAAGCAGATGTAATAAATCATTTATTTTGCAGCAAATATTCGTTTGGCGTCTGACCGTATTCCTTTTTAAACGAGGATATAAAATGGGACTGAGAGCAAAAGCCCAGCGAGGTGCATATCCTTTTGCTGTCATATCCCTCCCACAGCAGGGTCTTAGACAGTTCCAGCTTTTCTCTCAAAACAAAGCTGCTTAAATTGCATCCCATCTCTTTCTTGAAAAGATAGGAAAGATAATCTGCAGAAATACCGCACTGTCCGGCAATTTCGCTTACTGATAACCGCATTGTAATATTCTGTTTGATATAAGCTACAGCCTTTCTGATGTGCGGCGAATAAATCATCTTCTCTTTGTTATCCTTCACCATATTGGTTAGCTCAATAATTTTGGACGCCAGGCACTGAAAAATCTCTCCTGTGGTATCATAGCCATCAATTGCCCTTATAAAGCTGTCAGAAAAATTATAGGCCTTATTCTCATCCAGTCCACCCTGAATGGCATATCGGGTTGCTAAGGTTATTGCACTGACCGCCATATATCTGTATTGCATAAGATTGTTGTCGGACATTTCGCCTACAAAAATTCCGCTTTCAAAAAATGGCTGAATGGATGCAATAAGCCTGTCCAGGTCACCATCCTTAATGCAGGACAACAATCTTATCTCGTCCTTGTATGGCGTGTGAATCAGCCTTTGATCACTTTGTGCAAACAAAGACTCCGCCACCCTCTTTGGTATCGTATGAATGCTCAACAGCTCTGATGATTTCATAACCTCATCCCCCTAAGAATAAGATATATTTTTATTCACTGCTTGTCAATCAATTATAAAAATCCTTCTAAGAAAAACACAAAAACATAGGATTTATGATATACCACCATAAATCCTATGTATGTAAATATATTTTTTAATTTCTATACCGATATAAAGCTAAAAGTCATACTTAAAGTGCTTTAATATAAACTTCTGCATAAAATCATTATTCATATTATCTTCTTTCGTGCACAAGTAATCCAAGTCGCTATCGCAAAAAGTTAAATATGCAATTTTATTTTCAACACTATTTAACGCAATAAAGTCAATAATATTAGGATAATTGTCTCCTTTTAAAACTCGAAAACTCCAATCGTTAATATCAAATTCTGTATCCGGAAGAAGATAACTTGTTTCATCACACCAAACGATTTCATTTTGAAACGCATAATTATTACAGTCCGCAAGTTTATTTCTAAATTCCACTTCACTATATGACGCAATAACCAAACTGCAATCTGAGTGAAACAAAGGTGAACCGGTTCTGGAATTTTGGCAATATATGCTTTCATAATTGCCAAAATCACTAACAGAAAAGCTGCTGTAATTATCTTTTTCAAAATCTACTTTTTTCACATAATTATTACTGAAAATTATACATAATGCAATAATCAAAATGATTAAAACAGAAACAACTATACATACAATTTTCTTACCGGATTTATACATAATATCTTTCCTCGTATTATATTCTATCTCAAATAAATATTCAGGCTTTCGCTTAAATTCAGCATAAACTCATCCTGCGACAGCTGTTTTGTATACGCATCCTTTTCTATAAACAGCAATAATTCATAATTATATTTATTGCCCTTTTCCATAGTTATCGGAGACTCGCAAACATTATATTTTTTATCATTATATATTAACGAAAACCTGTCAGACTCAGCAACTGCCTTGCTGACAATTGCACTATCATTCTCAGAATAGTCAACATAAAAGTCACAAACCACAATATAATATTCTTGATTATCCTCAAAAGCTTTCTGCGTTTTGCTTGACGAAGTGTATTGTTCACTATGATATTTTTCCGCTGTCTCTGCATCAATAATGGAAACGCTTTCAAGAACAGCCTGAATATCATTTGATAGCTTATTATACGTATGATTATAAAAAAGCAATATTAGTGCAATAATTATAAGACAAAGAGCGAACACAGAGAGTACCGCTTTAACATTAATTTTTTTACCTAATATCATTTGTTTATCCTTGTTTCTTATTCACTATAGAAGAAGTATATCCTTACTCTGCCTCAATTCTAAGAATAATATTCTCCTTATATTCTAGATATCGAATATTTACATATTCACCTTCGCTGAGTGAATTTCCTTGATAACCAACACTGCCAATTTCATAATTACTGCAATGAAAATTAACATTGTCTACTTCAAAATAAATCTCTCTATCATAAGCCGTTGCTTTATAATTTTTCACTTCGCCTTGTACTTCTGCATACTCACCCTGTGTATAAGGAAGTAATACATATTTCGTTTCATAATATATATTTTCAGCCATTGTTCCAAAAGTATATACACCTGCAACCAGAATAATTCCAAAGAATAAATATTGCACAATTAAAGAGAATGGATTTTTCTTTGATTTTATCATTATAACGATATAGTATAATCCTATTGTTATAAAAACTATACTCACAATTATGACCACTAATATCATTATATAATTCAATGGATTTAAACAGCTATAAATTGTTTTCATACTAAATCACACTTTTTGTTTAACGTTCCAAAATATATTTATGAATATCAAATCAGATTCCAGCTATAATGCAAGTTTTATCAATGATTTATAAAAGATTATTTATGTAGTTTATTAACTTTATACAAACAATTATTCACACACATTGAGCTATAAATTTTGCAAGAAGATTTCAAATAAAGGGGTGAATCATCACCCCTGTTTTTTACACTATGATGGTAAATATATCATTCGTGCTTTTCCGTTAAAATAATATTATCGCCGCCTAATACCCTGACAACATGTTTTGTATTTTCATCCACTGTTATTAAGATACCTCCATCACACACAACCGGTTCAACGCCCCATGAAACATACCAACAGCCATCAACACAATAAGTTGAATCAACAGAATCATAATCATCAAAATATATTTCATACTTACGTTCTGTTTCCTCCAGAGCAATTCGCTCTGCCTCTTCTCTGGTAATAATGCTATAGCTGGCGTCGCATTCTTCCGGCATTACCACTTCTTCGGAATCTTCCGAATGATTGAATACCGCAAGGAAAACAACCAGTATAACTAATATAACTACAGCAAAAATGATTATTCCTTTATATTTTCGCAAGCCTTGTTTTATTTTTGCATCCATAAACACGCCTCATATGCTTTCATTATATACAGAAAAAACTTTCTCTATTTTGTTATTAATCAAAACTATACGTACAACACAAATTATCATTTATATAAAATTCACATACAGTAAAGGGTAAACCGTATACAATAAAACTTAATTCTCCATCCGAAACAAATTCTAATTTCACAATACTGTATTCTGAATTTTCAACATATGAATAATTTGTTGATTTTTCAATACTATTTGTTAATTTATTAAGTTCATCCTCATTCTCAAAACCAAAATCAATTTCATATGATTCCAAGCTGCCTATTATCTTTTCAATTTCATCTTTTGTTTCTTGCTCAATATTATTAGATGTATAAGATATGTTGGTTAAATCAAAGTTATTTGATTTGGCATTTTTTATTCCTGCAAACAATATTGATAAAATCAATACTATAATTACAACGAAAAGGAACACTTTGATTAATGCTTTATTTTTGTGCATAATTTCATCTCCAATATTATTTGTATTGTCCACGAAAATCAATTATGGAACTCAGCCAGTAACAGCAATATACTTTATAGAAGATGTGTAAAAAGCATATGCAGAAATTTTTCTAGTACCAGGATTATACATATTCCACTTTACTTGTCCTGGTGTTAATCCAGAAACAAGTTCTAAAACAGCTCCCGCTTTTCCTGCTTTAAAACTCCAAGTTTTCGTTAAATTACTACGAATCATAAAATGATAATCATAATTCTTTTTAGAACCACCTACACGAACTGCAATCAACCAAGTATGAGCACTAGTTTTATAGTTTGCACCACCCTTTTTAGTTACGTCTACACCTTTATAACCCATTTTTTTTAAATCACTGATAACATATTCGACAATAGTACTAACAGATGTGCTTGAAGTAATTTTTTTATTAGATTTATATCCCGGATTTATTATTTTATTATGTATACCTATAGCATATGCGTAACAGTTAAAGCTATTTTGTTTTAAATTATATTTCTTTATAAAATTTGTAACTGTTACATTATAATCTATTGTTCCAACATTGCTTTTTGCATGCCCTGAAATATCACAAAAATTCACAGGGTCATTATTGCAGTAAGCATACAAATTCATACCATCGCTGTCGTCTTTGGATTGCTGAGCAATGGATGGTGAATCCAGGTTTATAAACCTGTATGTTGCATCGTTATAATACCTTGACTGGAGATAATATGTACTGGAATATGAATCGTAATAATATCCCCTGTACGTTATAGGATTTTCAAAGTTTAAACCTGATGTA
>JAMPGU010000032.1 GCA_023663865.1 Clostridium sp.
GCTCGCAAATAAATAATTTGAATACTGCCAAAAGTCAGTTGTCGGCTTATAAAAGCAATATCAACAATTATTGGCAAAGCAAAGAAGTTACATATATTAATAATGCTATTGATACTGCTATTAACAAAATCGATCAACAGATTAAAGAAATTAACAGCCTTGCTAATGATATTCGAAGCCAGGCGGCGTCAATACGTGCTGCGGAAGAAGCGGAAGAACGACGTAGGCAGGCAGCGATTAAAGCGGCTAAGCAAAGGGCGACTGCAAAGGCACAGGCTAAAACTGCAATGGATGAGGCTTCGACAAAATACGAGGATGCACAAAAGGCTCTTCAAGATGCACGAAAGGCTCTAGCAAAGAAAAATAGTACAGCGAATAAAAAAGTTCTTGAATCTGCTCAAAAGGCTTTTGAGGAGGCTCAAAAATTATACGAAGAGGCAACGAAAAAATATAATGCTATTTGATTAAGGCGAAATTATGAAAAAGGCAAGTAATAAGATAAAAAAAATTGAAAAGAATAATTTGAGCTTTTTAGAGATAAAAAGTATCAAGGGGCAGCAGCTGAATTTAACTGAGGTTGAAGCTGTCACCAAAAATAAAGTTGAGGGGTTGTTGCCTCTCAGTGTTAAAGAAAGCGGTAGTTCCTTTAAGCTCATCTATAATGTTACAGGTATGATTTCTCTTAATCAATATTTGAAAACTACTCAAATGAATAAGCAATTATTCGGATTCCTTCTTCAAAATATTTTTAATATCTGGAAAATAATTGAGACGAATTATTTTCAGCATAGAAGTCTTTTGCTTAGCTTTGGAAAAGTAAAGGTGGAACCTTCCTCAAAGCGCTTGTACTTTATTTATGTTCCTATCCAGTACTATGATAATGAAACAACTTTAAAAGACTTTCTTTTGAAAATTATTCAGGTTGCCACATTTTCCACTGACGAGGATTTGAGCTTTGTTCAGGAATATTTGAGGATACTTAATACCGGTGTTAATTTTTCAATTTTTGAGCTTGAACAATACATAGAGTCTTTAACAGGAAAAAATATGCCGTCGTCCAAAATGAAAAAATGTCCGAACTGTGGACGAGAAGTTTCAAGTGATGCAAATTTTTGTCCATGCTGTCAATATAGCTATTTGACAAAAGGCGTCACTGGTTCAACAAATAATGGTTCAGCTATTTACAATCCGTTAGATGATGAGCTTGTGCTGAAATCAGATAATGATGAATTTAATTTTAATAATGATTCTAATTTCAGCAGCAAAGCGGAAAATGAAACTGTATTTGACACTGCAGATGCTGATAGAGGTAGTTGCAGCGGAGAAACAGATAATATTGGTACAACTGTTCTTGGCGACGATAGTGAAGACGAGGATGCTACAACTGTTCTTAATCAGCCAAAAAGAATTGTTAAGGTTGGGTACCTTACCAGAATTTCAAACGGAGAAAAAAAGAAGATTGATAAAAATATTTATCATGTAGGAAAGAGTTTGAAAAATGATTTCAGTGTTACGGATAACAATGCTGTAAGCAGACAACATGCATTGTTTATCATTCGAGACGAAAAGTTTTATATAAATGATCAAAATTCTACAAACAAAACGTATCTTAATGGAAAGGTTATTGCTCCGAAACAAGATGTCGAATTAGTGGACGAAACGAAAATAACACTTGCGAATGAAAACTTTATTTTCAATATAATTACAATCGAAGAGTAGGAAAACTATGAATTATTTGACTTCCGCATATACCGATATAGGTATTCATAAAAAAACAAATCAGGACAGTTATTCTGTAAAGCTTGCCAAACTTGCCGATAATAATACAGTTGCATTTGCTGTTATCTGTGATGGTATGGGTGGGTTGGCAAAAGGAGAAGTTGCAAGCGCACATATAATTAAGAAATTTTCACAATGGTTTGAAAATGATTTTCCTGAAATACTTAAAAGCAAATCTTATGATGATATTAAATATCAATGGAATAATATAGTTCAAATGGAAAATTCGTCAATTGCCGACTACGGCAAGGAATATGGCGTTTCCATGGGAACAACACTAACAGCTTCTCTTTTTATAGAGGACAAGTTGTATATTATGCATGTAGGCGATACAAGGCTTTATGAAATAAATGAAAGTACAATAGAGGTGCTGACAGAGGATCAAACGCTTGTTGCCAGAGAGGTAAGACGAGGTAATATGACAGCTGAGCAGGCAAAAATTGATCCGAGACGAAATGTTCTTTTACAATGCATCGGCGCATCAAAAATTGTTGAACCCCAGTATCTTGAATTAGATGCAAAATGTAACACGACATATATGCTATGTTCTGATGGCTTCAGACATAAAATAAGTGAAAAAGAAATTCATCAGGCATTTCTTCCATCTGTGCTTATGAGCAAGCAGACAATGATGATCAATTCAAAACAATTGATTGAAATTGATAAGGATAGAAATGAAACTGATAATATTACTGTTCTGTTAATCAGAACATATTAATAAGGAGCGAATAATGGCAGCTATCGGTGCAGTAATTGACGGAAAATATGAAATACTGAAGCTAGTTGGAAAGGGCGGTATGTCCAAGGTTTATCTTGCTATGGATAAGCGCCTTAACAAGCAGTGGGCAGTTAAAGAAATTGAAAAAAAGGCAAGAGATAAGAATAATGCAGTAGTTATTCAAAGTGCTATTGCGGAAGCGAATATGATTAAAAGACTTGATCATCCTACATTACCCAGAATTGTAGATATTATAGATAATGGAAATGTTATTTATATTATTATGGATTACATAGAAGGCGAATCGCTTAATAAGGTTTTGGAAAGAGATGGCGCCCAACCACAGGAGCAGGTTATTGAATGGGCAAAAGATTTATGCGAGGTGTTGGATTATCTCCATACCAGGGAGCCGGCAATTATCTATCGTGATATGAAACCGGCAAATGTAATGCTTAAACCTGATGGTTCATTAAAGCTTATTGACTTTGGTATTGCCAGAGAATTTAAAGAACAAAATATTGAAGATACTGTCAGTCTTGGAACAAAGGGATATGCAGCCCCAGAACAGTTTGGCGGTAAAGGACAGACTGATGCAAGGACAGATATTTATTGCTTAGGCGTTACACTGTACCATTTGGTAACAGGTCAAAACCCTTGCGAGCCACCGTACGAGTTATATCCTATTAGACATTGGGATCCAACACTTTCATCGGGACTTGAGGCTATTATCCAAAAATGTACACAGCTTAACCCTGCCGACAGATATCAATCTTGTGCTGAACTTATGTATGCATTAGAGCATTATGAAGAAGCAGATGAAACGTTTCGCTTAATGCAAAAAGGCAAACTGAAAAAGTTTGTAGGAGTTGCCGCTGCAAGTGTTGTTTGTGTGCTTATTGGTTGTATATGTTTGATTGCAAATTCAGCGAATATAAATAATCAATACGAACAAAAGCTAACAAGTGCAAGTTCTGCACAGTCATTTTACGTTGACACGAAACTGGCAGATTTTAATGATGAGGATAAAAAAGGTGCAGTAAATCTATATACGGATGCAATCACGTTAAAACCAAAATCACTTGAAAAAATAGATATCGGAGAAGAAAAGTATTATAATCCATATTTTAAGATTGTTGAAGAGTGTAAGGCTAAAAGCGACATTGAAGATTCGGATAGTTTGGATGCTGCAATTTCTATTGTAATTGATAATGAAATGCAATATAAAGATCAACAAGGGTATGGCGAGCTTGCATATGAAATAGCGGATTATTATTTGTTCTATGCTCCAGGTATGGTACAGGCAAAGCAGTTGTCAAGTGCTGAAAAATGGCTTAATATAGCGTCTATTGAAGATTATAAGTATAGAGATGATGATGGTTCAAATAATTCTTATTTTGAATCAGCTCAAATAATGCAAAATATTATGAATGCTTATAAAGAAATAAACAATCTGAAAAAGCATAGCAAAGATGATGATATATCTAAAATAGTGAATTCATTGCAAAATTGTGTATCATCAGCGAAAGGAAGTAATGATTCGGAAGTAAAGCTCGATGTTTACAGTATGGTTTTGATTGCACTTTCGGATTCAAATGTTCTTGCAGTTTTAAAGGATAATGGTATTCCGGTAAGTGTTATTGATGATTTAATTAAAGATATAACAGAAGATATGAAATCGCTTTCTCCGGAGAAACAGAAAAAAATTAATGAATATTGCAAGCAACTAAAGAATGAAAAAGATAGACAATACGGAGGTAATAACTAATGACGGTATTACAAATTATTGCAATCGTATTTTTTGTAATTGCATTTATACTTTTAGCTGCAGCAATTACGGTGTTTTTTACAGAGAATATTATTGATGTTATAGGATTTTTAAGCGGAAGAACCGAAAGGAAACAAATTGAGCAGATTAGAGAGCAAAACACAAATATAAGCTACGGAACAAAAAAAGTTAGAATGAGCCGTAGTAACACCATTGACGATATGCTTTCAAGCGGTAATCCTGTAACAAGTGAAAGAGCTGATATGCAAGTGAAATCTTATTCGTCAAAGGTTCTTAATCGTAATCGCAGAGCGGTAATTGATACTACGACTATTAATAATTCTTCAGTTGCAGTTAGTGATGGCGGAACGGTTTCACTTGATGCTATTAATGGGAGCGATTCTATTGCGGACGATACCAAAACAGGAATCCTTTCAAACAATCAGGCAGATGAGTCTGAGAGTGAAACAGAGTTGCTTACAGAAGACAATACTGTATTGTTAGATAATGATACAGAAACAATGCTCTTGGATAATGATATGCCTACAGATGTTTTATATACTGCCGGTACAGATTTATCATTTAATTCCGAAGATGAAACCGATGTTTTATCAGATGGTGACGGAATCATTGAAATTGATAATACTTCTTTTGAAATTATTGATGATCAAACATTCATCAATACAGAGGAGGTAATCAGTTGAGTAAATCAAGATTAATAATAATTAATTTAGTTTCTGTAATATTGATGGCAATCGGTTCATTTTCCTTGATGTTATCATTAGTTGTTGACTTTAAGGCTGATGGTATAAAGAGCTTACTATCGTACATAGCTGCAGCGGTATTCTGGGTTTCCATTGTTGTGGGTTGGATATTGCAAGTTGCAAGTTATTTATTTGTAAAAAAGAATATTAATTTCAGGTGTTTGCCCGGAATAATTAAGTTTTTCAGTAACAAGCTTGCTTTAATTGCAGATGTTGCTATGTTTGCGGCGTTTATTGTTTGTATCATATGTTTATTATGCAACGTTGCTGTATGGTTACAGTTACTGTTTATTTCGTTATTTGTTTTTGCTTTTCAAATGCATATTGTTATGAACAGCAAAAATTTTAAATATATATATTCATTAAAAACAAACTAGGGAAAAGAGGAAAAGCAATGAAAAAAGTTAAATCAATTTCTAAAAATTTGCTGTCTGTAGTTTTGTCACTGCTTATGATTGTAACAACAATTCCATTTTCGACTGTATCGGCTGCATTTGCAGATGAAAGTGATGCGTTGAATTTTGTTATTACCGTAGTTGACAAAGCAAATTCTGTTATTGAAGATGCTATAGTAACAATTGGTGAAGACAGCAAAATGACAGATGAGAATGGACAAGCAGATTTTTCAATTTTATCAGCAGCTGACTATGATGTTAAAATTGAAAAAGACGGATATCATCCAAACAATGTGCCGATTTCAATCTCGGAAGAAAACTTATCTGCAACTGTATCGCTTTCTAAAAAAATAAATGTCAGTGGTAAGATTGTAGGTATTGATGACGATGAATTTGAGAATCTTTCTCTAAACATTGAAAGAATTGGAGATTTAGAAGTTCCGGTAGAAAGTGTTGAAAATATCGCACTTAATAATGATGGAAGTTTTTCGTTTGTTGCTCAAGAGGGCGCTGTATATAAAGCTACTGCTTCAGCAAAATATTATGTTGAAACAATTCAAAATATTAACGTTGATGATACGGATTTGGATAATGTAAATATCCAGCTTTCGCCAAAGACTCAAAAGGTTACGGCAACTTTTGACGGTGGTAATGGTACTATAAAGATTAACAATGAAATTCCGGGATTAGATAATTCCGTTAGCGTTATTGTTAAAAATGGGGAAGCAACGCTTTCTGTGGAGGCAGATAGTGATAAAGGATACCATATTAAGAGCATTACAGGTGCAGTAACACATATAAACAATGCTACAAGCAATTCTGCTATTAATAGCGATGTTCGCTTTGAAGAAAAATTTTCTATCGAAGAAGGCAAGGATTATACTATAACAGTTACCTTCGCCATTAATAAATATGATATCACAATTGAGTCATCTTCTTATGGTACAGTTGAGATTAGTACCAATGAGGTGGATTTTGGTGGTTTGGTAGATATTACTGTTGAACCTAAGGAAGGTTATAACATTACAGCTTTAAAAGCGAATTCGAAAAAACTTGGATTTAATGAAGTTACTGATAATGATATAAAGTACGAGACTATAATCACGGATATTAAAGAAAACCAAGCAATTGCTGTAACATATGAAGCCTATGAGGCAATTTCGCTTAATGATGCAATTGAAATTTCAAACCCTGTAAAAGTCGATGGACTTAAATATATCTTTTTAAACGATAATAACGCTGCTGTAATCCAATCAAAGCCAGAGGAGTTTAGCGGTTTAAAGGTTAAGATTAAAGATAAAATTAAAGATAAGCTTTCAGGAACAAGAAACACAAACTCATTATCATACAATGATACAACAAAGATAACTGAAGTTGATGTTTATAATTGTACAGCTATGTGTTGGTATCAGGTTGAACTTGATAATGATATCGAAATCATAATTGATAAAACAGCCCCGGAAGTTACGCTTAATGAATATACTGACGCTTGGACAAACGAAAATATAACCATTTCTGGTGTGGTAACAGATCAGGGTGATTCTAAAATCAACAAGGTTGTTTATAGCACAGAAGAACTTGATGTAAAAGGTGTTGAATCCGCTAAGAATATAATTGAACTTAATGAAAATGGCGAATTCAGTGTTGAGTTTTCAGAACCACAGGAGCAGACCTATTACATTTATGCTCTTGACTATGCAGGAAATTTATCTGAAGTAAAAGAATTTACTGTTCTGATTGATAAGACGGAACCGCTTATTACTGAGATTAATTTTGATATTAATAAAACTGATTTGGATACCGAAGAAAGTCTTGCTGGGAAATTCATTAACTTTTTTACGTTTGGTACTTTCTCTAATACGGATGTTAAGGTTACAGTAAAGGCGAATGACGCTAATGCTCCGTCGTCATCTGGCATTAAAGAAATCAAATTGTATTATACTGATAATGATGGTAAAAAGAATTTTGTTAAAGTTGAAGCAAGTGAATACGGCAAAGATAAAGCAACTGAAACCAGTAAGGGCGGAACATATGCTGTTTATACATTCATCTTAGATGCTAATACATTTTCAAAAATTAATAATCTTTCATTGATTTCTGCTTGCGTAACAGATGTTGCAGGAAATAGATCAAAATTAGATGATCATGATGCAGCAAAGACAAATGCCCAAACATATAATCTTATGATTTCATATGCTGAACCATTTGCGGATATTAAAATTGCAACGCCTGTTGATTATCGGGAAAAGGTTGAAATTGAAGATGAAACCGACTCAAAGGATAACGGTAATATAAATACAGAAGAAATTACAAATCTATGGTTTAAAAATGACGTTTTATTTGACATAACAGTAAACGATAATGATAATATTGTTAATGAAGATAATGAAGACGAAACGCAGCATTGCGGATTAAAGCGTGTAGAAATTAAAATCAATGGTGAGACAGTTAAGATAGATGAAATCGAAGGCAAAGAATTTAAAACTGAAAAAAAATATAAAATTTCTACGGATATTTACAACGAAACTAAACCTATCGGTGTGCAGGGGATAAATACTCTTGAAGTTATTGCAACAAATAATAACGGCAAAAGTAACAGAAAACCCTATAAGCAAGATTTTTATATTGATACAAATACACCTATTTTAACTGGTGTTGAGGTAGCTCCATCTAAGCCTACGACCCTTTGGGATGAAGTTAAAAATTTACTTACCTTTGGTATTTTTTATAATGATAAGATAGATGTTATCGTTTCTGCTGAAGATTCAGTTCCTAGTTCAAAACTTAACCGTATTGAATTATATAATGGGGAAGATTTAATTGCATCAAAGCCTGTAACAGATTATGCTGTGTTCGATAACTCCAGAGAGAGAGGATATAGTATATTTACTATTTCTACTGATATGTCAGGGGGAGAGGCTTATGTCGGTAACTTATATGCAGTAGTATATGATAACGTTGGCAATGTATTATCAACTACCGATTCTGTAACTAAGACATCTATTGCAGATATTGCTGACGATGATGAGGTTAGAAGCAATTATGTTGTTATAGAAAAGAATAAGCCTTCAATACAAATTAATGTAGAAGAGGCGCATAATGCTAATGGTAACGAAGCTACAATTGATGGTAAGGCTTGGTATGGTGATGATATAGATGCTTATGTTACTGCTGAGGATTCAGATATTAAATCAGGAATAAGAGAATCAAGCATTAGCATTAATAAAGATAAGAACTCATTGAATTCTGTACAATATTATTCTGATGATAAAGCCAAGGCGGCGGATATTGAAAAGTATTCAATAGATGAAAGTGACAATCTTATAACGAACACTGAAAATACTGATATTCCTGATGATGCAAAATATGTAATTAATGCAGAAATTGTTGATAATGCAGGTAATTCTAACACAACAACTAAAACAATCTATATTGATAGATATGCCCCCGAAATAACAGAATTTGATTTTGGAACAGGTGATCGACAGGATGAGGATGGAACTAATTTTGTTTCAGAGCAAACTTATGGTTTCTATTTTAAAAAGAAAACAGTTGTTACCATCACTGCTGCTGATACTACATCATCAAAGAAAGTTAATTCAGGCGTTAATACAATTGAATACAAACTTGTCAGTGTTGATAACGAAATAATTACCGGCAGTGTACCGGTTGATGAGAACAATCAAATAACAGTTACTGTTCCACAAGGTTTTAAGGGCCAAATTTATGCCGGGGCTACAGATAATGTTGGACATACAGGTGATTGCGTAAATCCAAGTGGTGTTGTTATTGAAAATATTAAAGGTGTTGTTGAATTTTACAGAACGAAAAAAACACCTGCCAAAGAGCATACAGCAAGTGGACAGGATCTTTATGGTTTATCTGAATCATCTGTAACAGTACCATTTGACGCAACAGATAGTGATAACAGCACAAGTGTAAGCTCAGGTATTTATGAGGTTAAATGGGAAATTTCTGTTCCTAATAATTTAGATGATTATTATAAGCAGAAGAACAGAACAGGTTACATCAGATTTACAAACAAGGGAACTATAGAAGAAAGCAAGGTTTTCGATTATACCGGTAAAGAAATTACTGACAAGAAAGAAATTGACAAGTATATTTCCTACAACTGGAAAAAGGATGTCGATGACAATCTTATTCATAAAGTTTCAGGTAAAATTCTTGTTGAAAATGATAGCAATAACATTACTGTAAAGGTTACTGTTACAGACCGTTCGGGTAATACAAATTATAATACTGATAAGTTTAGTCTTGATATAACAAAGCCTGTTATCAATATAACATATGATGATAACGAAAAGGCTACAGGTAATTATGCTCAGTATTATAATCATGATCGTACAGCTACTGTAACGGTTACAGAACGTAATTTTGACGCAGAGAGAATTAAGGCTCTCCTTTCAAATCTTGATTTTGATTATCAGCAAGCCCCTTCAATCGAAACTATGTATACTAAGAACGAGAAGGGGAAGGATTATTGGAAAAAAACAACGAACAAAGCTGATCCCAATAATACTGTTTATACATATAAGATTAAGTATACAACAGGGGATGGCACATACGATTTTATTATTTCTGCGTTGAAGGACCTTGCAGGAAATGCTTTTGATAAGAGCAAGTCCACTTATAAAGACACATTTATAATTGATAAAACTGCTGCCAACTTATCTGTAGAATATACCTATATTGATGATGGCAAGTCAATTGGAACATCACCTGATTTATACAATAATAAGACAATAAGAGCAACATTTACATTAAAGGATCATAATGCTGATGTTGTTGCAGGCAAGTCTACAGGTACAGATGTTAAAAATCAAAAAACAAATAATGTTGACATTAAATCATCAAGTGTAGTTTCTGTTACGAGCAAAGATCCAAATGCTGCAGTAACACAATATCCTGAACAATTAAGTTGGAAAAAGACTGACAAGGATACATATCAGGCAACATTTGATATGACACAAATGGCTGCATATGAGATTAAAGTCGATGGACAGGATATGGCAGGAAATGCTGTAATAGGCGCAGTTAATACTCCAAAGTTTGTCGTTGATACAAATAAACCTGAATTAAAGCTTGAGGGTATCAAGCAAGTAACATATGCTGCTTATAATGACGATGTGATTACACCTGTATTATCTATTTGGGATAACGAAGGCAATCTTGATGAAAGCAGTATTAAGGTTACTATTAATGGACTCTCTCATGAGAAATTCAATTTGTTATCAGACAGCTATACAAAATTATCAGATATTACAAATGGCCGTAAATATTCAACAAGTTTCTTTAATGAAGATAAGGCAAATCTTGATGATATTTATTCAATGCACGTAGAATTTAAAGATTTAGCCGGAAATGAGTTTGGACAAGATTTCATATTCTCAGTTAATCGTTGGGGTTCAAACTATGTTTATGATTTAGCAAATACAAATGCAAAAAGCTATGATAAGGACAATTCAATAGTATATCTTACATCTGCGATTGGTAAAGTATTGTTTTCTGAAATAAACTGCGACTTTTTAACTTCTGAAAAGACACAGGTTAGCCTTATTTATACAAATACTGAACAGCAAAAGCAAACTCAAAAGATTCTTAATGAAAATAAAGACTATATCATAAGTAAACAACCTAATAAAGAAAAAGATATGTATAATATGAAAACATATCAATATAAGCTCATTAATGAGAATCTTTTCGAACTTGATGGGGAATATGAAGTTCAAATTACAACATATGATGCGGCTAAAAATATTAACAAAAATGAAGTCGCTAATGACGGAACAACAAAAACTGTTCTTAGATTTGTTGTTGATAAAAATGCACCTCGTCTAAATCTGGAATCTTCATTTAAGGATTACAGCTATGAGGATGAGAACCATACAACAATTACTAGTGGAAATAGTCTGAAAGATGAAATTTTCAGTAACGATGGTAAAGAATGCACCCTTATTCTTAACATTGATGAAAAAAATCTAGGCCTTGATGCAATTGATATCAACACACTCAAGATAACCTATGATAGTGCTGAGCCTCAGACATTTACCAGTGAAACTGCTGCAGAGAAAAATGGTGTTTATAACTGCGAATTTACCCTTTCAGCTGATGATAAAACTATTACATCAAGACATGATTTGGTAATTACTATTTCTGACAGAGCCGGAAATAATAATACGCTCACGGTTAAAGATTTACTTGTATCTAACAATTGGTTTGTTAGATTTTTGAATAACACTCTTGCTGTTGGTCTTACAATTGCGGCATTGGTATTAGTAATAGTTGGTATAGTTGTTGCAATTATTTTTGTTAAAAAGAAAAAAGATGATGACGAAGATTAAGCAATTAAATTCCCCAAGGCTTATGCCTTGGGGTGAAACGAGGTTTGATTTATGTACACAGAATTTATAATTATTTATATTTTGCTGCTGATAGTTATTGCACTTTTGGTTGCAGTTTTGGTTGTAACCTTGAAAGCATCAAAAAACAGAAATGATAGTTCATCTAATTTTAATGTTAATTTTTCGTCAGCGTCTCCTGTTCAACAGGAACATAAGGCGGTAGATGTCCAGTCAAATGTTGGATTTAATACAAATGTTAAAACTTCAACAGAAGCTCCTCAGAATGTTGGTGTTGTTTTTTGCACAAAGTGTGCCAAACAGTATTCTGCAAATGAAAAGTTTTGTCCTAATTGCGGTACACCAAGAAACTAGTAGGTGATTGGATATGGCAACAACAAAAATAAATTGCAGTGGCGTTATTAATTCCTCAGGCAGGTGCGACAGTGCAAAACAAAACATTAATAGTGCGTATAATAAGGTTATAAATACTTCAAATTCTCTGGATAGCAAGATTAAGCAAAGAGCAAGTATTGCTTCACGGTTAAGCCGGGTTAGCAGCAATCTTAGCGATATTGCTTCAAGAATTTCAAATATTCAAAGAGTTTGCAATAGTAGTGCCAACACGTATCAAAATGTTGACAGATCACTTGTTCAAAATGCCGGTAGTATTAATAATTCAAAGCTTGCAAGCTTTAAATAGTGAAATTGTTAGGCGTAAATTACAATTAGCAATATCCCCGAAATAGTAGTTTCGGGGATATTGCATATCCTTTGAAAGGCGATGATGATTATTATGAAAAAATTTTTAAGTTTGCTTCTATCAATTGTGATAGTTATTACAATTGGTGTTGGGGTTGATTTTTCAGCGCAGGCTGCTGTATGGAACGGAAAAGCAGCAACCTCCTTTGCTGGCGGTAAAGGAACGAAGGACAGTCCTTATCTTATTTCAAATGCAGCGCAGCTTGCAAGAATGAGAAACCTTGTTAATTCAACTGATTATAAGTATGATTCGTATAATCAAGCTTATTATAAGCTTACAGCTAATATTGCATTGAACGATGTATCGAATTATACGAAGTGGTCCAGTACGGCTCCATCTAATGCATGGACACCTATTGGTTTTGTAAGCGGAGAATCGTTTAACGGTGTATTTGATGGTGCAGGCTATACAATATCAGGTTTATATGTAAAGAAAAATTCTGATGATGTTGGATTATTTTCCAAGGCATCCTCAGGCTCAACAATAAAAAATCTGACTGTTACCAAATCATATGTATCGGGTTATAGTTATGTTGGTGCCATTGTTGGATATGTTTATGGTACTAGCTCTTCATTATCATATGTTACAAATTGCTCGGTATCAGCAACAACAGTAGTTGGCAGAAATCATGGAGACTATCGTTCGTATGAGGTTGGCGGTATCGTGGGTTCTGCTAACTCAAATGTATATATTTCTAAATGTAAAAGCTCTGCAAGCGTAAGTGCATATTCATCTGTTGGCGGTATTATGGGTGAAATGTACATATACGGAAAGGGCGGAGTTTACTCCTGTAGTAATTCCGGTTCTGTTAAGGCAACTTCCCATAGAGTCGGAGGTATATGCGGACAAATTCATATTGGTGAAGCATCCTCAGCCAATGTTTCAAGTAACCATAATAGTGGCGCAATAAGTGCGGCTTCCTATGCAGGTGGAATATTCGGCGGATTGAGCGATAATAAGACAGCATTAACAATGTCAAATTGTTATAATACAGGTTCAGTCACTATAACTGATTATGAAGCAGGTGGTATTTGCGGATATATAAACAGCTCAAATTGTAATTTCACATTGAGCCTTTGCTATAATAAAGCAGACATAAGCGGTTCAAGCAGTGTTGGTGGGTTAGTAGGTAATCTTGATTCCTCAAACAGCGGAACACTTAAAGTTAGTAACTGCAGCAACGATGCATCCAATGTTAATGGTGATTATAATATAGGCGGAATAGCAGGTTATATTGAAAGCAGCGGTGGTAACGTGCAGATTAATACTACTTTCAATAAAGCATATATTAAAGCATCGTCATATTCGGCTGGCGGAGTTGCCGGAAGAGCATCAAATTATGATTATGAACATTCAGCAAAAATCACAATAAAAAATAATGTTACAACAAACAGCATTTCAACATGTAATGAGAGAGGAACAATTCTTGGATATATCTATCAGTCCAGCAATAAGAATCTGACAACTGATATTTCAAATAACAGATATTTATATTCAGCTGGCAATATAATTGGATATACATTAAATAATGGTGGTGCAATTAATAATACAGGCAATTCATCAACATCTTCTTCAAATATTAAGAGCGAAAGCTATCTTTATAATTACGGCTTTTATATTTGTATGTGGAGTTTTTCTGACAGCGCATATCCTACAGTTAATTTAAGCGGAAAGCATAATTATGTTAAGACCTCTGTAACAAAGGCAACAACTTCAAAAAACGGTAAAATTGCTTATAAGTGTTCTGAATGTGGTCAAAGCAAGTCAACCGTAGTATATTATCCAAAAAAAGTAACTCTTTCCACAACAACCTACACTTATAATGGCAAGGTAAAAAAACCAACTGTTAAGGTTGTAGGTTCTGATGGAAAGACAATCGCTGCTAATAATTATACAGTTACATATTCAAGCGGCAGAAAGAATGTTGGTAAATACACTGTAAAGGTTACATTTAAAGGAAATTACAGCGGTGCTGTATCAAAAACCTTTACAATTAAGCCGAAGGGAACAAGTCTTTCTAGTGTAACTTCTAAATCTAAAGGATTTACTGTTAAATGGAAAAAGTACGCGACTCAGACGACAGGTTATCAGCTTCAGTATTCAACTGATAGTAAATTTAAGAAAAACAATAAAACCGTAACAATTACTAAGAATAGCACAACATCAAAAGCTATCGCCAAGCTTTCAGTTAAGAAAAAATATTATGTTCGTATTCGCACATATAAAACAGTAAATGGAACAAAATATTATTCTACTTGGTCAGGCTCTAAAGCTGTTACAACTAAAAAGTAAAATAAAAAATATGATTTCTCACAATAATGAGAAATCATATTTTTTATTGGTGGATTTTATAATATATAATAAAATTATTCATACAATGTTTGTTAATATGACAGACGATATAAAAACGCAAGTCACTTTGGTATCAGTGAGGACAGGGTAGTAAATTATCATGCAGACAGTAAAGGTGCAAGCGTAGATTGGATACAGTTACTGATACAGATTGTTGCGTGCCTGTGTATCAATTTCGGTCGATTGGAGCGATGAAATAAATGAAGATTACAATAATAGAAAATAAAATTAGATATTCTATTAATATTAAAAGCTGTATTATAAATCATTCTATGATACATCCCACTTATTATTTGTTAAATAAGATGTTCAATATATCTTTTGCGGATAAATTTGTATTATCAAGATTTTGTTTCATTGCTTTTGTGTGGTAATAGGTTAGCTTTTCTGAAATTTCATTTTGCTCTTCTTGTGATATTTTTACTCGGTGGATACAGATGCTTTGAATTCTGTTTTTTTTCATCTGCAAACACCTCTGTAAAATATATTTTTGAAGATGCTTGACCTATTCCTTTTTGAATTTTGTCTGTATCATTTTATCTCTTGATTGATGTTTTCAAAGTTTACTGAATTGAAAACGATGTGATTATGAGTACAAACTAATAGACTATTTATTCTGAAGATAAAACATTGGAAACAATTAAGAAAAATTGTATATTATCATTCCATAGTTGACAAACTATCGCTATAACGATATAATAAAAATGTAATATAAGTATTGTCTTGACGATATAATGTTCGTGAGGTAATAATATGGATAAACTCATTTTATACCACGGCTCAAAAAATATTGTAAAAAATCCGACCTTTGGTTTTGGTAATGAAAATAATGATTATGGTATGGGATTTTACTGTACAGAGTCAATAGAACTTGCTAAAGAGTGGGCCTGTGCAGATGCAGGAAGTGACGGCTATGCAAATCAATATTCGTTTGATTTAAGTGGACTTAGTATACTTGATTTGTCAAATGGAAATTATAATATATTGAATTGGTTGGCAATTCTTTTAGATAACAGGAATTTTGGAATTACAACGGATATTGCAAGGGAAGGCAAAAGATTTTATATTGAAAAGTTTCTTCCTGATTATAAGAATTATGATGTTATTAAAGGCTACCGTGCAGACGATTCTTACTTTTCATTTGCAAAGGCTTTTCTTAACAACACATTGTCTTTAAATCAATTAAACAAAGCTATGTATTTGGGCAAACTTGGAGAGCAGATTGTCCCTAAAACAAAGAAGGCTTTTGACAGAATCGAATTTGTTGATAGCACGATTGCTGAATCAGAAATTTATCATCCGAAATATCTGAGCAGAGATACGAATGCAAGGGACGAATACAGGAATGAATCGGGTAAATCCTTTGACAGAAATTCTATTTATTCCATTGATATTATAAGAGAGGATTGGAACAGCGATGACCCACGCATACAGCGAATATTACTTAAATGATGCAATGCAGAATTTAGGCGATATGATGGACTATGCTATACGAGATTTAGGATATGATGGAGATTTGTTTTTTTCATATTTTTTAGCATCTGACGTATCAAAGCAGTTTGAACAGGGCAATCCTAAATATGTCTGTGGAATGTCAGGCGTTGAGCTTGCAAATCAGGTATTGAGCAAAGTGCAGAATGTTCCTGAGAAAGCAGATGGATCAGTCAGAGAATATGACGGTCCTGAATTTTGGTGTGGCTGGATACTTGCATATTATCAGTGGTACAGTAGATTGCGATTTGAAGATATTATCAATAACGGACTTACTATATCAAAAATTCTGTCAATGTATATTCTGCACGAGGCAGATCTCAGCAAGTTTGTCAAGTCTGCTGACAGCATAATTTCAAATTATAAACACGGTAATTTAACGAATCTTAAACGAATCAGAAAGGCAAGAGGTTTCACGCAAAAACAGTTAGCTGAGCAATCAGGCGTAACCCTGCGTATGATTCAGCTCTATGAACAGAGAAAGAATGATATTAACAAGGCAAGCGTAGAGGTAGTAATAAATCTTGCAAAAACGCTTGGATGTAAAGTCGAGGATTTAATGGAAATAAATCTTAAAAATAGTTAAAAGACAAAGCACTTGCTGATTTACAGCAAGTGCTTTAGTTCAATTTATCGCTAAGATACTTATCTATTGTTTCTACAAATAACTTAGCATTTTCATATTGCTTTGTAACCTTTTCTTTGCTGATAATATAAAAATCATCATAATCACTGCTTGATCTTACATTAAACAGTTTAGAAATTATATCAGACATTTCTGTACTGAATATGCCTGTTTTAATATAATTCTTTCTAAATTCTGAAATTATACCTGAATGTTTTTTGGAATCAAATCCATCAAGTGCGAGTACGGCTCTCATCGCAGAAAATACTGCATAATAAGCACGGTTGGCAACAGTTTTATAATCGCCTAATTCCAAAATACCGGGAATAAATGACAATCTTTCTTTAGCATTATCAAGTCTTAGTTTTGACAATGCTTTCTTTTCTTCATCAAGCAATTTTTATTCCCTCTCTTTCAATGTTTGAGTAGAAAGGCAATGCATTTATAAATCTATCAAATGTAGTCTTATCTCTAAGTGTTATGGAAACCGTTATATCATTGTCAAGAGAAAGACGGCTGCAAAGAATATCAAAAGAATCCTCAAAACTGCTAAGCTGATTTGCAGGGCAATCAATTCTGACCATAATATCTATATCAGACTCATCATCAAAATCACCGCGCGCATACGAGCCGTAAAGAACAACTGCATCAAGCTTGCTGCCTAAAATATGCTTTGCCTCTTCTGCTACTGCCGATGTGATAATATTAAGTTGGCTTTTAGTACACATATGCACACCTCCTACAATTTATATTTTTATTATATACTATTATGCAATGATAAATCAAGCCATTTTATTTTAAGAATATTTTTATATTGACTTGACTTATTGCGTTGGTATGTTATAGTCAAACAGAAGATAGCTTTAAAGGAGATTGATTGTTTGAAGGTAGCGATTTATAGCCGAAAGTCCTTGTTTACGGGCAAGGGTGAAAGTGTTGAAAATCAGATTGAGATGTGTAAGCAATATATTAAGTTTTCAATGGTAGACATTGAAGTTGCAGACGAGGATATATTTGTCTACGAGGATGAGGGGTATTCTGCTAAAAATCTGAAACGCCCACAGTTTCAGCAGATGATGAAGGACCTTGATACATATAAATTTGAGTATATTGTGTGCTATCGACTTGACAGATTAAGCCGTAATGTCAGTGACTTTTCCGGCTTGATTGAGCTACTGAATAACAAGGGCGTCAATCTGGTTTGCATTAAAGAACATTTTGACACATCCTCACCTATGGGGAAGGCTATGATGTATATCACCTCTGTTTTTGCGCAGTTAGAGCGTGAAACGATTGCCGAGCGAGTTCGTGACAATATGCACCTCTTGGCTCGCACAGGTAGGTGGCTTGGCGGTACTCCTCCGACTGGTTATCAGGGTGCAGAGGAGAGTGAGGATATTGTTGACGGCAAGGTCAAAACTTCACACAAATTGGTGTTCAGTGATGAGATTGAAACTGTAAAGCTGATGTATAATCACTTTGTTGAAACACATTCTGTGTCGGCTGTCAGCAAGTATTTGATTGCAGAAAGGATTAAATCTAAAACCACGGGAAAATATTTTTCAGTGCTTGGTATTCGTGACATTCTGCAAAATCCTGTTTACTGCATTGCAGATGAAATTGCCTATCATTACTTTGCAGAAAATGGCTCTGACATCTGTCAGGATAAAGAGTTGTGGAATGGTGATTATGGTGTTTCAACCTACAACAAAAGGGATTATAGCCGTTCAGGTGCACCGAGGAATTCGCTCAGCGAGTGGATTGTGGCAATCGGTAAGCACCAGGGAATTATTAGCGGTAAGGATTGGGTATCCATTCAAAAATATTTTCACGATAACCACAAAGAAAAGATTGTTAATCACAGTGAGGTTGGTTTGCTGTCAGGCTTGATTTACTGTACAAAATGCGACGAAAAGATGTTTTCAAAAAAGCATAAGGCTGCAAGTGATAATTTTAGTTATATCTGTTCAAACAAGCTGAAAGGCAACAACGCACTTTGCGATTGCCTTAACCTTACAGGGCAACAGACTGACGATTTAGTTGTTGATTATATCAAAGGTGAATTAGACAATTTTGACACCTTTGCATCTGCTCTTGAAAATCTGAAAAGAGAGTATGAAAAAGAGCAGAATGACGATAAGACAGAAAAAATAAAAAAGGATATTGAAGATACGAAAAGTGAAATCAATACCCTTGTAAATCGTTTAACTGATACCACATTGAGTGATGTATCAATTAGTGCTATAGACAAGAAAATAGTTGAACAGACTGAATATCTGCACACACTTGAAAGAGGACTTACTGAGCAAAATCAAGCAGAAAACAACATTGATTTTGACACAGATGCATTGATTGAAAGTGTTAAATCCTTTAAGAATTTATTTGATGATTTATCAATCTATGATAAGCGACAAATTATAAGGTTGCTCATTCAGAAAATTGAGTGGGATGGAACGGATCTTCATATTTTTATGTACGGTGAATAAAGCAATTTCAGCCGTTTATTCACCGAAAAGCGTGCAAAAGTTACCACAATGTTGGTGGCGCATTTCCTTTATTAATCGCTATAATTACAATGTTTATTTGCGGGAGTAGTGTGGGTTCTGCGGGGATACTGCTTTGTTTGATTGCATTTTCTCTGCTTATAACCTTTGCTGTGTCTAAGCTCTTGACTTCCACTGTGCTGCGGGGTGTAAAAAGCTCCTTTGTACTGGAAATTCCACCATACCGAAAGCCTAAGCTGTTCAGTTTGATATGCGACACAGTCAGAGAAAAGATATTGTTTGTTTTACTCAGAGCAGTGGTTGTGGCAGCACCGGCAGGATTGATTATATGGATGCTGGCGAATATAAGCGTAGGCGACATTACACTTCTTACGAGGATATCACAGCTTCTTGACCCGATAGGAAGATTTATAGGACTGGACGGAGTAATCCTGTTTGCGTTTATACTTGGATTCCCTGCCAATGAGATTGTAATTCCTATTGCGCTGATGATGTATCTGTCAACAAACGAAATGGGAGATTATTCATCCCTTGAAAGTCTGAAGGCTATACTTGTTGATAATGGATGGACCTTAACAACTGCGCTTTGCACTTGCATATTCTCAATGTTTCATTTCCCTTGCTCTACAACGCTTCTTACTATTTATAAAGAAACAAGGAGTGCCAAGTGGACACTCCTTTCAGTAGCTGCACCCTTGTTAACAGGTGTAGTTCTATGCTGTATAATCAATGTAATCAGTCATATTATATAGGTAAGATATTATTCAAGATAAATAGCAATCTTATTTTGCTTTAAGGTTTCCTTTACATCAATAATTCTTTGATTTGATGATCCTCTAAATTTAAGAGAGATATTGTGCTGTGCTTCAATATATCTGCCATCAACCAAAATATCTATCAGTGAAAGCATTTCCATACTGATATCTGTGTTGGCTCTGCATTTTTTATCATTTGTAATTTCCTCAAAGGTAAAGCCGGTATAGCACCAAATATCTTTATCAGGATATTTTTCCTTAAACATAATTAAAAAGGGGAGAAGTACCCTTTGATTTTCCGGTTCGAAGGGCTCACCGCCAAGAAGGGATAATCCATTTATCCAGCTTGGCTCGCAGGATTTGAGTATACTAAGCATCGTTTCTTCCGTAAAAGGCTTTCCAAAGCTGAAGTCCCAGGTTTGCTGATTAAAGCAGTTTTTACAGTGATGTCTGCAGCCGGAGACAAACAGTGATGTTCTTACACCCTCACCGTTGGCAATATCATTTGTTTTTATTTCTCCAAAATTCATTGTGTACCTCTCTTATTAATATGCATAAATAGGCTGTCAGCAGCTGGTGGATATCAGCTTTCAGACAGCCTATTTTTAATTATAAATGTAATACTCTTTCTTTAATTTCCTGTGTTCTGCCCTGGTTCCAGAACTGTGTTCCTATATAGCCGCAGGTTCTTCTGGCAACATTCATTTTGTCCTGATCCTCGTTACCGCAGCTTGGGCATCTCCAAATCAGCTTTCCGTCTTCATTTTCTACAATTTTGATTTCGCCGTCATAACCGCAACACTGGCAGTAGTCACTCTTGGTGTTCAGCTCAGCATACATAATATTGTCATAGATGTATTTCATAACCTGCAGTACAGCCGGTATATTGTTCTGCATATTCGGTACTTCTACATAGGAGATAGCACCGCCCGGAGACAGCGCCTGAAATTCACTTTCAAATTTCAGCTTTGTAAAGGCATCAATTTCCTCGGAAACGTGAACGTGATAGGAATTTGTAATATAATTTCTGTCTGTTACGCCGGGAATAATGCCGAATCTCTTCTGCAGACATTTTGCGAATTTATATGTAGTAGATTCAAGGGGTGTTCCGTAAATACTGTAGTCAATATTTTCTTCCGCTTTCCATTTTGCACAAGCGTCATTCATATATCTCATTACATCAAGTGCAAAAGGCTTACCCTCGTCATCCGTATGAGATTTGCCTGTCATATACTTTGTGCATTCATAAAGACCTGCATAGCCAAGGGAAATGGTAGAATAACCATCAAACAGAAGTCTGTCAATCACTTCACCCTTTTTAAGTCTTGCAAGTGCACCGTGCTGCCACAAAATCGGAGCAGCATCACTCATTGTACCCATAAGTCTGTTGTGACGGCAGATTAATGCTCTGTGACATAAATCCAGACGCTCGTCAAAAATCTTCCAGAATTTATTCATATCTCCGCCGGAGGAGCAGGCAATGTCAACAAGATTAAGGGTAACAACACCCTGATTGAATCTGCCGTAGTATTTGCGCTTGCCTTCCTCATAATTTTTTGCATTGGCAATATTGCCTACGCCATTTGCCGTAAATCTGTCAGGTGTAAGGAAAGAACGGCATCCCATACAGGTGTATACATCACCTTTAAGTTCCATCATAACCTTTTCACTGATGTAGTCAGGCACCATTCTCTTTGCTGTGCATTTTGCGGCAAGCTCAGTAAGATAAAAGTAGTTTGAGTTATCGTTAATATTATCCTCTTCAAGGACATAAATAAGCTTAGGGAAGGCAGGTGTGACCCATACACCACTTTCATTTTTAACACCCTTAATTCTTTGCTTCAGGGTTTCTTCAATGATAAGTGCAAGGTCTTTCTTTTCCTGCTCATTCTTTGCCTCATTCAAATACATAAATACAGTTACAAAAGGAGCCTGTCCGTTTGTTGTCAGCAAAGTAACAACCTGATACTGAATTGTCTGCACACCGCGGGCAACCTCTTCACGAACTCTTTTTTCTGTAAGTCCGCTGATTTGCTCGTCAGACATTTCAACACCGAATTCCTTAGCCTCTTCAATAACCTCTTTGCGAAGCTTTTCACGGCTTACCTGTACAAAGGGTGCAAGATGTGCCAAGGAAATAGACTGACCGCCATATTGGCTGGATGCAACCTGTGCAATAATCTGTGTTGCAATATTGCAGGCAGTAGAAAAGGAATGCGGTTTTTCAATCATGGTTTCGCTGATAACGGTTCCGTTTTGAAGCATATCCTCAAGATTAACAAGATCGCAGTTATGCATATGCTGGGCAAAGTAGTCTGCATCGTGGAAATGGATAAGTCCCTGCTCGTGGGCATCAACGATATCCTGTGGAAGAAGAATTCTTTTGGTAATATCCTTAGAAACCTCACCTGCCATATAGTCACGCTGTACGGAGTTTACGGTAGGATTTTTATTTGAATTCTCCTGCTTAACCTCTTCGTTATTACACTCGATAAGAGACAGGATTTGATTATCTGTTGTATTTGCCTTTCGGATAAGAGAGCGGTTGTAGCGGTATTTTACATAAAGTCTTGCAACCTCAAAGGCACCCTGTGCCATAATCTGATTTTCGACGATATCCTGAATTTCCTCTACAGATAAAGCTCTGTTCGCTTTTGAAATTTTAAACTCAACATATTCTGCAATTTCCGTAATCTGACTTTGTGTGAGCTCTTCTTTTTTGCAGGCAGCGTTTGCCTTTGAAACAGCAACTATAATTTTGTTTAAATTAAAGTCTGCCTCTGAACCATTTCTCTTGATAATCTTCATTATAATTTACCCCATAAATGAATTGTTACAAATTCGTAACATACGAATTGACTCGACTGTTCTAATAATACCAAATTAATGAACAGCTGTCAATAGAAAAACATTAAAAAATACAATATATTGTGCTTCGAGTTAAAAACAACCACAAATATATGTATATGTAGGATAATAGACAACTGTATGTTTCACGCCTGCTTCAGCCAAAATCCTTGTGAAATCAGCGATAAAATAGTTACAAAAATCCGTGAAACATTTTTAGATAAAAAGAAAAACACATCGGCTGAAGATATAGCTTCATTCCGATGTGTCTTAAACAATTTATTTATTTTTCATCAGGCAGCTGGTCGATACCGTTTACGGCTTCCTTTAAGCCCAAATCATTTTTTATCATTGAGGTGGATACGCCCGGTGTTCTGTCGAGGAATACCAGTTCACAGTAGTCTTTCAGATAATCAAACTTATCGCTTCCTGCCCAGTCTCCGCCCATAACAACGGTATCTATGTGATATTCCTTAACATCATCCAGCTTCTGTTCCCAGTTGTTTTCAGGAATAACAAGGTCAACATATCGGATAGCCTCAAGCATTTGCTTTCTGGTTTCATAGGTATGATATGCTTTTTTGCCCTTTCCGGCATTGAATTCGTCTGTTGAAAGTGCAACAACCAGGTAATCACCCATTGCCTTTGCACGCTGCAGCAAACGAATATGACCATAGTGAAGCAAATCAAATGTTCCATAGGTTAAAATTCTTTTCATAAAATTACCATAACCTTTCAGGCTGCCAAATCATTTATTTAAAATCTTAACACCCTATGCAGCCCTTATAAAGCGTTAATGAAAAATAGCCGTCTCAGAATTTATATATATTAATGTATATGAATTTTGAGTGCTGTAACATTGCTGTTTTGACTTAATTAAAGCATATGTAATCTTAAATGTCAAGCAGGTCTTTGATAACCTCACCGGCAATAATCAGTCCTACAGCAGAGGGGACAAAGGCATTGCTTGATGGAATAGAGCGTCTGCCTACAACCTCTTCATCGGATTGCTCGGTAGGTTTAATGGGTTCTTCTTTGGAATAAACTACCTTTAGCTTTTTTATTCCTCTTGTTTTTAATTCTCTGCGCATAACCTTAGCCAAGGGGCATACAGAGGTTTTGTAAATATCGCTTACCTCAAATCTTGTTGGGTCAAGCTTATTTCCTGCACCCATTGAGCTGATAATGGGTGTATTCGCCTTTTGACATTTTACGGCAAGCTCCAGCTTCCCGGCTACCGTGTCAATTGCATCTATTACATAATCATATTTGGTAAAATCAAAATCACCGGAGTTCTGCGGTGTGAAAAAGGTGTTATATGTGTTAATCGTGCAATTCGGATTAATGTCAAGCAGTCTTTCCTTTGCAGCATCAACTTTAAGCATACCTACAGTTTTGTGGGTGGCAATAATTTGTCTGTTAATATTCGTTATGCTTACCGTATCATTATCAATAATATCTATTGTGCCTATTCCGGTTCTTACAAGTGCTTCTGCAGCGTATCCGCCCACACCGCCGATACCGAATACCGCAACTCTTGCCTTATTTAATTTTTCTATGCCTGATTTGCCAAACATCATTTGGCTGCGTGAAAATTGATTGCTCATATTATATATAGTATTCGTCGATCTGACGGGCGTTGTGTTTGTCGATAATGTCCTGCAGTGTGATAGAATCAAGATATTCTGAAATTACATCATACAAGCCCTTCCATATAGGCAAGGTCGCGCAGGTGTCGCACTTATCACAAGAATTTGGTTCATAGTCCAGACAGGCAACGGGCGCAAGACTGCCCTCGGTAATTCTGAGAACATCGCCAACTGTATATTTATCAGGCGCCTTTGCCAGCATATATCCGCCCTGAAATCCGCGTGTAGTGCGCAGGATGCCTGATTTATTTAACAGCGGAACGATTTGCTCCAAATATTTTTTTGATATATCCTGACGCTGTGCAATATCCTTTAATGCAACATAGCCGTCCTTTTGATTTTCTGCCAGATCCAGCATAAGTCTTAATGCATATCTGCCTTTTGTTGATATCTTCATAAATATATCTATCTCCTTACTAAAACCTAGTATATCATAGGTTTTGCTTTGTTGCAATAGTCTGAATGGTTTATGTGTGATTTTGTATCAAGTATAATCGTCTGCAGCACAGCAAAAAAGCCTCACAAAATTAAACTGAGATGCCATAACGAAGTATTGGTTTCTCGTGGTAATTGCCTGAAATATAGCCAAAAAGCCTCGCAAGACGCAAGTCTTACTACGTTTTTAAACTATATTACAGACGAATTACTTTCACTACGAAACTGCGAAGCACTTAAAATTATTAGATTTTTAGATAG
>JAMPGU010000033.1 GCA_023663865.1 Clostridium sp.
CCGATGAAAAAGAAATAGAAGACAGATTTTATAAGAATTTAGCCTTCGGTACCGGCGGTCTTCGCGGTATTATGGGTGCAGGTTCAAACAGAATGAACAGATATACTGTAGGCAAGGCTACACTGGGTCTTGCAAGATATCTCAAAAGCAAGAGCAGCGGGGAGATATCTGTTGCCATTGCTTATGATACCAGAAATAACTCTCAGTATTTTGCAAAGACTGCTGCGGGCATTTTTGCATCTCAGGGTATTAAAAGCTATATATACGAAATGGTTGTGCCTGTTCCTGTTCTTTCCTTTACAACCCATTATCTTGGCTGTACAGCAGGTGTAATGCTTACAGCATCTCATAATCCTAAGGAGTATAACGGATATAAGGTTTATGATGAAAAGGGCTGTCAGTTCTGTACAGAGGATGCAAAAAATGCAATTGCGTTCATTAACGAAATAACAGATTATGCTTCTATTCCTTTTACCGATGAAAGTGAGCTTATCACTTATATTGGTGAGAAGGAGCTCTCTGCTTTCCTTGCCGAGGTTAAAAAACAGTCTCTTTATGAAGAAAAAAGTGATTTGAAAATCGTTTATACCCCTCTTCACGGTACAGGTAATATTCCTGTAAGAAGAATGCTGGAGGGAATGGATGTTACTGTTGTTAAGGAGCAGGAGCTTCCTGATGGTAATTTCTCAACAGTTCGTTCACCAAATCCTGAGGAGAAGGATGCACTTACCATTGCAATAGAAAAGGCAAAGGAAATCAGTGCTGACCTTGTTCTTGGCACAGACCCTGATTGTGACAGAGTTGGCATAGCAGTGAAAAACGGGGAGGATTATGTTCTGTTTACAGGAAATCAGACCGGTGCATTGCTTGTTAAGTTTGTACTTTCTATGAAAAAAGCACAGCTTAATGAAAAATCAACACTTGTTAAAACAATTGTTACCTCCGAGCTTGGTGCGAATATCGGACGCAGCTTCGGTTTGCAGATTGAAGAAACCTTAACAGGCTTCAAATATATTGGTGATAAAATCAATAAATACGAGTCAACAGGGGAGCAGGAGTTTGTTATCGGCTATGAGGAAAGCTATGGCTATCTTGTAGGTACGCACGCAAGAGATAAGGACGCTGTTGTATCCTCTATGCTGATTTGTCAAATGGCTGCTTGGTATAAAAATCAGGGCAAAACCCTTGTTGACGGATTGAACGATATTTATGATGAATATGGTTATTATCTTGATTTTCTGGACAGCTTTGTTCTTAAAGGCAAGGACGGTGCAGAAAAGATACAAAATCTTATGACATATTTCAGAAGCAAGGGTAAGTCCTTGTTTGACGGTATTGAGGAAATTGTTGATTTTTCAACAGGTATCCGCGATTTACCGAAAGAAAATGTACTAAAGTATATCTGGCAGGATGGTTCCTGGATGGCAGTGCGCCCATCAGGAACAGAGCCTAAGATTAAGATTTATTATTCAATTGTGGATGACAGCAAGGAAAATGCGTCATCAAGACTTGAAGAAATCAGAGCTACTATTAAGGATATAATTAATGGCTGAGGGAGAACAGATATGAACAAGGTTCAAAGCTATGTTGAAAATATTTTGCAGCCTAAGCTTCAGGGTGATGGAGGCTGGGTTGAGTTTGTTTCACTTGAGGATAAGGAACTTACCCTTATTTTCAGAGGGGAATGCTCAAAGTGTTTAATCCTTCATCGCTGCACAGCTTGGATAGAAGAGCAGATTAAAAAGGATTTAAATAAAACGGTTAAGGTTAAGGCAATAACAAAAAAGCCTTACTTTCAGGATGTTTAAGGAGGATTGAGTAATGGCACATATTAAGGTTGTTAGGCGCTCAATGCGTCCTGAGGAATGGACCGACCTGCGCTTTGGCTGGTTAAAAAGATATATCTACAGCAATAAATGGGAAATAAAGAATCTTCAAATCCGTGATGCAAGACAAATCAGCGAGATGGAATTTGAATATTACAGTGACGATTATCGTCCTTTAAATAAGGGTGATATGTATTTCACGCCGGATGGAACTGCCTTTATTAAGGCTGATGTGGACGTGCCTGAGGAGCTCCGCGGCAAGGAGCTGTGGTTTTCACTGAAAACGGCTGCAGAAATTTGCGTTAAGATTAACGGCAAATATGTTGGCGGTGTAGACCCGAACAGAGAGCGTATGCTTTTGTCACCATACATCAATGACAATGAAACGCTTCATTTTGAAATGATGGGCTACAATCGCTCTAAGCCGGATGATGAACGTAATCCCGAGTCTCTGTCCGTTCGTGGCTGCCGTCAGATTTTTGAAGGTGCTTATCTCTGTACGGTTAATCATGCAGTTCAGGATTTGGTTTGGGATTTTGAGCTATTGTTGGATATTGCAAAACGTGATTTGTTTAATGAGGATTACAGAAGCTTTTTGAACAAAGAGCTGAATAATGCAATGAATCTCATTGATTTTGACAGTGATGAGCTGACAGGTGTTGAAGCCTGCAGTCAATATCTGAATGATGTTGTATTTGCCAATGATAATTATAAGGGCAACGGCGATGTGGCTTTAATTGCCCATTCTCATCTTGACATTGCTTACTACTGGCGCAGAATTCATGCTGTACAGAAAAATCTTAGAACCATTCTGATTCAGCTGAGATTGATGGACAAATACCCTGATTTCAAATATACTCATACACAGCCATATGTCTATGAGACTTTGGAAAAGTATTATCCTGAGGTTTTTGAGGAGCTTAAAGAAAAAGTTGCAAACGGACAGTTTGAGCCTGTGGGTGCAATGTATGTTGAGCCTGATTGTAATGTTCCGTCAGCAGAATCCCTTATTCGTCAGTGCCTGTATGGTCAGCAGACCTATAAGCGTATGTTCGGCAAAACAGTTAATAATGCTTGGCTGCCTGATGTATTCGGCAACAGCTGGATTTTACCGCAGATATTAAAGAAATCCGGCGTAGATTATTTTGTTTCTAACAAAATGTCTACCTGGAATGATACAAACAGATTTCCGCATAATAACTTCATATGGCGCGGTATTGACGGCACAGATGTACTTGCCTGTGTACCTCCGACCCACTTTATTACTTGGAATATGCCGTCACAGATTCAGGAAAACTGGGAAGCATATATTGATAAGGACAGCGGCGGTCAAACGATGAATATGTTTGGCTACGGCGATGGCGGTTCAGGCTGTACGGAAGAAATGATTGAGCTTATGCATCGTTTTGACAAGCTTTCCATTATGCCTAAGTGCGAGCATATGGGCGGTGCAGAATTCCTTGAGAAAAACTTAAAGAATAATGATAACCTCGAGACCTGGGACGGCGAGCTGTATCTTGAAATGCACAGAGGTACATTTACCACCAAGTCTGAAATGAAGCGTGCAAACAGACGCCTTGAATATAAACTTCGTAATGCAGAGCTGCTTTCCGTGCTTCGCGGTGAGGATAATACGGCAGAGCTTACAGATATTTATAAAAAACTGCTGATTAATCAGTTCCATGATATTCTTCCGGGTTCACATATTCATCCTGTTTATGAGGATGCAATGGCGGATTATTCCGATATTGAGAAGCGACTTGATCAAATTATCGGCAGCGGTAAAAAATATTTCAATACACTTAACTTTACTCGTGATGCTTTAACCTTTGTACCGAATAAAAAGGGTACAGCAACTCGTTACGGCGAAAGAGGAAACTGGATCATTCCTAATATTCCTGCACTGTCATCTTCAAACTTGCGTGCTGTCAGCTTCAAGGGCGAATGGATATCTGTGGGCGATACGGTTGAAACCCCATATTATTCAATCACATTCAATGCAGACGGTTCAATCTCTTCTCTTTTTGATAAGGAGCTTGACAGAGAATGGGTTAACGGAGATTTCAATAAGCTTAAAATTTATACAGATTGTCCGGGCAATTACGACGCTTGGGATATTCTTCCGAATTATAAGGATAAGCAGATTGACATTCAGGTTGCAGAGCCATTGGCACTGTGTGAACAGGATGGAGAAAGTGCTACCTTCAAAACTGTTCTTTCAACAGATAAGTCTAAATGGACAATGCTCATTCGTCTTTTCAGAAGAAGCAGAGGCATTGAGGTTGAAAATATAGTTGACTGGAATGAAAAGCATAAGCTGGCAAAGGCTGAATTCAGCTGCAATGTCCTTACACGTAAAGCGCTTTGTGATACCTCTGCAGGATTTATTGAGCGTGATACCCATAAGAATACTACGTGGCAGCAGGCAAGATTTGAAACCTGTCATCATAAATGGGCAGATATGGCCGAAACAGATGGCGGTATCGCAATTATCAATGACGGAAAGTATGGCATTGGCTTTGATAATAACACTATGTTCCTTTCTCTGCTTCGTGCAACAATCAGACCGGATGTAACCAGTGATATGGGTATGCATGATTTCTGTTATATGATTATGCCCCATAGCGAGGATGCAGTTAAAGCCGGTATCAATAACATTGCCTTCCAGTACAATGTACCCCTTGTTAAGGCAGATGTTGAATATGACGGAGAAGATTTTGCTCCGCTCTATATGCAGGCTATGAAGAGGGCAGAGGACAGTGATATGACTGTTATTCGTCTCAGCGAGCAGGATGGTAAGCGCGGCAGAATTAAGCTTGCTAAAAAGGTTAAGCTTCTTAATATGCTTGAAGAAATTGAGGGCGAGACGGATGTTATTGAATATAAGCCATTTGAAATTATAACTATCGGGGTGAAATAATGACTAAGGCACAGATCATTATTATTGTTATCGCAGTTGTTTTGGTATTGGGTATAATCATTATTCCGCTGATTAACCGCCGTTCCTTTCGCAATCTTCCCCCTGACCAGCAGGTCAGAATTCTGATGAAGGAAGCGAAAGGGCTGGTATATTTTAAAAATGTATCAAACGGAAATAAAGGTGTTCTTTATTATGTAAAGAATAAGCGGAAGATACTTGCTTTTCCTTGGATACTGACAGACGGCAAAATGCTTTGTACCCGTCACAATCCTTTTAGTAATTGGGATTATCCTGAGGAGCAGGAACGAATGAATGAGGACGAGCTGAAACAGCTTATGGAAGAATTGGAGAAATTCAATAAGAAAAACCCCGTAAAAATATATTTTAAATAAAGAAAAAGAATAGATGCAAAAAGGAACAGAGTCTCTGTTCCTTTTTTTGCGTTTTTCAGCATCCACGAATTGCAGTATAGTGATCTGAATTTCTATTTTTCTTTTGAAAATTGTTCTTTGCCAACTTGACACAATGGGCATTTAAAATCCTCGGGAACGTTTTCCCACTTGGTACCGGGGGCAATTCCTTCTTCAGGATATCCGGCTTCCTCATCATATTCCCATCCGCATATTTCGCAAACATATATCATAATAACACTCCTTAAAAGTTTTTATGGATGTATATAGTATTAACAATTTTTACAGAAATAAAAGCTTCAATTTACTATTGACAAAACTGTTTTAACTGTATATACTGTATATGAACAGTTGAGGAGGGGCAGACAAATGTTTATAGCTATAGATAATAAAAGCGGTATTCCGATATATGAGCAGATTTATAATCAGATAAAGAGTCAGATTATCAGCTCGGCTGTTGCGGAGAACGAGATGCTGCCGTCTATCCGTGCCCTTGCTAAGGAGCTGAGGATAAGCGTTATTACCACAAAACGTGCTTATGATGAGCTAGAGCGTGAGGGCTTTATTTATACAGTAGCAGGCAAGGGCTGCTTTGTTGCACAAAAAAATACGGAACTTTTGCGGGAAGAAAATCTAAAAAGCATTGAATACCATATTGAAGAAATATTAAAGCTCTCGTCAAGCTGTAATATCACAACAAATGATATTATTGAAATGATTAAGATTTTGGAGGAAAAATAGATGAACGCAATTGAAATCAAAAATTTGTGTAAGTCTTATAAGAATTTTAAAATAGATAATCTGAATTTAACCCTGCCGGGCGGTTATATTATGGGTCTGGTTGGCGAAAATGGTGCAGGCAAAAGCACAACCATTAAGCTTATACTGGATATGGTGCATAAGGACAGCGGTTCTATCAAGGTTCTCGGTAGGGATAACGGCGATAAGTTTGAACTGACAAAGCAGGATATCGGTGTTGTTCTTGATGAATCGGGCTTCAGTCTGCATCTGAACGCAGGCGAAATAGACAAGGTAATGTCCTGCCTTTATAAAAACTGGAGCAGTGAACAGTTTAACGCCTATCTGAAAAAGCTTTGTGTGCCGACAGATAAACGGCTTAAGGATTTTTCAAGGGGTATGAAAATGAAAATGAGCATCGCCGCAGCGCTTTCCCACGATGCAAAGCTGCTGATTCTTGACGAGGCAACCAACGGTCTTGACCCTATCGTCCGTGACGAGGTAACGGATTTGCTTATGGATTTCACACGGGATGAAAATCATTCGGTGCTTATCTCCTCACACATTGTGTCCGATCTTGAAAAAATCTGTGATTACATTGCCTTTATCCATAACGGAAAAGTCGTTCTCTGCGAGGAAAAGGATAGGCTAACAGAGGATTATGCCATTATTCATTGTACCGAACAACAGTATTTGGAGCTTAATCAATCAGCTGTTATAGGAAAAAGAAAAAATACTTACGGTGTAACTGCTGTGGTGAAGAGAAATGAAATACCTCGGGGTGTTGAAGCATCAGCAGTTACTATTGAGGAGCTTTTCGTTTTTATGCTTAAGGAGGAAGAATGATGAAGGGCTTATTATTAAAGGATTTTTATTTGATGCGAAAAACCTGTAAAATATTTTTCATAGTCGTATTGGTGATGTTTGCGGCTGCCTGTTTTATGCCCGAACACAGGCATATTTATTTGTATTGTGTGCTTTTAATGGGACTCCTTCCCCAGTCCCTTCTGGGTATTGAGGAGCTTGACAGCTCTGACGAATTTAACACAATTCTTCCTGTTTCAAAAAAACAGCTTGTGAAAGAAAAATATGTCCTTTCCTTTTTATTGGTTCTTTGTGTTACCGTGTTGATTGCAGTGCTTGAGCTGTTTATGCAAACCGCATTTACACAGCTTTTTGTGACCTTGGCGGCTGCAATGGCATTGGGGCTGTTGTTCCCGTCAATCAGCCTGCCTTTTATGCTCAAATACGGACATTCAAAAAGTAAAATCATTCTGATGTGCTACGGTGCTTTGATAGGTGTGCTTTGTGCATGCTTTGTGAATAACGAAAGTATGTCAGTTACGAGTCTTATGGTAAACGTCAATTGTCTTGTACCGCTGATACTGATAGCTGTTACAGCTGTTGTCTTTGTCTTGTCCTATTTGATTTCCGTAAGGGTTTATCAAAAACGCGAAATGTAAATTTCCGTGGAGATAATTAAATCCCCATAAGGCATATTACTTATGTCTTATGGGGATTTTGTTGCTGTTTATATAACTGAAATCTTTTTATCCGTCCTGCGTAATAATAGGAATGAAATGATTAAAGTTATAATTTCTGCTATCGGGAAGGTGAGCCATATAATCCAATGATTTGTCTTGGTGCTTAATACAAGCTGCGCAAAAGCCCAGGCAACAGGAAGTACAAATACAAGCTGTCTTGACAGCGAAACAATCAAGGATTCCATTCCTCTGTTCAGTGCCTGAAATACACCCTGCAGTGCAATGTTAATTCCTGCAAACACAAAGCTGATTGTTATGATGTGCATTGCATTTATAAATACGGTTTCGGTTTCACCGGACAGGCTGAATACCTTGGCAAACGGCTCGGCGAATATTTCAACAATCAGTGTTCCGATAAGCATAATAATTGAGGTGTACAGCACACCGTATTTTTTACCGTCCTTTATACGTTCTTTGCTTTTCATACCATAAGCAAAGGATACAATAGGTGTAATCGCATCACGCAGACCAAAGGCTGCAAACAAAACAAACTGCTGAATTTTATAGAATAAGCCATAGGCTGTAACGAAAGATTCACTTACCAAAACCAATATAATATTAAGTCCGTATGTCATAACAGACATAAGCGCTTGCGCAATAATGGCTGGCAAGCCAACAGCATATATGCCTTTTATTACCTTAGCAGAGGGCTTTAGATATTTTAGATTTTTTGAAATACTTTTATTGACCTTAAAGTGAAATAAAAGTGCCAGCAGCCAGGATGCACACTGACCGATGACTGTTGCAAGTGCCGCACCCTTTACACCCATTTCAGGAAAGCCCAGCCAGCCATAAATCAGAATAGGGTCCAAAATAATATTTATAACTGCACCTGCAATCATTGCAATGGTTGAATGCATGGAATGACCTGTTGCCTGCAGCAGCTTTTCATATATTCCGAAAAAGATGATACCCGGTGATACAATACAGCATATGGAAAGATAGCTTACCCCCATATCATAAATTGTCTGGTTTGCTGTTTGTGTTGATATGTAGAATTTTACACCAAATATTCCGAACAGCAAAAATACGATATAAATGATAATTGCAAGAAACTGAGCGTTACCTGCTACCTTGCTTGCTTTTTCTTTGTCGCCTAAGCCTAAATTCTTGGCAACAAGCACACTGGTGCCGATTCCTGTACCGATAGCAATTGCAACCATCAGCATCTGAAAGGGAAAGGCAAGGGTTAATGCATTGAGCGCACTTTCGCCGTTTTCTGCCATATTGGAGATAAATGCACTATCCACAATGTTATAAAGTGCCTGCAGCATCATCGAAATAATCATGGGAATTCCCATTGACAGCATTAATTTTTTTACAGGCATAACCGCCATTTTTTCGTTACTTTTATCCATAACTACCTCCTGAAAATAAAAAAAGATGTATAGCCCCTGCCGATTGGAATTACGCAGTAAGCTACACATCTTGCTTAATATTATACTGTTTTGTGAAGGATTGTCAAAGGCAATTTTAAACAAATATTTTTGTGCTTATCAAAGAATTTATAGGTTGTTTTACCATTTGCTGTTATGCTGTATGAAATAAATTTTATACCTTTTCAAGCACCTTGAATGCTGCACCTGACAGCACAAACCATATTAAAGAAAAGGGGACACATATCTGACCTAAAAAGTTTAACGGCATTCCTGAATAATCCCAAACATTTTCTTTTAAAATAATATTGAACCATATTCCAAACAGAAGCTCAATGCTTGTAATGATTATCATTCCGGCAAGGCACTTTTCAAGTATTGAAAAATCATAGCTTTTGCTTATATAATAAAAGCTCGCCAAAACAATTCCGCCGGCAAAGAACATAGAATAATGTGTCCTGCCTCTCCAAATTATTTCGATTAAACAGTAGCCAAAGCCGCCGAGAAGTGCAACAAATAAATAATTAAAAAACGCTCTCATATTTGTATTATTTGCCGTTATGTGATAAAATAGCACTAGTAATTTATGGATGTGATGAAATGGTTCTTTCTGACAATGTGAAAGTATTGATGAATATGATTACGGATGCCGGCTATGAGGCCTATGCAGTAGGCGGCTGTGTGCGTGATTCTTTAATGAACAGAGCCTGTGATGATATTGATATTACTACCTCTGCAAAGCCGGACGAGCTGGAAGCCATACTGGCGAAAAATCATATCAGATATATTGAAACCGGTCTTAAACACGGAACAGTGACTGCATTGCTGAATAAGGAAACCTATGAGATAACCACCTTTCGTTCAGACGGTGCTTATCTTGATAACCGCAGACCCGAAAGTGTTGCCTTTGTAACAGATTTAAAGACGGATTTGTCACGCCGTGATTTCACCATAAATGCAATGGCATATAATGATAATGACGGGATTGTTGATTTTTTTGACGGCAGGGCAGATTTGCAGAACAAGCTGATTCGGGCCGTAGGCTGTGCGGATAAACGCTTTAAAGAGGACGCACTGCGTATAATGCGTGCAATCCGCTTTTCCTCCGTGCTGGGATTTGAAATTGAGGAAGAAACAAGACAAGCAGTTTTTGATAATAAGACGCTTTTAAAAAATATATCGGCAGAGCGTATTTATACCGAGCTGTCAAAGCTTTTAATGGGTGATAATGTTTTTGATGTTCTTCTGAAATACCGTGAGGTTATTGCAGTCGCTGTGCCGGAAATTTCTTATATTTTTAATGTCCCTCAAAATACAAAATGGCATATTTATGATGTGTGGTCTCATACTGCTAAAGCAGTTGAGCAGTCACCAAAGGATTTGGCGCTTCGCTATACAATGCTTCTTCATGATATAGGAAAAGCCTTTTGCAAAACCACCGATGATAACGGAATAGATCATTTTAAAGGGCATCAGAAAATCAGTGAGGGATATGCCCACTCTGCGCTGAAAAGACTGAAAGCACCCAATGATATTTATAACAGAGTAATGTTTCTTGTGCCGATTCATGATATGCATATAGGTACAGACAGAAAAAAGATAAAAAAATGGCTGTCAAAAGCAGGGGAGCATAACCTGCGTGATTTGATTGCGGTTAAGCGTGCCGATAAGCTGGCGCAAAATCCTCTTATGACCGGGGAGGAGCTGGATAGATTAGAAATAACAGAGCAGGTTTTAAATGCAATTATAGAAGAGGGTGAGCCCTTTACGGTTAAGGATTTGGCTGTTGACGGCAATGATTTGATGGATATAGGTCTTACTGGCAAGCAAATCGGGGAGGGACTGCATTCCCTTCTTGAAAAGGTAATCGGCGGAGAGCTTCCTAATGAAAGGCCTGAATTAATCGCATATTTAAAAAATAATCTCTGATATTACCAAAATAAATGCGGTTCTTTTATGTTGTAATATATAATCACAAAAAATGAAATTCTATTAACAAAACGTTAATTCTTTTCTTGTTGCAATTTACATTTTTTGTGGTATTATACTAACGATAAATTAAAAATGTTTACAAAAAACTATGGAGCGTAAATATGAAAAAAACAAAAATTATCTGCACCCTCGGTCCTGCAACCGATGACCCGAAGGTGCTTGAAAAAATGATAAATGCCGGTATGAATGTGGCTCGCTTTAATTTCAGTCACGGTTCATATGCGGATCACGAAAAGAGACTCAACGAGGTTATAAAGGTCAGAGAAAAAATGAATCTGCCTATAGCCACTCTGCTGGACACAAAAGGTCCTGAGGTTCGTCTCGGTGATTTTGAAAATCCTGAGGGTGTTATCATTCATACCGGTGATAAGTTTACTCTTACTACCGAAAACTGCCTCGGTACACAGGAAAAATGCTATATTAATTATGAGGGCTTGCCTGCTGATGTCAGCGTCGGCACTACGATTTTGATTAACGATGGTCTTATATCCATGACTGTAGACAGTGTAATTGGTGCGGAAATTAACTGTACAGTTGTGGACGGCGGAAAATTAACCAACCACAAGGGGGTTAATGTTCCGGGTGTGGAGCTGAATATGCCTTATCTTTCCTCCCGTGATATGGCTGATTTGCAGTTTGGTGCCAATCATGACTTTGATTTTATTGCAGCATCCTTTGTTCGCAATGCTACAGATATAACCATTATGCGAAATTATATTGAGGCAATTGGCTGGAAGGATGTCAAGATTATAGCCAAGATTGAGAATGCGCAGGGCGTGGATAATATAGATGATATCATCAAAGTGTCCGATGGTATTATGGTTGCCCGCGGTGATATGGGTGTTGAAATTGATTTCCAGAAGATTCCGGCAATTCAGAAAATGATTATCCATAAGGTGTATGCTGCCGGTAAAATTGTTGTTACTGCCACACAGATGCTTGAATCTATGATTAATAATCCAAGACCTACAAGGGCAGAGATTACTGACGTTGCCAATGCAATCTATGATGGTACAAGTGCAATTATGCTTTCCGGTGAAAGTGCTGTCGGAAATCATCCTGTAGAGGCGGTTGAGGCTATGACCTCTATTGCGAAAACTACCGAGCAGGATATTGATTACATTAAGCGTTTTAATAATTTTTATACAAAGAGCGGTGCGAAGGATATTACTTCTGCCATCAGCCACGCTACGGTTACCACCTCTCACGATTTGGGTGCTTCCGCAATTATTACGGTTACAAAAAGCGGAACTACAGCCCGTATGATTTCAAAATTCAGACCGCAGACAGATATTATCGGTGCAACGATTGATGAAAAGGTTTGGCGTCAGTTGGCTCTCAGCTGGGGTGTTACTCCGCTGAAGTGTGAGCTGAAGGATAATACGGATGAGCTGTTTGACCACGCTGTGGATGTTTCTCTTAAAGCAGGCATTGTCAGCGGTGGTGATACAGTTGTTATTACCGCAGGTATTCCGCTGGGTATCTCCGGTACAACGAATATGCTGAAAGTGCATGATATTAAATAATGATGAATAATATATATTTTTTTAATTATACCGACCCTGAATTTGAAATTGTAAAGGCAATACGTACTGCTGTTTTTACCAAGGAGCAGGGAGCGAAGGCAGATGAAGAATTTGATTTGTATGATGCCTGCTCTGTTTTTGCTCTGCTTTATGAAAATGAAAAGGCTGTGGCAACTGCCAGAATTGCCCAAACGGATAAGGGCTGTAAAATCGGAAGAATTGCCGTGCTGCGGGAATGCCGCGGTAAAGGCTATGGTGCGGGTATTGTACGCGCTGTCACAGAGAAAGCCTTTGGTATGGGCTTCGATACGGTATATGTTGATGCACAGAATTATGCCGTGCCTTTTTATGAAAAGCTTGGTTTTAAGGTAATAGGCAGCGAGATTACAGACAGAGGGCTGGCACATATTCCAATGTGTACAGATAAAGGAGAATTCTATGGCAAAGAAGAAAAGTAAGGGCTTATCAATTATAATTGCTGTGGTTGCAGTTCTTTTGGCAGCAGCGGCAGTTTTTGCCGGCTATAAATATGTGTCTGATGATATTAACGGCAACAGAAGGCAGAAATCAGGCGGTATGGTTACGATTACAAGTACCTCCCAGTATGGTGTGGGACAAGCCTTGATTTCAAATGAAATCATTAATAATGATACGGTATGGGATATGTGGATGAATAAAAATTATCCTGACTTTGAATATATACCCGGTGATTATGATCTTCACGCGCAGATGAGCTATGAGGAAATTGCACAGAAGCTTAAAACACCGGATGTTACGCATCAGGCAGTTTCCGTATGTATTCCCGAGGGGTATGATATTTTTAAGATTTCAACTACCCTTGAGGAAAACGGTGTATGCAGTGCAGAGGAATTTTTGAATGCCTGCAGTGATAAGTCAGAATATGACTATTCCTTTATCCGTGAAATTCCCGATAATGCAAATATAGCTTATCCGCTGGAGGGCTTCCTTTTTCCTGCAACCTATGATTTTGCCGAAAATATGCAGGCATATGAAGTGGTTGATACCATGCTGCAAGCCTTTGCCGACAGAGTTAGTGAAAATTGGCGCACCTACTGTTCGGATAACAATATGACCCTTTATGAGCTGGTAACCCTTTCATCAGTAGTAGAAAAGGAAACACTTGGTGATGGCGTTGCTGAGAAAATAGCATCTGTATTTATTAACAGACTTGAAAAGGGTCAGCAGCTTCAAAGCGATGTTACAATTGATTACGGCAATAAGCTGCGTGAGGCAGGCTTCGGTGATGAAACCGTTTCTTCATACAATACCTATAAATGTGCTGCTCTGCCCAGCGGACCTATCTGCAATCCGGGTGTTGCAAATATTGATGCAGTTGTAAATCATGCGGAGACAGGTTATTATTATTTCTTCTCATATAATAATGGAGCAGATTTTTATTTTACCGATGATTATACCGATTTCCAAAATCAATGGGCAAAATTAGGCAGTACAAATACACAATAAAATAATTCTTGACAAAATGATATTCATATGTTAATATATCTACACAACAAAGAAGAACGCTCCCGTTCTCCCCTTAAACGTTAGTGAAAAGGGCGATATTACTTATGTATTATTGAAGTGCGGGCGTTTTGCGTTCGCACTTTATTTGTTATTATTTTTTTAAGAGGTGTTATTTATCAGCAAGGAAACTCATCAGATTAATAATGAAATCAGAGACAAGGAATTGCGTGTCATTTCTGCTGATGGCGAGCAGCTTGGCATTATGAGTGCGAAAGAGGCACTTAGAATTGCCGAGGATAAGGATCTTGATCTTGTTAAGATTGCTCCTCAGGCTAAGCCGCCGGTCTGCAAAATTATGGACTATTCAAAGTTCCGTTATGAGCAGGCTAAAAGGGAGAAAGAAAATCGTAAAAATCAAAAGCAGATTGAAACGAAGGAAATCAGACTTTCTGTTACAATTGATGTCGGTGATTTCAACACAAAGGTTAATCATGCTAAAAAGTTTCTGGCTGCCGGCCATAAGCTGAAAATTTCTATCCGCTTAAAGGGTAGAATGATGGCGCATTCAGAGCTGGGCGTTGATAATATGAAACGCTTTGCTGAGGCTTTGTCTGAGGAAGCAAATGTTGATAAGGCACCGAAGCTGGAGGGCAGACAGATACTTATGTTCCTGTCACCAAAGCAAGCTAAATAATTTATGATACGGAGGAATAATTATGCCTAAGATTAAGACACACAGCGGCGCTAAAAAGCGTTTCAAGACAACAAAAAGCGGCAAGGTTAAGCGTGCTCATGCTTATACCTCTCACATTCTTACAAAGAAGTCAACAAAGCGTAAGAGAAATCTTCGCAAGACTGCAGTTGCTGATGTAACAAACCAGAAGCAGTGCAAGAGACTTGTTCCTTATAAATAAGAATCTGTCTTGTATTACAAGTCAGAGCCTTGTTGCAAAAAGAATTTCGCTTGATTTTTAAGCATTAACTATATAAACACGGAGGTATATTAACATGGCAAGAATTAAGGGCGCTATGGCTACTCGCAAGAGAAGAAAGAAAGTATTAAAAGCAGCTAAAGGCTATTACGGCGGAAAGCACAGACTTTTCAAAACAGCTAAGCAGGCTGTAATGAAGAGCGGACAGTATGCATATATCGGCAGAAAGCAGAAGAAGAGAGATTTCAGAAGAATGTGGATTACTCGTATTTCTGCTGCTTGCAAGTCAAACGGTATGAACTATTCAACATTTATGAATGGTCTCAAGAAGGCTGGTATTGACCTCAACAGAAAGATGCTTTCTGAAATCGCAATTGCTGATCCTGCAGGCTTTACAGCTCTTGTTGAAGCTGCAAAGGCAGCTCTGTAATCAGAGTTTTATCATTATATTATTAACAATCAAAAACACCCAATGCTTCTGCATTGGGTGTTTTGTTATTCTGTTTCGCTTAATTTTTGACCCATTAGTACGCCCATAACGCTTGCCATCATCAGCCCTCTGGTCCAGCCTGATGAGTCTCCTAGACAGTGCAGACCTTTAATATTCGTGTCAAGATTTTTGTCCATCTTAACCTTGTTGCTGTAAAATTTCAGCTCAGGGCTGTACAGCAAAGTTTCTGTAGATGCAAATCCCGGAACGACTATATCCAGCATTTTGATAAATTCAATGATGTTTGTCATAGCTCTGTATGGCATTGCAGCTGTAATGTCACCTGCAACCGCATCCTTCAGCGTCGGCCTAACATTGCTTTTTGTCAGTTCATACTGCCAAGTTCTTTTGCCGTCTAAAATATCGCCAAAGCGCTGTACCATAATTTTGCCGGCACCAAGCATATTTGTCAGCTCACCAACCTTTTGTGCATACTCAATCGGCTGGTTAAACGGCTCTGTAAAGTTGTGGCTGACAAGTATAGCCAAATTTGTATTTTCACTCTTTTTATCCTTAAAGCTGTGACCGTTTACAACTGCTAAGTCATTATCATAGTTTTCCTGTGCTACAAATCCACCGGGATTTTGACAGAAGGTTCGTACCTTGTTTTTCCATGGTCGCGGGTATCCGATAAGCTTTGATTCATACAAGGCTTCGTTAACCTTTTCCATAACCTCATTTCTGCATTCTACCCTTACACCTATGTCAACAGTTCCGGGCTTGTGGGCAATATCGTGCTCCTGACATAGCTTTTCAAGCCAGTCAGCACCTCTGCGTCCTGTCGCAATAACAACCTCAGGCGCGGTAATAATTTTATCTGTTCCCTTGTTATCAATAATAACACCCTTGCAGACAGAGTCCTCAATAATAATATTTCTGCATTCGGTGGAGAACAGCATATCTACACCATGCTCTGCAAGATAGGTCTGAATTTTGTAATACAGCTCCTGTGCCTTTTCTGTTCCCAGATGGCGGATTGGGCAGTCAACCAGCTTTAAACCCGCCTTAATGGCATTTTTTCTTATTTCTTTAATGGCGTCACCGGTGTTAATGCCCTCTATTTTTGTATCCGCGCCGAATTCAAGATAAATCTTGTCCGTGTAATCAATCAGCTCCTGTGCATAATCCTCTCCTATAAGCGTGGGCAAATCACCGCCAACCTCATAACTCAGGCTGAGCTTTCCGTCAGAAAATGCACCTGCACCTGAAAAGCCTGTTGTGATGGCACAGCTTGGCTTGCAGTTAACGCAGTATCCGGTTTCACTTTTCGGACAATGTCTCTTTTCAACCGGCTTACCTTTTTCAATCAAAAGGATTTTCTTTTTTGATTGTCTTTTTATCAGCTCCAAAGCCGTAAATATACCGGCAGGACCTGAGCCAATGATGATTAAATCGTAATCCATTTTTTCTCCCTTTCAGCCTGCAATCGTTATTTAATCAAGAAAAAAGCCGAACTGCAACAGTTCGGCTTTTTTCCTATCTATTGCAATCCATTATAACATAGCTGCAAGGAATTGTCAATTGAGCCGCCCTGTATTATTTTTTGTTTGCATATATAGGATATATCTGTTATAATTAGTTTAACTATATATGGAGTTTTGTTATGGAAGAATATAAATCAATAAAAGAAATACTTGAGACATCCGGCAGATATACAGGTCTCACTGTCGGAACATCCATGCTGCCCCTGATTCATCACGGACGTGACAATATTATTGTTGTAAAAAATACCGGCAGACTGAAAAAATATGATGTTCCGGTTTATGTTATGCCAAGCGGAAAATATATTATGCACAGAATCATAAAGGTATGTGATGACCATTATGTTATCGTAGGGGATAATCTGCTCAAAAAAGAATATGTTACCGACGATATGATTTGCGGTGTTTTAGTGGGCTTTTACAAGAATGGCAAGCATTATGTTGATTGTCAGAATTCTGTACCTTATAAGATTTATTCAAGAATATGGGTAGCTCTGCTTCCGATTCGTCCGCTGCTTCTGTTCGTTCCGCGGTGCATCAGCTGGGCAAGGCGTCATATATTCAAGAAGGAGTTAAATTATCCGAATGAAAAGTAAGCAAGCTATAAAAAAATCTGACATAACAGCGCTGAAATGGATTGCGAGTATCTGCAGGCAGCAAATTCCTGTAATCATTTTTTTAGTGTTTATAAATATTATTCACGGTGTTACATCTGTCTTCTTTGCTAATTTTTCCAAGCGAATCATTGATGGTGCTACCATCAATAAGGATATGGCGTTCATAGTCAAATATGGTGTTGCACTGCTGGGTGTTGTATTTTTGCAGATGACGCTGTCTGTTATGCGCAATTGTGTGGCGGAGCGATGCAGGGGCAGACTGGAGATTATTCTGCGCCGTCATATGCTTGACAGCATTATGAAAAAGGATTACGGTCTGATAACCTCTTATCATACCGGTGAGCTTCATAACAGAATGTTTAATGATATAAATGTTGTTGCAGACAGCTTCACCAAAATTGTTCCGAATACAGCCTTCTTTATTTCAAAGCTGTCAGGTGCACTGATTTATCTTATTGTACTTGATAAAGTCTTTGCCTTTATCTTTTTGGCCGCAGGTGTTTTCGTTTTTGCCTTGACAAGACTGTTCAGAAGAAATCTGAAATCTCTTCACAAAAAAGTGCAGGAAACGGAAGGCAGAACCCGTTCCTATATTCAAGAGGCTATATCAAATCTTTTGGCAGTTAAAGCATTTGCTGTGGAGGAGAAAATTGAAGAGCAGACAGATGAACTGCAGGAGGATAATTTTAAGGCATTAATCAAAAAACGTAATTTCAGTATTTTTGCAAATGTCGGTCTCAGCACGGTTTTCAATATCGGCTCCGTTTTTGCCATTGCTTTTGGTGCGTGGCGAATACTGACCGGCGTTATGACATATGGTACGGTTACCGCTATGATACAGCTGGTTAATCAGGTGCAGGCACCCTTTGCTTCTCTTTCAGGTGTTTTTCCTCAGTATTTTTCAATGATTGCTTCGGCGGAGCGTTTAATGGAGATTGACGAGCTTGAGGATGAGGCTTCCGTAAATGATAATGATTTTAATGCAGACGATGTTTATAAGGCTTTAAAATCAATTGAATTCAAAAATATCAGCTTTAAATATGACAGAGATGTTATTTTGGAGCAAACCTCTTTGTCTGTTAATAAAGGCGATTTTGTGGCAATTATGGGTATATCAGGTATCGGCAAGAGTACCTTGCTAAAGCTTCTTCTCGGTGTTTTTTCGCTTCAGGAGGGAGATATAACACTGAATACCGTTAATGGCGATATCCCTGTTGATAAATATACAAGAAAGCTGTTTTCCTATGTTCCTCAGGGCAATATGCTTATATCGGGAACGATAAAGGATAATTTAACCTTTGTCAATGATAATGTTACACAGGAAGAGATTGAAAGAGCAATTGATATCAGCTGTTCAAGACAGTTTATTGATGAACTGCCCGATGGTATTCATACTGTGATTGGTGAAAAGGGTATGGGCCTTTCCGAAGGTCAGGTGCAACGTTTAGCCATCGCAAGAAGTATTATTTCAAAGGCTCCGGTGATTTTGCTGGATGAGGCAACCTCGGCACTGGATGATGCTACGGAAAAGCAGTTTTTAACCAGGCTTAAAGCGCTTGATAATGTTACCTGCATTATCGTATCCCACAAGAAGGCGGCGCTTGAAATATGTAATAAGCGTATACAAATTATGAATGGAAAGATTGTTGAGGGATAATTATGTTAAACACAAAGTGGAGCAAAACAATTAACCGCGAATGTCCGCTGGCTGAATATCCGAGACCGCAGTTTGTGCGTGATAGTTATATCAGTCTTAATGGTACATGGCAGTATAATATAAAGAAGAACGGCGGCAGACCGTTAAATTATACTGCTGATATTACTGTGCCGTTTTCACCGGAGACAGAGCTGTCGGGTGTTTGCCGTGTTATTAAGCCAAATGAATACTTGTTCTATAAAAAGGAATTTACACTTCCTGAGGGCTTTAATAAAGGTAAGGTGTATGTGCATTTCGGTGCAGTTGACCAACTTGCTACGGTTTACTGCAACGGTAAAAAGGCAGGCAGTCACAAGGGCGGCTATACACCCTTTAGAATTGATTTAACAGATTATCTTGCTGAGGGTAAGAATATACTTGAGGTTGAGGTTCAGGATTTTTCAGATACAAAATCCTTGTCCCGCGGTAAGCAAAAGATAAAGCGCGGCGGCATTTGGTATACTGCGCAGAGCGGAATTTGGCAGTCTGTTTGGCTGGAGTCAACCCCTGTTGAGCATCTTGACAGTGTTAAAATTACGCCTGATTATGACCATGAGCAGGTTAAGTTTGAATATTTCGGTACAGATGATGTTGAGGTGCTGATCTATGATGGTGATACGCTGATTGCAGATACAACAGATAAGGTTGTTAAAATTCCCGTTTTCAAATCATGGTCTCCGGAATCTCCATTCTTATATAACGTTGTGTTTAAGGCGTGCGGAGAGAGCATTAAGTCTTACTTCGGAATGAGAAAGTTTTCTACCGGTGTGGATGAAAATGGCATCAAAAGATTGTTCCTGAATAATAAGCCGTATTTTCACAATGGACTTCTTGACCAGGGCTATTATTCTGACGGATATTTGACACCGCCTTGTAATGAAGCTATGGAGAATGATGTGCTTTTTGCAAAGTCAGCCGGCTTCAATATGCTGCGCAAGCATATTAAAATAGAACCGCTTTTGTGGTATCATTACTGCGATGTGAACGGTATTCTTGTATGGCAGGATATGGTGAACGGCGGCGGAGATTACGGACTTGAAGTGTCGGTAATACCATTTATCAATATAACCCTTGATGATAGAAATTACAGAAATTTCCACAGAACTGAAAAAGAAGGCAGAGATCTTTATTATCAGGAACTGGAGGAAACTGTGAATCTTCTGTACAATTGCCCCTGCATTGCTATGTGGGTGCCGTTTAATGAGGGCTGGGGACAGTTTGACAGTGCCAAGGCTTACGAAAAGTTAAAGAAAATGGATACCACCAGAGTTATTGATACCACCTCAGGCTGGCATGATATGGGTGCTAGTGATGTTATATCAAAGCATATTTACTTTACGCCTATCAGGGTGAAAAAGGGCAGCAGACCTTATGTTCTCTCTGAATTCGGAGGGTATAGTATGAAAATATATAACCATACATTTAATGATAAAATGTTTGGTTATAAAATATATAAAACCAAAGATACATTAACAAGAGCATATGAAAGATTATTCAATAATGTGATTATTCCTCAGATTAAGAGCGGACTGTGCGCGACTGTGTATACACAGCTGACCGATGTTGAGGATGAGTTGAATGGTCTTATGACATATGACAGAGAGATTACCAAAATTGATGTTGATGTATTAAAAAGAATAAATGAAAGGGTTAAACTTTAATGAAGGCTACAATTAAAACAAACAAAGGCGATATGTGCTTTGAGCTCTATCCGCAGTACGCTCCAAAGGCAGTTGAGAATTTTTCTACACATGCAAAAAACGGTTACTATGACGGTTTGATTTTTCACCGTGTAATTAAGGATTTTATGATTCAGGGCGGAGACCCGGAGGGTACCGGATGCGGAGGTGAATCCATCTGGGGCAGAAGCTTTGAGGATGAATTCAGTATTGATGCACGCAATTATTATGGCGCTCTTTCCATGGCAAACAGCGGACCGAATACAAACGGCTCTCAGTTCTTTATTGTTCAGGCAAAGACAGTTCCGGATTCCTTGCTTTCTCAAATGGAGGGTCTGAAGGATAAGGGCTATCCGCAGCAGATTATTGATAAATATAAAGAGGTTGGCGGAACACCATGGCTTGATTTCCACCATACAGTATTTGGTATGATTACGGATGGTGCAGATGTCCTTGAGGATATCGCAGCTACACGTACCGGTATGGCTGACAAGCCTGTGTATGACGTTGTTATTGAAACAATTGAAATAGAGGATTAATTGTGACAAATTAAACCCCCATTGCTGAGTATAATCAGTAGTGGGGGTTTCTCTTTTGGTTATATATGTAGATGTGCTTTTTGTACTTAATTTTTTTATATCCTATCTTCTTTTATTGCTTACAAAGCAGCTGACAAAAACTACGGCAAGAACATACAGAATGCTGATAGCGGCTTTTGTCGGCGGTGTCTATGCCTTGGTTATTCTTGCACCTAAGCTGCATTTTTTAGTTACTGTTTTCGGAAAACTTCTTGTGTCAGCATTTATGGTGCTGCTTGCTTTTGGCTTCAGTCGGTTAGCCGTGTACCTGAAAGCGCTGGCATTCTTTTATTTTTCAAATATTCTGTTTCTGGGTATCGTCTTGGCATTTTGGCTGTTTTTCAAGCCCGATGGTATTGTCATAAATAATGATGTTGTATATTTTGATATACCTGCAATTGTTCTATTGCTGTCGGCGCTGACTGCCTATATCATATCCATACTTGTAATAAGGATATATAACCGTACAATTTCCAAAAAAGAAATATATTCCTTAACGATTTATAAAAACGGTCAGGCGTATCATTTGTTTGCCTTTTTAGACAGCGGAAATAAACTCAAAGAGCCTTTTTCAAATTATCCTGTTATTATTGCAGACAGCTCAAAAATCGCGTTTGAAGCAGAACGCATTATACCCTATAACACAGTGGGAGGTGAGGGAATGCTGAAGGCATTTAAGCCGGATAAGATTATTGTTTCCAACGGAAAGAGCTCCTTTGAAAGTGAGCGTGTTTATGTGGCGCTTTCAACGGTAGAGTCAAAGGATTTTTCCGCAATACTGAATCCCGAGCTATTAAATATTTGAGGTGAATAAAAGAATATGAGATTTAAGATTAAAGATTTATTTCTGAAACTTTTCAAAAAACAAAAGTGTTATTACATAAATGGTCCCGAAACGCTGCCGCCGCCGCTGAAAAAAGAGGCTGAGGATAAAATTATGAATGAGCTGCGGGCAGGAAATGATGAAAACCGTGAGCTTCTTATTACCCATAACCTGCGGCTTGTTGTGTATATTGCAAAGAAATTTGAGTCGAAAACAACTTCCACCGAGGACCTTGTATCTATTGGTACAATCGGGTTAATGAAAGCGGTTAAAACCTTTAACCCTGATAAAAATATAAAGCTGGCTACATACGCCTCCCGCTGTATAGAAAACGAAATTCTTATGCATCTGCGCAAGGTGAATAATATGAAGATTGAAATGAGCTTTGATGAGCCGTTGTCGGTGGACTGGGATGGCAATGAGCTGACCCTGCGTGACGTTCTGGGAACAGACCCGGATGATGTGTTTGAACCGATAGAGTACAGCGATGAAAAACGGCTGCTTTTGAAAATAGTCAATAATCTCCCTGAAAAAGAAAGGAACCTGATGATTATGCGCTTTGGTTTAAATGGGGGAGAGAGTATGACGCAAAAGCAGCTTGCGGATAGCTTGGGCATTTCTCAGTCCTATATCAGCAGGCTGGAAAAGAAAATTTTGGATAAAATACGTGCTGAGATGATGCGGCAGGCCGTATAAAATAATACCAAGTAAAATAAAAAATCCTATCAACACCTCAGCTTTCCCTAAGGTGTTGATAGGATTTCTTTGTTTATATAACTGTAATATTATTAAGCCTCACGTATATAAAAATGCTTTTATATCATCCTTTAAAAAATCACTGTGCACAACATAATCTCCGTGCAGCTTTTTGGGATAAATAATCAGCTTGGAATCCTTTATGCATTTTGCAATGTATCTTGTATGTGCTTCTTTGATTAAGTCGTTTTCGCCGGCAAGCACCAAGGTTTTGCATCGGATGGATTGGAGTTCCTCTTTGCTTATGGAAGGCTCTTTGAGCATCATTTTTGTTCGCTTGTCACGGCTGATAAAATATCCCAGCTTCATTCCAAAAAGGGGCAGTGCTTTCAGTCCGCTGACATTGGCATTAGCTCCGGATAATATCATTTTAGAAAAAGCGTTTTTTCTTTTTACAGCACAGAGCAGACCCACGATTCCACCGTCACTGAAACCATAAAAATATGGTTGGCATAAATGGTTTTCATCTATAATCCTCAGTATGTCATCCGCCATATCACTGTAGTGATATTCATTCACCTTTTCACTTTTTCCGTGACCTCTTGCATCCACAAGATATAAGGTAAAGCTGTCTTTGAGACTGGCTTTCAGCTTGTCAAATATATTGTGGTCCTCTTTGTTTCCATGCAGCAGAATGAGGGGAGGTCCGCTGCCCTCAACTTCATAATATATTTTGGGTGTGGATTTTGTATACATACTAATCCTTCTTATCTATTTTTTCGTAGAACTTTGCGGCGTCCATATTCCATGCTTCCGTTTGCTGGGGTGTTAACGCACTGGCAGATAATCCGATTTCTTCACGAAGCACCTTTTCATAAGCCTTGGTAACCTTTACAGCACCGCTGTTGTTTAAATGATTTCCCGCATCCTTTGTGTCTGTTTCCCAGTTAAAGCCGTCCAGCAAATCCATATCCACATTATAGTCGGTATAAATCAGATTGTGCGTTTTTGCATATGCAGCCACCGTGTTATGCTTTTTCCAGTTCCAGCTGTTTCCGGATGGAACGGTAAGCAGTACCAGCTGTGCATTATGCTCCTTGCATATGCTGATAATCTGCTCCATATCCTTTTCAACATTTCTGTCAAAGCTTTCAGTAGACGCATCATTTGTGCCGAGATAGGTGCTGCCGTGTTTAAACGGGCGTGCCTTATCGTTATATACATATCCCTTTGCAAAGTACTTGAATCTGTCATTCGTGTTTGTAAAATCGTATGTATTCAGCTCCTTCCATCTCTCCTTGTATTTCATAAGAGGGAAGCGGTAGCTGATTGCAGACAGCAAAGCATCATCCACATTGGTGAATTTGGTTTGCAGATTTTCTAGTCCGTAGGAAATTTCTTCTATAAGATTTCTTTTATTTTCCTTTTTCAGCTGTCCGTTGTCACCAAATTTGTTGATGGAAGAAAACATACAGTCTGTCTCTAAAACAACCAGCTTTGGCGTCTGCTTCTTAAACATTGCTTTAAGGTGACCGCAGATATCCGCAGTTGTCATACTGGGCATACCGATTACACAGCTGGTTATCTCGTTATCCTCCCAAATTAAAACCGGATTTATTGCTCTGTATATATCAGAGTTTCCTACAAATACCACATCTATTGAATTTTTATCCTCTGCCTTATACGCTTCCGTGATATTTATTGACATACCTGTGGCATCATCGTTGCCCTTAGGTACAAATATATAAGATAGCTCTGCAAATAAAAAGGCAAATATTATTATAAAGATAATTGCTCTGATTAAGCCTGATACATTCTTTTTTAAGTTTTTCATATTCTATCCTAAAATTGACCGTAAATCATTGCAGCGTTTCCGTAGTTTCCGCCGTATATTCCCAAAATAATTGTTGCAAAAATCAATACGAAATAGATTAACCATCTAAGAATAAATGGCTTAGATGCAAGCTGCTTTCTGATTTCAATATTTTTCTCGTTAAGCAGTCCTATAACAAAGAGTACAAGAACACATACCGCAAGAATAAAATAGTCCTTGCTTGTTATATTTTCTATTGTGAAAGTTCCGTTAAACAGTTCAACAATGTTTACAGATTTAAACATACTGAAGAACAAATGGGTGCTTTCACCAATGGTGGCACTTCTGAAAATAAGCATACCAATATTAATGATAATAAAGGTACGAATCATCTGAAAGAGATGATAAGGCTTCGCTTCTCTGTTTATTTTCAGCTTTGCGCAAAGCTTGTCCGTGAATGGCTTGGTGAACTCTCCCAGCATCATTAACACATAATAATACAATCCATAGAATATGTACTTGCCTGATGCGCCGTGCCATATTCCGTTGCAGAACCATACAAAAAACAGTGCATAAGCAGCCGGTATCATTTTTACAAGATGCTCGCTCTTAATGTGCTTGCTTACAAATCCGTTTACCTTTTTAAAGCTGCCGGATAGGCTTACAGGATAGAATACATATTCCTTCAGCCATAAGCCCAGCGTTATATGCCATCTTCTCCAGAATTCGTTGATTGAGCGGGAGAAGAAGGGCTGGTTAAAGTTCTTGGCAATCTTAATGCCGAACATTTCCGACGCACCGCTTACAATCTCTATACA
>JAMPGU010000034.1 GCA_023663865.1 Clostridium sp.
TTACAGGCAATTACCACGAGAAACCAATACTTCGTTACGACACCTCAGCTAAATTTCACCGTTGTTTTTTGCATTTTATTTGTATCAGCTTTCGCTGATTGCTTTTCGTGTTTGCAGAATACTGCCGGGAGTAACCGAAAACTCGTCAAGCCCCCATTCAATCAGCTTTGGTATCAGCCTTGCATCAGCTGCTGCTTCACCGCACATACCAACCTGTATACCTGCTTTTTTTGCATTTTTTATTATCAGCTCGATTGCTCTGAGCACAGCCGGGTTGAGAGAATCATACAGTTGACTGACATTAGCATTCCCCCTGTCCACAGCCATAATATATCCAGTCAAATCATTTGTACCGATAGAGAAAAAGTCTGCCTCTTTTGCAAGCATATCGGAAATCATTGCAGCTGCCGGAGTTTCAATCATAACACCCACCGGCACGGACTTATACTCCACATTGGCTTCTGCCAGCTCAAGCGCACATTCATCTATAAGCGTCTTAGCTCTGTGCACCTCCTCAACACAAGTCACTAAAGGCAGCATAAGCTTAACGTTACCGAAAACAGCAGCACGCAAAATTGCTTTAATCTGCGTCTTAAACAGCTTTGGATTATCCAGACAATATCTGATTGCTCTATGGCCCATAAACGGGTTATCCTCTTTGGCAATAGACAAATACGGTATTTCCTTATCTCCGCCAATATCAAGAGTGCGAATGATTACCTCTTTGCACTCCATTGCTTTTGCAACGGTTGAATATGCTTCAAACTGCTCCTCCTCAGTTGGCAGGGTGCTTCTGTCCATAAATAGAAATTCTGTCCTGAAAAGGCCGATGCCTTCACCGCTGTTTTGCACCACACTCTGCACATCTTCCGGTCTCCCGATATTGCCGTACACCAGCTTTTTTTCGCCTGCTTTGGTTATGGTTTCTTTTCCTATAAAAGCCTTTAGACTTTCTTTTTGCACCAAATACTCTGCCTGCCTATTGGTGTATTCTGCAATATCCTTTTCCGTCGGGGTATCAATGATTTTTCCGTCAAAGCCGTCACATATAAGCAATTGCCCATTGTTAATATTTTTTGCTGCATCGGGAACAGAAAGCACTGCAGGTATACCCATCGCTCTTGCCAAAATGGCACTGTGACTTGTTACTCCGCCTATCTCAGTAATGATAGCGCATACATTCTCTTTATGAATACGGCTTGTCATGGATGGTGTAAAATCCTTTGCAACCAGTACAGTACCGGCAGGAACCATACTGATATCAACACCCTTTGTTCCCAGCAATACGGACAGCAGACTATCTCTAATGTCCCTGATATCCGAGGCTCTTTGCCTTGTCAGATCGTCATCAGCTGCTAAAAACATATCGGCAAACCTTTGACAAACTGTATCCACAGCTTTTTCAGCAACACATCCATTCTCAATATTTTCCTCCATTTGAGAAATCATAAACGGGTCACTGAGCATAACAATATGACCTTCAAGTATATCTGCTTCCTTTTCTCCTGCTGAGGCTTTAACAGATTGTATAAGAGCCTTGGTTTCAGCAATAAAGCTGCGCACAGCATTTTGAAGTTTTTGCTTTTCCGTTTCTGCTCCGGCATATTTCACCTTGCTGTAATCGTAATCCATTTCCTTTATCAAAACAGCCTTGCCGATGCCATATCCCTGACTTGCGCCTATACCCTTTAGCAATCTATTATGCCCCCAAAATATTTTAATTCAATGCTTATTCACCAAAGCCTGACTCTATCATATCAACAGCAGCATTCAGCATTGCGCCTTCATCCTCACCGCTGCATTCTATCGTTATTTCTGTACCGCATTTGATACCTGCTGCCATAATATTCATAATGCTTTTTCCGTCAATTCTTTTATCATCTACTAAAATAGTAATATCTGACGAATATTTTGCCATAGCCGTTACAAAGGAATTTGCAGGGCGCATATGAAATCCCATTTTATTCGTTATCTTTGTTGTTTTTGAAACCATACTACCCTCTCCTAAGCCATTGCTCGTTTTGGTCTTTTCAGCAGTGCCAGCATGAATGCGCCAGCAACGGATCCTGCAAGAAGTGCAATTATATAACCAAATGGATGTTCCACTACTGCAAAGGTAAAAATACCACCGTGAGGCGCAGGGCAAGCACAATTAAACAATGCAGCAACTGCACCTGATACGGCAGAGCCAACCATACAGGACGGAATTACCCGCAGCGGATCAGCAGCTGCGTAAGGAATTGCACCCTCTGTAATAAAGCAGAGTCCCATCACATAATTCACAGGACCGTTTTTTATTTCTTCATGATTCCACTTGTTTTTATTAAAAGTTGTTGACAATGCAATCGCAATAGGAGGCACCATACCGCCAATCATAACCGCTGCCATAATCCAGCTGTTTCCGTCTGCTATTGCCGCTGTACCAAAAACATATGCAGCCTTATTAAAAGGTCCGCCCATATCTGTTGCCATCATTGCCGCAAGCACAATGGAAAGAAGAATTCTGCTTGTTTCGCCGAGGCTTGACAAGCCGTTTGATAAGCCTAAATTCAAAAAGCCGATAATCGGATTGATTGCCAGCATTACGAGGCCAATAAAAAGCGTGCCTATCAGCGGATAGATAAATACAGGCTTTATACCATCCATTGATTTTGGCAGCCAGTTAAATGCTCTTTTAATTCCATTAACAAGAATACCTGCTGCAAAGCCCGCAAAAAGTGCACCTAAAAATCCTGATACTGCACTGTCATCACCGGTTGGAGAGGACAATGTAGCTCCCGTGGTTGCAAGATATCCGCCAACAATACCGGGCAGTAAGCCGGGTCTGTCAGCAATAGACTGAGAAATATATCCCGCTAAAATCGGAAGCATAAATGCAAATGCCGCCTTGCCAATCCAGAATATTACGGAGGCAATCGGATTGACTGAACCAAAGTCACCGCCTGAATCGGCATTCCCTGCAATTGTATCTATAAGAAAGCCCAAAGCGATAAGCACACCGCCGCCCACAACAAAGGGCAGCATATGCGATACACCATTCATAAGATGCTTATAAACACTGCATCCAAAGCCTTCCTTTTCATCCTCTGTGAATGCTGACTCTTCACGATCTGCGTGGTACACGGCGGCTCTGCCCTCGGTGATACGCTGGATTAGCTCCTCCGGCTTATTGATACCATTGGACACAGAGGTTTTTACAACAGGCTTGCCGTCAAAGCGTGCCATTTTTACATTCTTATCTGCAGCAATAATTATACCGTCACAGGCTGCAATTTCCTCTTTTGTTAAAACATTCTTCGCGCCCCCTGAGCCATTGGTTTCCGCCTTTAAAGGGATGCCCATTTTTTCACCTGCTTTTTCCAGTGCCTCGGCAGCCATATAGGTATGCGCAATACCTGTAGGACAGGCAGTCACCGCTAAAATTCTGTAGCTATGATTTACAGGAGAAGGTGTATCTTTTTCAGTCGGGTACTTTTCATTTTCCTTATTATCAATAATGCTCAGGAACGCATCGGCACTTTTTGCATTTCTGAGCGCATCACAAAAATCCTTATCCATCAGCATAACCATTAGTCTTGATAAAATTTCGAGATGCAAATCACCATCGAGTGTTGCGGCAATCATAAATAAAATACTGGTTTTCTTTCCGTCAGGGGCATTATAATCTACGCCGTCGGGAACCGTTAATACGGATAATGACGGTGTTTTTACACTTTTACTTTTTGCATGAGGAACGGCAATTCCCTCACCAATAGCAGTAGTACCCTGTGCCTCTCTGGCGAGAATTGCCTTTTTATATTCATTTACATTCAGAAGATTTCCTGCTTTATTATGAAGCTCAATTAAGCTGTCGATTGCTTCCTCTTTAGATTTTAAAGAAACATTAAGCCTTATTGCTTCCTTTTTTAACAGGTCAACAATTTTCATTCTTATCCCTTCTTATTTTATTCAACTCTTGCTTGGCTAACATATTATCTATTTCAGCCTTTGCTGCCAGCTTGGGAGAAAAGGCTGTTGCATTTCCGCAGGCTGAGCCTAATTTGAGTGCATAAGCGTAGTCCTTCGTTTCGATATATCCTGCTAAAAAGCCTGCAACCATAGAATCACCGCAGCCAACAGAGCTGATTATATCACCGGGAACATTGCCTATTGTATAAAATACCCCATTTTCATCAATTAATACAGCACCATTCTTTCCGCAGGACACAAGAATATTTTTCGCACCCTTATCCTGCAGCTTTTTTGCATATTTTTTAATATCATCCGTATTATTGATTTCCACACCGAAAATATCACCCAGCTCGTGGTGATTCGGCTTAATCATAAAGGGTCTGTAATTAAGCACATTAACAAGCAAATCTCCGGTGGCATCCACCACAAAGTTGATTCCTTTTCCGTTAAACTGTTCTAATATTTTTTCATAAATATCATCAGGAAGTGAACCGGGAATGGAGCCTGCAAGCACAAGGAAGTCACCCTCTTGAAGTACAGATAATTTTTCAAAAAGTGCAGCAATATCCTCTTGCTTTATATCCGGACCCTGGGCATTGATATCCATTTCCCTGTCTGATTTCAGCTTAACATTAATGCGTGTATAGCCACGATTAAGATAGACAAAATCATTCTTTATATTTTCTTCATTCAGCATCTCCTCCAGCTGTTTGCCTGAAAAGCCAGCTAAAAAGCCCAGTGCTTTATTCTCTACACCAAGTCTTGACAAAACGGCTGAAACATTAATGCCTTTACCGCCAAAATATATTTCTTCCTTTTTCGACCTGTTGATATCCTTTGCATTTAGATTATCCACCTCCAGCACATAATCAAGTGCAGGATTAAAGGTTACTGTATAAATCATAGCTCTGCTTCCCTCTAAATGATAAAAATTTATTTTAATAGAAATATACAAAGTACAATATTAGTATTGCCAAGGATTTGCAATTCTGTCATAAAGTAAAAATATATTTCCTTTTTATATGCACAATTATATCAAATTCATCATGTGCCAATCAATATTGCCAAACACATTTTATAAATATTATAAAAATAAACCGCTGTGACACATTCAAAGCTGAACACATCACAGCGGCTACTTTATTCGATAAAGGGATATCTATAGTGCGTACCCATATAGACAACACAAATGTTTCCGTCCTCATCCCAATATGCATAATCATCTATATGGGCATATTCGTTTCCGTCACGATCATAAAAGTGCTTATCATAATACCATAAATCATCACTGTCCTCCAGTGCATTGCTTTCGTCATAATAAAAATATCCGTCCTTTGAAATGTAACAATATTCAATATCATATTCATTTCCGTTATCGTCAAAATATGTGAAGTAATTAAAACCATTGGGAGATTCTGCATAATGGTACTTATTGCCGTCCTTGTCATAGAGAATTACGGCTTCACCGCTGTCGTACCTTATGCCGTTTCTGTCGTAGTACTCAGCTTCAAGCAGGTTTTCCAAATTATTCCCGATATTTTCTTCGTCTGAAAGGAGCGCAGTCCCCGAGGCTAGAGTTGTGACGATTGCTGTTACAGCAATAACAAGGGATATGATATACATCAATATTGCCGCCGCAGTTAATCTGTAGGAGCTTTTTATTTTCTTATTATCGTCAGGTGTTTTCGCTTTTCGCTTTACAAGCAGTCTGCTGTAAATAAAATATATAATTCCAGACAACACCGGTGTAATCAAAGTAAATAAGCCCCAAAGCGCACCGCTGCCATTGTCACGAGCCTTGCAGTCCTTTGATATTGCAAATGCCAGCAAAACGGCTGAAAGCTCTCTGAAAACGGGTACCAGTATTACATACACAATTCTTCCCGACATATATATTGATTCTACTAAGCTCATTATTTTTCCTCATCAAATTTAAACATTTTATTTAATAGTTTATCGGTCATTCTGCCGATTTTAGATGTAGTTTCATCATAACGGGTTCCGCCGGCTCTGCGTTCCCTTGCGTAACCGCACAGTGTCTTGTTCATATATTCCTGATTTACTGCCTTCTTAAATCTTTTAATTTCTTTTATACTGGGAACACCAAAAATAAACAGCCATATCGCAAACAGCAAAATAAACAGCACCGGCGGTGAGAACAAAAAGCAAAGAATAAAAAGTATAATTCCAATCGGGAATAAAGACGAAACAAACAAATGAAGATTTTTATGCTTTCTCTTTATTTTGGAAATATCCGGCACAAGGTATTCTTCCCCTGTCACATCAGCATCTGCATAGCAGGCCATAATGCCTAGCTGCTCTCTTGGATGCCAATCATTGTTTTTAATGGTAACGTCAGCATCGTCACTATTTTGAATTTGGAAGGCATAATCACAATACAGCATCGTTACTGTGCTGTCTCCAAAAAATACACCTAAAATCATATCTATCCAGTTTAGGTGAACAGAGCTCTTATTTGTACATTTTAAAACAACCTTGGTCTCTTCGGTACAATCAAAGTTTATGCTTTCTTTTTTATTAAAAGCATATTCTTTTCCATTTATAATTGCCTTATAGCTGTGGGAAGTATCATTATATAGTTTCATCATTGCTCCTTAGGATAATAGCATAAAAAGTTTTGACAGCAGTATTGTTATAACAACTAATAGTATGATTGCAATAACAATCCCTATAATACAAACACCAATCATCATAGGAATTTTCTTTTTAATTTTATTCCAAATGGTATGAATCGCATTTAATATATCGTAATGATTTGGTTCCAGATTTTCACTTAATATATTACAAAGGTCATCCACTGAATCAACCGTGCTGTTATAAGCATTATTTAAATTCGTTAAAACCATGGAAGACTCTTCTAAATTCTGCTTTGTATTATTTAAATGCTTCTCTAATATCAAGGCAATACTCTGACTATTTTCCAGCATTTCTTTTATGTCATTTAACGAAAAATTGTACTTTCGCAGTATTGCAATTCTCTTTAATGCTTCAACATCCTCATCATTAAAAGAATAATTTTTGCGTCCTGCATAATTTTCTGTAAAACACGGATTTATCAGCTGATTATTTATATAAAGCCTGACTGCCTTATCGGTTAAGCCGGTTTCTTTACAAACCTCTTTTATGCGCAATACAATCACCTCTAAGCGAATTTTATACTTTTACCCTGGGTAAAAGTCAATGGTTTTCGCAATAAAAGCATTATTTGTGAAAAAATAATACCATATTTAAAGCATTAATGCAAAAGTAAATCATTTATACAAAAATCTAAAGGCAGCATAAAAGCTGCCTTTAAAATTATACTATATCCATTAACCTTCGTCTATAGGATTTTTATTATCCTTTTTGGATTCTCTGCCGTATTTTTGCTCATAGCCCGGATTTATATAATCCTCAACAACCTTACCATCACGAATACGGATAACACGCTCCGCTTCCTCTGCAATTTCATTATCGTGGGTAATAACAATAACGGTTCTGCCTTCATCTTTAAGCTCGTGAAGGATAGCCATAACATCCTTAGTGGAACGAGTATCCAGGTTACCTGTAGGCTCATCCGCCAATATAACAGGAGGTCTTGCAGCAATAGCTCTTGCTACAGCAACACGCTGCTGCTGACCGCCGGACATCTCTGCCGGCAGGTGATTCATACGCGAACCCAGTCCTACACGATTCAATGCATCCTTGGAAATTTCACGTCTCTCATCCTTTTTCATTCCTCTGTAAACAAGAGGAAGCTCTACATTTTCCAGTGCAGAAAGAGAAGCTATCAGATTAAAGCCCTGAAAGATAAAGCCAATCTGTTCATTACGAATGACACTCATTTGGTCATCTGTTAAGTCATCAACCAAATGACCGTTGATATAATACTCACCGCTGGTTGGAGTATCCAGCAGTCCGAGCATATTCATAAGTGTAGATTTACCTGAGCCTGACTGTCCGATTATAGCAACAAACTCGCCCTCGTCAATGGTGATAGATACACCGTCAAGAGCGTTTACCTGATTTTCACCCGGATTATATATTTTGTAAACATCACGCACTTCAATAAGATGCATAACTTTACCTCCATTATTATAAATTGTATATTTTAATATTACTAAATGTAATCAAAAAAGTCAATAGTATAATTGTTATTATATTGTAAATAATTACTATCGGGAGTGATTATATGAATATAAGCAAAGATGAATACAGCAAAATGGTCGATAAGGCAAGTCCCAATTCTCCGAAAATTCTGAACTGCGTCAAGGCTTTTTTGTTTGGCGGACTCATCTGCACGATTGGTCAGTTGATTATAACCCTGCTGCAAAATGCAGGATTAAGTGAGAAGGAAGCAAACACAGGCACCTCCTGTATACTGATAATCATTACAGCCATTTTAACAGGCATCGGCGTATTTGACAAAATCGCACGACACGCAGGAGCCGGCACAATCGTACCAATCACAGGCTTTGCCAACAGTGTTGTTTCACCTGCACTGGAGTTCCAGCACGAAGGATATATTCTGGGAACAGCCGCCCAGATGTTCACCATCTCAGGACCTGTAATACTGTACGGAATTGCATCATCCTTCCTCTATGGACTTATTATATTTATATTTAAATTGTATTAGTAATAAGCACAATTGTTTCTTTATTTAATGTCAAAACGATATAACGCACATACAGAAATGTGAAACAACCTCAAATCATGCAGAAAATCATCTATTCGACTTTTGTATTGTCTGCACAATTTGAGGCTGTTTTGCATTATATTTGTTCTCAGCTTTAAATGCCTAACCTATTAATTGTGTTATTTATAATATCTTTTTTATCAAAATTTTCGGCGATATGATTATGTGCTTCCATACCCATTCGTTTTTTATCCTCGTATGGCAGATCAAGAAATTGCTTCAATTTTTCATACAAATCATCAGCATTTTTTGGCTGGACTAAGAAGCCCGATTTATCATTAACTGCCTCCATACATCCATGTATATTACTGGTAATAATCGGTCTTCCAATTGCACCGCATTCCAGATTTGTATTCGCCATACCCTCATGCCAGGAAGGAAGTACAAAGCAATGCGCCCTTTCAATAAATGGCTTAACATCCTCCTGATATCCGTAGTAATTTATTATTCCCTCCTCTTGAAGCTTCATCACGATATCACTGTAATCATCTTCATAAGGACCTATTATATCAAAACTTACATCATTATATTCGGACTTAATGCGTTTAGCTGCTTCAAACAGTTCATCAATGCCCTTTTCCTTCATAACTCTGCCAATAAATAAAAATCTTATAGATTTACCGTCAGGATAATCACAGGGCTTATATTCCTCAAGATTAACACCGGCACCATTATTTAAAAGACATTGTGCATCATTTACAATCTTATAATTTTTAAATACCTGCATATTTCCGCAGTTTTCAAAAATAACAGTTTTTGCCTTTTTGCAGGCAAACTTATAGAGTGTAACAAATACCTTTAAAACAGCACCTTGATTTTGAAAAGCAGTTCCAAGCCCTGTAATATTAATAGCATATGGTATTTTCATTCTTTTACATACAAGACCCATATATAGATTCGGCTTAATGGTATATGTGATAACCAAATCAGGCTTAACAGAGCGAACAATATTTTTGTATTTTTTTATAAGTTTTAAATCTGTAACAGGATTGACACCGCGTCTGTCAATATCGGTTTCAATAAATGTACACCCCATATCAACCAGCGGTTTTACCAAATCACCATCGGGCAAGGATATAAAAACCTCATGACCTTTGTTAATCATCTCCTGCAAAAGCTCTTTTCTGAATTTATAAAGACCTACATCAAAATTTGCAGCAACTAAAATTTTCATTTAACTCTCCCTGCAGGTATACCGATATATGTACCGCTTTCCGATAGATCTTTCACCACTACCGCACCTGCACCAACTATACAGTTATTTGTAATATTAATATTATTTATCACCGTTGCACCTGCACCAATATGTGTTGATTTGCCGACCTTTACAGTACCGGCAAGAACAGCATTCGGTGAAAGATGCACATAATCCTCAAGCATATTATCATGCTCAACCACTGCGGCCGTATTAATTATACAATGCTTACCAATTTCTGCGTCAGGATTAATAACAGCGTTAGCCATAACCACTGTGCCTTCGCCGATTTTCGTACCCAGCTTGGAAACAACTGCCTTAGGATGCACCGCCGTATACCAGTTCACCGATAAGCTCTCGGCAATTTTTTCTCTTACCTCGGGATTACCTATTGCAATAACAAAAGAGCAATCCTTGTAATTTACATAATCCTGAAGCTTACCCAAAACCTTAAACTCCAAAATATCAGAATCCTTGACTTTTCCATCATCAAGAAAACCCTTAACCTCGTCACCGGAAGCAGTAACGATATCCGCTATAACCTTTCCATGCCCTCCGGCACCGATAATAACAACTGACTCAGACATTGATAACTTCCTTTTCCTCACTGCCCATAAATTCTTCCATAGTGGCACTTGACTCACTACTTATGCCTTCACGCTTTAAAACATTTTTTACTGTCATAAACAGTATTCTTATATCCATAGCAAATGTATAATTATCAACATATTCCACATCATAATCAAACTTTTCTTCCCAAGAAATCGCGTTTCTGCCATTTACCTGGGCCCAGCCGGATAAACCGGGTCTGACATTATGGCGTCTTGACTGATGCTCATTATATCTGGGAAGATACTGAACAAGCAAAGGACGCGGTCCGATAACACTCATATCACCTTTTAAGATATTGAAAAGCTCCGGCAATTCGTCAATACTGGTTGAACGAAGAAATAAACCGAATTTGGTGAGCCGTAATTCATCCGGAAGAAGATTTCCATTTTCGTCCCTTTCATCCGTCATTGTACGAAACTTCATCAATGTAAAAATCTTACCATCCTTACCGGGCCTTTCCTGCTTAAATATAACAGGACTTCCCAGCTTTGTTCTGACAAGTATCGCGATAACAGCATAAGGAATCAGCAAAAGAATAATAGCAAAAAGGGATGAAAGTATGTCTAAAAATCTCTTTATGTACTTATACATCATAATCTCCTAAAATAATGACGTGATTACTGAAATAATCTTTTTCATATCATCATCCGTGTTTTTGATATCACTTGGCAGACATACACCATTAGCAAAGATTTTCTCATCTACACAGACATCATCACTTGCTGTAATAAAATCACAATCAGCAAAAACAGGCTGCATATGCATTGGTTTCCAAATCGGACGAGATTCAATATTTTCAGCAGCTAAGGCATCCATAACCATAGCCGGTGTAACATCACTTTTGTCGGAATCTATCAGCATACAGGACAGCCAGAAATTTGGATTACTCTCCTCTAAATAAGGATTCATCGTTATTGCATCTATATCGGAAAATGCATTTTTATATGTATCGTAAATTTTCTTCTTTAATCTGACATGTTCATCAATATGATGAATCTGTCCTCGGCCTATACCTGCAACAATATTGGACATACGATAATTATATCCAATTTCATTATGCTGATAATGAGGAGCAGGCTCCCTTGACTGTGTAGACCAAAAAAGCACTTTTTTGCATGCTTCAAGATTATCTGACAAAAACATACCGCCGCCTGAAGTGGTAATGATTTTGTTGCCATTAAAGGAAATTGCGTTATAATCACCAAACGTACCGGTCTGCTTTCCATTATAGGTTGCTCCGAGACTTTCAGCTGCATCCTCAATAAAAATCAAATTATTTTCCTTGCATATCTGTTTAATCTCATCCAGCTTTGCCGGTGAGCCATAAAGGTTTACACATATAACAGCCTTTGCCTCAGGATACTTTTTAACAGCCTTGCGCAATGCAGCAGGGTCCATATTCCAGGACTCTCTTTCGCTGTCAATAAATACTTGTTTACCGCCCTCATACGATACCGGATTAACAGTTGCAGAAAATGTCATATCTGAGCATAATACAATATCTCCCGGCTGAATACCGGCAAGCTTAACAGCCATATGAAGTGCCGCTGTACCTGATGACAAAGCAACAGCTCCGTCAACACCTATATATTCTGCCATTGCATTTTCCAAACCTGTTACATTAGCACCTAACGGTGCAACCCAATTGGTATCAAAGGCCTCTTTAATATATTCCTGTTCATCACCATACATTGTAGGTGATGAGAGAAAAATTCTCTTCTCCATTACTATTCTCCTAAAAAGATAAATTCCTATGACTATATTATATAAAATTATATAAATCAGGTCAATATGTTTTTAGCTGTGAAAATCATGCAGAAATCATTGATTATTGATTCAGCAGTCCTACCAGTTCATCAGTATCTGCAAGATTTATACGTTTAGAACAAATAGAAGTTTTGTAGCTTCTACTAAAGTTTACTCTATCATTGGGATTAAATTTACCATAGCTGGAGGTGACAATTGTACCATCGCTGAGTACAACATTTCCGCAGTATCCCGTATCTGAGCCGGCATAATATTCAGGAGCATCCTGCTCATCTGTATAAATATGTGCAAGCTTAATTCTGTATTGCCCCTCTGTGCCGTTTTTCAAATCATCATATGTACCAACCCAAGCTACCCAGCCTTCACTTATAAAACCGCCGGTTGTAGTCTCTTTCGCATTTTCCTCTGCCTTTTTACCTCTCTCAATAGAGCGGAAGGTTATAAACAATCTTCCATCCTTTGTCCATTCCGCTTTATGACGTTCTCCGTTAAGCGCAGCAGGTGCTTCAACAGGTTCACTCCAGGTTTCTCCTTCGTCCCTTGAAAATGAAATCAGAGAATTCATTTTCTTTGTGTTACTCCTTGATATAAGGCATAACTCATCACCTGTTCCGTTATCTGAACGAATTACTTCAACCTCACACATATTTGATTCTTTTTCAATATCACGATGCTGTGAAAAATACTTTTCAGGAACACTCCACTGAGGATTTCCTTTTTCATCAAAGGTCAGTATAGTCTTATAGTTATAAAAATCACTGTCATGGAAAAAGCCCATCCACTTGTCAACAAATTTTCCATTTTCCTTAAGCTGGGTTAAGCTGGCCATTGCAACAATTGGAATTACAGAATGATCACTGTCCGTATTATAAAAGGTTTCAAACTCAGTCCATGTCTGACCTTCATCTGTTGATACAGAACAGTTAAAGCCGCCATCTGTCGGTTTGTTATTCCACTTTGGATTTCCCGAAATCATTATAAGTTTATCTTCGGTAACGCCGTCTGTAAACTCCAACCGATAAATCGTTGGTGTTTCCTGTGACTTTTTCCAGCTTTTAGGTGTGTTTTCAATCGTTTCTGACCATGTAAGACCGCCATCTGTGCTAATCTTATTCTGCACTGCGCCCTTACCATGACCTGCTGGATATACAGTAAGAATATTGCCGTTTTTCAATAATACGGAATCCGGATGAGCCATGTATTTTTTTGAATTATCCACAGTCGTAAGGTCATAAAGATAATCAAATTTACTGTCTAAATTTTCCGGCTTAGCGCTCAAATCAAGCTCGGGTATTGTATAGTCCGCACCTGTAAACGCAAGAGGTTCAGCTGTACCTTTCTGACAACCGAAAAAGAACAAACCAATAATAACCACCAAAAGTGATAAACAAATTAACTTTTTCATCGTGTTTCTCCATTCACATAAACGTCTTATCTTCATATTAGGCTTTAGCAGAATATTTCTTTTCTATTCTTTAAAATGTGCTCTAATAGCTCTTGATTTCTAAAATATACTATTTATTTCACCAACACACTCAATAATGAAATCAGGTATTTCGCAATCGTTATGTACAGTGTGATACTTGGCAAAGCCTTGTTTCACACAAACCGTTTTCATTCCAAGTTTTTTTGCCGGAACAATGTCATTGTCAATTCTATCTCCAATCATTACAGCCTCTTCTGCTTTACAGCCTGCTCTTTCAAGTGCAATTTGAAAAATTTTTTCATCAGGCTTTGCGCAGCCTTCCTCTGCGGATGCGACTATAATATCAAAGTGTTTTCCAATATTCCAGTTATCCAGCCGATCTTTTGTACCTAAACACTGATTCGCAATAATACCCAGCTTGTATTTTTTTGCAAGTTTACATAAAACATCTTCAACATCAGGATACAAACATTCAAGCTCGCCGGGCCATCTTGGCACTTTCACTCCATATAATTCTGCAGCAGAAATGATAGCATGATAATCCGTTTTCGCACATTCTATTACTTTATCATAAAATTCATCAGCATCAATATTGTTTTCTTCAACGATCATCTCGCATCGTTTTTGAACACATTTGCTTTCATCAACTAAGGTTGAACCCATATCGAAAAACAACCATTTCATTTTGTCAGCCATACTTCCTCCTGTAATATTTAATCATCATTTATAATAATCAACACAACATATATTAAAGCATATTTTTGTACTAATGCACCTGTACTAATTCAACAATTCCACAAGTTTCTTCAAATCTAAAAATGCATTTTCTATTTCTGTTTTCAGATTTTCACTGTAAACGGTTTCACTTATAGGTTTGCTTTTAGAAACACGAAAGGATTTCATATTCAGTATACTTTTTGCTGAACACGCCGCAAGCTGCGGAAAATGATCTTTTTTATAAACTGAGCCCTTTATTTCAAAACCTTTTTCTGCCAGCTCATCGAGTATTTTTGAAAATAATATTACATTTGCAGCTATTTTTTCACGTAAAAGCTCCATTCCCTTTGCCGTGGGTTTATATATCTGCAGACCATAGCCATAGCATTCGCTGCCCATATCAAAATAGAGTCCTAGTATATCCGTTTTCTTTTTTGCCTGCCTGAACCGCAAATACATATATTCTTTAAGGGGTACTGTCGGTGAAAAGCGTCTGTCCGTATAAGGCGTTGAAATGCATCTTGACGGCTTCGTTTCAAAATCAACCTCAAACATATCTACAGTGTCAAGCAGATCAAAATAAAGCAGATTAATTGGTTCTGTTATGTATTCTTTATATTTAACTAAATTTTCATTTTGATTTTGAATTGTATTGCAAAACTGCAGTTCAAACAAAAAACAATTTGTATTTTTATCAAAGCCTTTGAAATTACCCATAATTTACCTCATATTTTTGCTTTGCATACCTGTTATCAACTATATTAAAAATTTCAATATATGGCTGACCACTATCATAAATCCAGCGTTTTATATAAGCTGGCTCAATGACATAAAGCACTTCATTATCTAGGAAAGTATAAAGCTCAAAGGATTTTGGATATGCACTTTTAAATGCTTCGCAAAATATTTTATTATCTGTCGGTTTTCCGACACAGGTACATATTCCTTCGACTGAAAAATTATCAGCACACAGCGAGACATAATGATTACTCTCAATATCACGACATTTCAAAAATTGCTTATCTGTCTGAAAATAAAATTTATTATCTATCAGCACAATGCTCATCATTCTTGAGTGAACTTTACTCTCACAAACTGTAGACAACACCAAGTTTTTATAATTACCAAAATCATCATAAAAGCATTTTAAATGATTGTTCAATTTACTGATTCTCCCATATATAATTGGTATCTATAAAATAATAATAACATACACAGTTATAAAAGTCTATAAAATAAAGGAGCATCGCGTGATGCTCCTTGAATTTTAGTTTAACTCCTGCTTTGTATTTTTTATAAGAAGTATCCCCTGTGCAATTACAAGGACGAGGGCAAATATTCTGATTGCACCTGCCACTATATCAAGCACATTTGAAATTTCTCTAAAGGAATTTACCAACTTCAAATTATTCATATGCTTCATATTACACCTCCAGCAATACAGCGTGAGCAACACCGGGAATAGAATTACCCTGCTTGCTTGATGTTGGAGACATTAGTGCACCTGTAGCAACAAACAAAATTCGCTTCATACTTCCCTTTTTCAGCTGTTTCATTAGATGAGAACACAATACAGAAGCGCTGCACCCACAGCCTGAACCACCGGAATTCACGTCTTGCTTTTTCAAATCAAAAATCATTTTACCGCAGTCGTTGTGATAGGCTCTTAAATCAATATGATATTCCATATCCATAATCTCATATAACAGCTCACTGCCGGTGTAGCCCAAGTCTCCCGTTACAATCAAATCATAGTCACTTGGCTTTGATTTTGTATCAGACAAAAAATCAGCTATGGTCCTGGCAGCAGCCGGTGCCATTGTCAAGGGTAGACTACTAATTTTATTAAAAAAGCAAAACAGGTTAGAATTTAATCTAACCTGCAATCACTTATATTTGATTTTCAATAAATTCTTCAATTCTGTTTACAAACTTAACAGCATTATCATACTGCTCGGCAACCTCTTGCTTTGAAACAATATAAAAATCCGAATAATCACTCTGTGTTCGCACAGAAAACGCATTCTTTGCAATTTTTGCGTATTCCATTTCAAGCAATCCTGATTTAATATAATCCAAGTTGAAATTTGAAAGAACACCTGAATGCTTTTTAAAACCTATACCACGCAATGCAAATAAAGCATTCATTGAATGAAAAATTGCATAGTAGGAACGATTTGCACTATCGGCATAAAGTCCGTCATCAAGAAGCAATTTAGATGCATTCAGGCAATCCTTTGCTTTTTCTATTCTGTATTTTGCAAGTGCTGTTTCATCCTGATTAGGCAACTAAATCAACTCCTTCCTTTTCTATATTTTTAAAGAATGGATAAGTTGACTTATATCTGTCATAGGTTGCTTTATCCTGCAGCACAAGAGATAAAACTATGTCATACTTCAAATCTATATCCAGTGAATAATCTGAAAACAGTTTGCTAAAGGCTCTGATTTTTTCGCTTGGCATATCAGCAATAATCATTACATCAATATCCGATTCCTCATCATAATCGCCACGAGCATAAGAACCATAAAGAATAACTGCATCGAGAGCAGTTCCGAATTCATCCTTTGCACGATTGCAAACCTCGTCAAGAATAATCTTTAATGTATTTTCAGTACACATAATCTCACCTCCTACGATAATCTAATAATATTATAAACGAAAACAAATGGAATTACAATCAATTTCGCATATTACATCAGTTTGCTAATGCAGATTTTATCCTCTTTTGTCCATTCAAAATAAAATCAATAATAAATTCTTTATTCACATCAATAGGAATTATATTGATACATTCCATTATCATTTCTTTTGTAATAACCGGAATATCAAGTGCTTTGAACAATTCTTTCGCCTTTTTATTATTATCAAGAAATTCAAAGAAAAATTTGAGCAGTCCATCCTTTTCTCTGCTGACATCACTCGGATAACCATTTGCAATAAGTGCAATATTGTTATCATAATTAGGTGCAAGGGAAAGTATTTCGCCTGTTTCAATATTTCTAAGCAAGCCATAATTATTTGTATGCCTATCCATATTATAGCAAAAAGAATCAAGATAAAGCATTTTGAGATAATCAACTGCAATATCTTTTGATAAGGTCATAAAATAATCAAAGTTGTCACTGTAGTCCTCATTATCACCCATAACGGAGCAAATCAGCTCAAAGCTCACTTTGCCGTCTGTAAAATCCTTTGTTTTAACATAACCGTCATCATATTCATAATGCGCCATATTAAAGCCAAGAGCCTTACCTAAATTGCAGATAAAGAGTTCGGAAAAAATCTGATTATCATTACCGCTTTTATACATCCACCACTTGCCGTCAATCAGACGCCAGCACTTTTCAAAACTGCCAATATTTGTGAGTTCGGGAGTACGTGAAGGTGCTTTGTTAAAACTGTCAGGATCACCCTTAAGCGCAAGTTTGTCAAACACATTTTCGTTAAACTTAACATCATTCCAAGTTAAATCTTCATCATCCGATTTAAACCAATAATTGTCTGTAATTGTAACTGCATTTACAGCAAGAGCAGTATTTGCATCATCACGATGTGCAAGACGCAGCACTTTTTTCAAAAGACGAGAGTTTGCTCTGTGAGAATCAATCGCCCTGCCCTCAAGCCAAGAGGTAAAATCTTTGCCATTCACAAAATGCAATGGTGCAAATTGCTTGTCAATATCAACAACAATTCCATTTTCAATTCTTACAACCTGCCTGTCAGCAGACATTACATAACCTGTTGAATTAACCATACTTTACCTCCTTGTCTTTCTATCTATACTCTATCATAAATGAAATAAAAAATCAAACGGCATTATACATTTTCAACAAGCCACTCAATCAGATTGATTACCTTTATCCCCTCATAATTTCCAATGCTGAATTTATCGAGCGTAAGAATGATTTTTTCATAGTTATCCTTAATATTTTTTAAAGGTGTCATTTCTCTCTCAAAGGTTGTTTCGTTGGTCATATCTGCTGTTACCTGAAAATAAGTCAAAACACCATTTTTCTGTGCTACAAAATCAACCTCACTATTTGCATATTTACCGATATTGACCTTGTAGCCTCTTCTCAAAAGCTCAAAATAAACAATATTTTCAATAGAAAATCCCAAATCATAATTTTTTCTTGGCAATATGTGGTTTCTGATTCCAAGGTCAACAATATACCACTTTTTATTTGATTTAAGTATTTCCTTGCCTACTATATCAAATCTTTCTGCTGGATAAAAAATATAGGATTCAGCCAAAGCATCCATATAATCATCAACCGTATTCGGTGACACTCTGCGACCATTTGAGGTTAAATAATCGGTTACACTTTTAACTGATACAGGACTACCGACAACGTTTGAAAGATATTTTGCTATTGTTTTTAACAGTGCAATATCATTGATTTTACGTTTATCTGGGTCTGTTTCTCTGCGTCTTTGTCTGTCCTCAATATCTTTGACAACAACGGTATTATAAATGCCCTCAATATAGGTGTTTACCTTTTCGTCCGTTTTGCTCATTGAGGCAATATAGGGCATTGAGCCATATCTCATATATTCTGAAAAAGCAGCATCTGCTGATTGATTCGTCAATTCCTTATACTCTGCAAATGAAAGCGGCAGCATAGATATTTCAACATATCTGCCCGTAAGCAGAGTTGCAAGTTCTCCCGAAAGCAGATAAGAATTAGAGCCTGTGATATAAACATCTGTATTATCTTTAACATACAAGCTGTCTATTGCCTTTTCAAAGGCTGTAACATTCTGTATTTCATCAAGGAAAATATAGGTCATTTTATCCTTGCAAAGGCGTTCCTTGATATAGGAATACAGTGCCTTGTAATCAAGCAAATCCTCATTTTCGAGTTCTTCAAAATTGAGAGATATTATCTGTTCATCTATCACACCATTTTCACGCAGATAATCCTGATATTGCAAAAGCAAGGTTGATTTTCCACATCTTCTGATGCCTGTTACAACCTTGATAACCTGCTCGTCTTTCCATTCTATTAACTTGTTCAAGTATTCTTTTCGTTTAACCATAGCAATCACCTTTTATTATTATATTCTGATAATAGCATAGAAACACAAAAAAATCAATAAAAATTCCAATTTTGGAATTTTTATTGATTTTAATTAAAACAATTCCCATTACCTTTCTATTTTTAAAACATCTCCCGGCTCGCAATCAAGTGCATCGCAGATTGCCGAAAGAGTAGAAAATCTGACTGCCGTAACCTTATTGTTTTTCAATTTGGAAAGATTAACATTTGTTATTCCTACCTTGTCGGCCAAATCGTTCAAGGACATTTTTCTTTCCTTCATGATAGTATCTAAATTCAATATAATTCTGCTCATTTTTTCACCTTAAAGCAATCCGTCAACATCGTTCTGCAGTTCCATACCATATGCAAAATACTGCGACAGGCATATTACTATAAATCCAACAATTATAAATGTAAACTCCACACTGCATTCAATATTTTGAGGCAATACTAAATGCGAAATAACACTCATAATAAATTCAATAACAGGAATAATGATAAAGAATATGCCGATTTCACGCACCATTCGGATGTTATCCGGCTGAAACGGCGTGTTTCCCTTTGAAAACCATGTTTTGCCGTTTGTTGTTTTTAAAATCAGTTTAACATTTCGGAATATCATTGCAAGTGCACTGAAAACAAACAGCATTGTAGTAAAGAAAATAACATATGCACCCTTTGTCATCGGACTGCCGTCAACTGACTCTAAAGAAAAACCTATTGAGTTCAGGTCAATCGTTGCAGTTGGATTAACATCTGATAATTTTGACAGCCAATCCAATTTACCAAACATGGATATTATTGTCATAATAAATACCAATACTGTTCCGACCCAGTATACACCCTCACCGATACCTGAAATAATTGTTGTTGCTCTGTTAAATTTTTTCATTGTAAAACACCTCTTTAAATTTTAACAATGATAATGCGCATTTATCGTTTTTCGTTAAATTTATCGTACCACGATAAATTTAATTTGTCAATACTTTTTTATCGCCAAACGATAAACTTTTCAATTAATCTGCTTTACATGAAAAAACGTTAACAACAAGAAACATCAAATGATCCCCTTAACATTTCAAGTCAACTGTCATATGGTATTCTAAAATAATCCAAATATTTTTTGAATCTATCCTGAGCCGTTAAACAAGTATCAATCAAAAATCCTTTTTCGCTTGACCATTCTTTGAGACCTCTGTAATAAAATAATTTCAAATCATCATCAATAATAAACGGTACAATATTATATTTCAGACATTCCTTAAAAAGCAAAAGCCTGCCCACTCTTCCGTTACCATCCTGAAAGGGATGTATTCTTTCAAAATTAACATGGAAAGAAATAATATCCTCTATTGTCTTTTTATCGTTACTATTGTACTTTTCAAGCAGTGCCTTAATCTCATTATGCACATTTTCAGGTGGTGTGGTTTCTCTGTCCGCAACCTCGTTTGGAAGTTTCTTATACTCACCAACAGCAAACCAATCCTTACGGCTGTCGGCAGTTCCTGATTTAAGAATAAAATGCAGCTCTTTAATCAGCTTTTCACTGATTTGAGAATTAGCACAATCAATAATTTTATCAATACATCTGAAATGATTGGCAGTTTCAATGACATCATCAACATTAACCAACTGCTCGGTTACACCGATTGTATTCGTTTCATAAATAAATCTTGTCTGATCGTGTGTGAGCCTGCTGCCCTCAATATGGTTTGAATTATAGGTAAGTTCGATTTGAATTTTATGATAAATTCCACCTGTAAGATGATTTTCCTTTTGTTCTTTCAAAATATCTAAAAGATTTGAATTTTTCTTTTTATTCAGTCTTTCAGGCTTAGCTGCATTTTCAGGAATATTCCAAATTTTGCCGATAAGAATTGCACCGTCAACTCTGCCTTCGTTGCAGTAATTTCGTACGCTACGCTCCGAAATCCCCCATTTTTCAGCCATTTGGGAACTTGTTAAATATTTTTTATCCATACTATCACCAAGATTATTATATCATCTTATCGGCAAAATATCAACCATATTTCAGATTTTTAAAAATATTTTTGCCGATAAAAATTTCAAATCTATGCAATCTCTTCAAGATACTTTTGCTTGGTTTCATCAATATATTCAATAATCTGCTCATAAGCATCTTTGAATTTGAAATTGATTGTAATATTGCCATTTTCGTGAACAAGAATTGTGTCAACAAGTTCGGTCAAAATCGGTCTGGTGAGTTTTTCAATCTTTCCGTACTGTTTAAAATGCGTTATAAAATCATTATCCTGTGTTACATCCTTTGCATCATTTTCAAGTGAATTTTGCAGCTCTGCAATCTTATCATCAAGAGCCTTAATTCGCTCACTTATCCCCTCTTTGAGCGTCATATATTCTTCTTTGGTAATTGCCCCACTTTTCCAATCAGGGTACAAATCAAGCAGCATATTTTTATATTTATCTCGTTCCGCAACATTTTTATCAAGTGATTTTTGCAGCAGATTTGACTGCATACTGTTTTTTCTTTTAGCATCAATTTTTTCTATCAGTTCGTCAAATTCAATAGCCGTATCAATCATAGTCTGAATAGTAACAAGAACTGCTTGCTCCAGCTTGTCAATTCGGATTGAATGAGGAGTACAGGCACCACTGTCCATTTTTCTCGAGGTAACACAACGGTAATATTTATATGTGCCGTAGGAATGGTTGTTTGTCTTTTTACTCATTGCCCTATGGCAGTCTGCACATTTTACAAAACCGGCAAACAAATCAACCTCTGTCTTTTTCGGCGCAGTCCGAGTATTACGATTAAAAAGTGACTGTGTTTTATCAAAAGTTTCCTTATCAATAATCGGCTCGTGGGTATTCTCAACAACAATCCATTCGTCCTTGGGAATAGATCGACACTGCTTAATTTTGTAGCTGATTGTAGTGTTCTTGCCCTGCACCATATTGCCAATATACATCTGATTGGACAGCATACGACGAACCGTAGAATCGCACCACAATCCATCATTATTACCGCTTGTGTGCTTATAATTCCAGCCTTTCATTTTCTTATAGGTCGAGGGATTGGGAATACCCAGTTTATTAAGTTTCTTTGTAATGCCTATAATACTTTTGCCCTCAATAAACCACTTGTAAATCTGCCGAACAATCGGTGCCGTTTCCTCGTCGATAATCAGCTTATGGTGATCTTTGGGATTTTTCAGATAACCATAAGTCGGGAATGAGCCGATAAACTTACCCTGCTTTCTGCTGACATTCAATGTGCCACGGACATTGACAGAGGTAGTTGCTGCAACGCTCTCGTTGATAACATTCTGCACACCGACAGTAATACATTTTGTGGCAGCGTTCATACTATTTGAAATTGAGTCAACACCGTTGTTAAGTGAAATAAAACGCACCTGCAAACGAGTAAAAACATCATCAAGATAATGACCTGCATCCGTATAATTTCGTCCGAAACGAGATAGGTCCTTGACGATTACACAGTTCACTTTGCCATCGTAAATATCCGCCATCATCCGCTGAAATCCCGGTCGGTCAAAGTTCGTGCCGCTCCAACCGTCATCAATATAAAAATCATAAAAATCAATGTCTGGATGCTGTTTAAGATATTCTTTCAGAATTTCTCGCTGAGAGGTTACAGAATAACTCTCCTGCTTGTCCCCGTCCTCTTTTGACAAACGAATATAAAGAGCAGCCCGCCAGATGCTTTTTCTCTGAGGCTGCTCCAAAATTTCTTTATACTTATCCATAGCGTACCTCCATAAATTCAGTTGAATCAATGGCGATATGCATTTTTTCTACACAAGCAAATTATAGCATACCGCCATACGATTTTCAATACACAAATTTTGTTAATTTGCTGAAGCAATATTCACTATGGAATCGGATAAATTTTTGTCACCTGAGCAGTTTATTTTCACTCCAACATCCCCCACACGAAACATATACGGATTTTTTACATCTTTAAAATATTTTCTTGCACGGTTGATAATCGGCTCATCAATATCAATTTTCAAATTTGTAACATCAGGCAAATCATTTATATTACAAATGTTAAAATCAGCCTTACGGCACTCATCAAGCTGTGATTTTGTAAACATTCTGCCAACACGCCTTTCCTGAATTATTGTTGGCATATAATGTAATTTTATGCTGTCAATATTTACTATCTTTCCCAATGTAAATTCCTCCTTTGTAATTTTGTTCTGCTGACTGCAAATCTTTGATGTTGTATGTTCATTTCTGCTTTTATGTTTGATTTCATTTCGTCAGTATCAGTTAGAATTGCATTAGCAGTTTTGATTTCTGTTCTTAATTTTTTTAGTTTTGCTGAACAATAATCTCTTTCGGATTTAAGAGTAAATATTTTGTTTTCGTCTTTGCATCTTCGGAGTTTGTTGTAGATTTGATTTCGCTGATTTGTAATCAATACAATCTGTTCTTGATTGCCTGCAATGAATTGCGTAACATCGTCTGTATCATTGAGATTATATTTTGAAATCAAACGGACTTGATTTGATAGTTTATCTATTTTTCTCCAAGCCTGTTTCATTTCAGGTGATAAGGGTTTGTGCTGATTCTTTTTCGGCAGATAACCTAACCGATAACAATAATACAAATACAATGCCTTTAAGCCTGTAACTTTCCTTACACTTGTGAAAGAACCTT
>JAMPGU010000035.1 GCA_023663865.1 Clostridium sp.
CCTTTCGGACAAACGGTTTTCAAGACCGCCTCGTTATGACCACTTCGATACCTCTGCGTTTGTGCTTGATAATATTACCACATCATAACTCGGATGTCAATACTTTTTTTCAAAAAAGAAAGCTCCTTTATAAAAAGGAGCGTGAAAACTATTTGTGCTTTAGCCTTCTTCTTTCATTTTTGCAAAGCATTCACTGCAATATACAGGACGCTCACCATTTGGTATAAATGGTACCTTGCATTCCTTACCGCACTGGGCGCATACTGCGTCGTGGAGTTCTCTTGGTGCTCTGGCTGCAGCCTTTCTCTTGTCACGACATTCTTTGCATCTCTGCGGCTCGTTAATAAAGCCTTTCTCAGCATAAAATTCCTGCTCACCGGCAGAAAAGATAAAGTCCTGTCCACAGTCCTTACAGGTTAGGGTCTTGTCTTCAAACATTTTTACTACCTCTCATTCTTAGCTCATAAATCTGTATTGATTAATTTTTTACGAGCTCTTTGTATGGCGTTGTCAACCGCCTTAGGTGTTTTGCCTAATCTTTTTGCAATCTCAATATAATTACAACCAACAATGTGCAGCCGTAAGACTTCATTTTCAAAATCAGAGAGATTTCGTTGAAGAACTGTATTTAACATTGAAACGCTTTCTTGAGCGATGAAGGCATCCTCAGCACTGAAGGTGCTGTTCTCTATGGGGATTTCCTCCTCTTGATATTCCACAACATTTTGCATAGGAATGTCTTTAAGTCGGTGATACTTTCGTAATGCTGATTGCATAGCGTTGTCAATACAAATCTGAGAATAGGTTTTGAAGCTCGCGCCTTTATTCTCGTCATAGGAATTGATGGCTGCCAGTAGTCCAATCATACCTTCCTGAATCAGATCCTCTCTCTCCATCGGAGAATCCTTATATTTGTTTGCGACAAGCTCTGTCAATTGCCGATATTTGTTAATAACAGCCTCTAAATCAGCATTATTGCCCGATTGCGCATTTGAAAGAATTTGGTCGTCTGATTTTTTGTTATCCGTTGACATAATCCTCTCCCACCTTAAAATCATAATAACAGAATTCAATATAATAGTCAACAAAAAAATATTCTTATGTTAGTAAATTTTATATATAATAAACAAAAGTTATAAAAAATTCCGATTTTCGTAATTGAAACAGGGTAGCTAATTACAAAAAATCGGAATTCATTTTCTAAGTTATACGTTAAAGCGGAATAAAACAATATCCCCGTCCTTCATAACATATTCCTTTCCCTCAGAACGCACAAGTCCTTTTTCCTTAGCTGCATTCATACTGCCGCAGGCAACCAAATCATCAAAGGCAACAACCTCTGCTCTGATAAAACCGCGCTCAAAATCAGTATGTATTTTACCTGCAGCCTGTGGTGCCTTAGTACCTTCCTTGATAGTCCATGCTCTAACCTCGGGCTTTCCTGCTGTAAGGTAGGATATCAAGCCAAGCAGTGCATAGCTCTTTTTGATAAGTCTGTCAAGACCGCTCTTTTCAAGTCCCATATCAGTAAGGAACATTTCCTTTTCTTCCTCGTCAAGCTGTGCAATTTCTGCTTCCATCTCTGCACAAATCGGCAAGGTTTCAGCACCTTCGTCTGCAGCAATTTTTTCAACCGTCTTAAAGAACTCGTTGTTTTCTATACCGTTTGAGAAATCATCCTCACCCATATTGCAGGCATATATAACCGGCTTAATTGTCAGCAGGGAGACTTCCTTTAGGTATTCGTTTTCATCCTCGCTGATTTCTACACTTCTTGCTGTTTTGCCTTGCTCCATTTCAGACTGCAGTCTTTCTAAAAATTCTACCTCAGGAACAATGGTTTTGTCGCCCTTCATTGCTTTTTTTCTGCTGTCAATTCTGCGTGAAAGAATATCCAAGTCTGAAAGAACAAGCTCCAGATTAATGGTTTCAATATCTCTTGCAGGATCAACATTTCCGTCAACATGGGTGATGTCATCATTTTCAAAGCATCTTACAACGTGAATAACTGCATCAACCTCACGTATGTGAGAAAGGAATTTGTTTCCTAATCCCTCGCCCTGAGCAGCACCCTTAACAAGTCCTGCGATATCAACAAATTCTATGGTAGCAGGAGTGAACTTATCAGGCTGATACATTTCAGCCAGCTTGTCCAGTCTCTCATCCGGTACACTTACCATACCGACATTTGGCTCTATGGTGCAGAATGGATAGTTCGCACTCTGTGCGCCAGCATTGGTGATGGCATTGAATAATGTGCTTTTGCCTACGTTCGGCAAGCCTACGATACCAAGTTTCATATGTAAATCTCCTTAGAAATAAAATCTTATTTATACAATCCTAGATATTATATATCAAAAAATTCCTTTTTACAAGTACCAAATACACTTGACTTTAACCAATAAATAATATATTATATTTCTAATAATTTTTAATTAGTGTGAGGCTTTATATCTTTTTATGTTTGAGCCTGACACTTTATGCGAAAAGAGAGGCGAAGAAAATTATGAAACTCAATGGCTCGCAGATTGTTCTTGAAGTACTTAAAGAACAAGGGGTAGATACAATATTCGGCTATCCCGGCGGTACAATTCTAAATATTTTCGATGAGCTTTATAAGTATGGTGATACCTTTAATCACATTCTTACTGCTCACGAGCAGGGTGCATCCCATGCGGCTGACGGATATGCCAGAGCAACCGGTAAGGTGGGCGTCTGCTTTGCAACGTCAGGTCCCGGCTCTACCAATCTTGTAACCGGTATTGCTACTGCATATATGGATTCTATTCCGGTTGTTGCGATTACCTGCAATTATGCTACATCAGGTTTAGGCCGTGATTCTTTCCAGGAGATTGATATCTGCGGTGTAACCATGCCGATTACCAAGCATAATTTCCAGGTTAAGAGTATTGAGGAGCTTGCACCGACAATCCGTAAGGCATTTAAAATTGCGCAGAGCGGCAGAAAAGGTCCTGTACTTGTTGATATTCCAAAGGATTTTACTGCTGATGAATGGGAGTATACACCTGAGCCAAAGGTTGTTCCTGAGCCTGCAAAGCTTCCAAGTGAAAGATGCCTGAACAGAGCGTTAGAGCTTTTGAAGAATGCAAAGAAGCCGCTTATTTATGTTGGCGGCGGTGCAGTGCTTTCGGATATAGGCGAGGATTTAATTACCTTTGCTGAAAAGGTTGATGCCCCTGTTGTTTCAAGCCTTATGGGACTGGGCACCTTCCCGAATGGACATCCTCTTCATTTAGGTCTTATTGGTATGCATGGTCATTTTGAATGTAATAAGGCAGCCCATGACTGTGATGTTCTTATTACCTGCGGTGCAAGATTTTCAGATCGTGTAGCAGGTAACAGAGCAAAGTTTGCACCGAATGCAGAAATTCTGCATATTGATATTGATTCTGCTGAGATGGATAAAAACATTTTCTCAAATTATCATCTTCGCGGTGACCTCAAGGATGTTCTTCCTTTGATTACAAAGAATATTGAGCAGCTCGACCATTCTGAATGGAAGGCTGAGGTTGAAACCTTTAAGCGTCCGTTTAATCAGCTTCAGATTGAGGATTATGTTAATCCGCAGACTTTGATTGAAAAGATTGATGCGGCAACTGCTGATGATACAATCGTTGTTACCGATGTAGGACAGCATCAGCTTTGGGCTGCCCAGTTTTATAAATATACTCAGCCGAGAACCCTTTTAACATCAGGCGGTCTCGGTACAATGGGCTATTCTATGGGCGCTGCAATGGGCGGACAGGTTGGCTGCCCGAATAAGCAGGTTGTTATGTTTGCAGGTGACGGCGGCTTCCATATGAATTTGTCAGAGCTTGCAACGATGGCTTCCTATAATATTCCTGTAAAAATGTTTATTATGAACAACACTGTTTTGGGAATGGTACGCCAGTGGCAGAAGCTGTTTTACGGCAATCGCTTTTCCGATACAGACCCTAACAGAAAAACAGATTTTGTTAAGGTTGCAGAAGCTTTTGGTGTTAAAGGTCTTAGAATAGAAACAAACGATGATATTGATGCTGTGTTGAAGGAAGCATTTGATTATGAAGGTCCTGTTTTGGTTGATTGCCGAATCAGCAAGGATTCAAATGTTCTTCCTATGATTCCGCCGGGCGGCGCACATACGGATATTATTGAAGAATTTAATTAAGGAGGATGCCTGATTATGAAAGAAAAGTTGGTTTTATCCGTTCTTGTAGATAATGAGAGTGGTGTTCTTCAGCGTGTCGCTTCCTTATTTTCAAGAAGAAACTACAATATTTCATCTCTTACAGTCAGCGAAACCGAGGATGAAAAATTCTCACGTATGACGATTGAAACAAATACAGAGCCTGAAAATTTCAGACAGATTAAAGCACAGCTTCTGAAGCTTGAAATTGTTAAAAAGGTAGCGGAGCTGACTGAGGATAAATCTGTTTCAAGTGAGCTGCTTCTCATTAAGGTTAAAGCAGCAGGCGTTGAGAAAAAGAATGCTTTATTAGCCCTTAATATGCGCTACGGAGCGCGTGTTCTTGATGTTTCGATGACTACAATGACACTTGAATTCACAGGTGCAGGCGCAACCATTGATATGTTTGTTGAAGAGCTTGAAAAGGATTTTGGTATTGTGGAGCTTGCCCGTACAGGTATTACTTCTCTGGAGCGCGGAGAAGGCTCATTTACTGACAATATCTAAATTATTATTATAAAACATTTACATATAGATATATTGTAATTGCTTTGTATGACGGATTTTATTTGAAATCCGAATATAAATTAATATAAAATTATGTAGTGAAATAAGGTGAACAAAATGTCTATGACAATGACACAGAAGATTTTGGCTGACCATGCAGGACTGGACAGTGTTGTGGCAGGTCAGCTGATTGAGGCTAATCTGGATATGGTACTCGGCAACGACGTAACATCCCCGGTAGCCATAAATGAAATGGTCAAGTTTGGTAATGAAACCGTATTTGACAAAACAAGAATTTCTCTTGTAATGGATCATTTTACTCCGAACAAGGATATTCAGTCTGCTGAAAACTGTAAGCAGGTTCGTGAATTTGCTAAGAAAAATGATATTCTTCATTACTATGATGTGGGCAATATGGGTATTGAGCATGCGCTTTTGCCGGAGCAGGGTATTGTTACCTGCGGTGATTGTATTATCGGTGCCGATTCTCATACCTGTACATATGGTGCGCTTGGTGCATTTTCAACCGGTGTTGGCTCAACAGATATGGCAGCCGGTATGATTACAGGCAAGGCCTGGTTTAAGGTTCCGTCTGCAATTAAGGTTGTAATTACCGGCAAAAAGGCACAATGTATTTCCGGTAAGGATGTTATCCTTCATCTTATCGGTTTGATTGGTGTTGATGGTGCTTTGTATAAATCCCTTGAATTTACAGGTGATGGCATTAAAGAGCTTTCAATGGATGACAGACTTTGCATTTCAAATATGGCTATTGAATGCGGTGCAAAGAACGGTATTTTCCCTGTTGACGATGTTACACTTGAATACGTTAAGGGCAGAAGTCAGAGAGAATATAAAATTTATGAGGCTGACGAGGATGCAGAGTATGACTCTGTCGTTGAAATTGATTTGAGCACGCTCAAGCCTACTGTTGCTTGTCCGCATCTGCCGGAGAATACAAAGACGATTGATGAGCTTGATCATATTGAGATTGATCAGGTTGTTATCGGTTCCTGCACAAACGGCAGAATGGAGGATATGCGTATTGCTGCATCTATCCTGAAAGGCAAAAAGGTTGCAAAGGGTGTTCGCTGTATTGTTATTCCTGCTACACAGCAGATATATCTTAACTGTGTTAAGGAAGGTCTGGCAGAAATTTTTGTTGAAGCCGGTGCAATTGTTTCAACACCTACCTGTGGTCCTTGCCTTGGAGGACATATGGGTATTCTTGCTTCAGGCGAAAAGGCTGTTTCCACATCAAACAGAAATTTCGTAGGTCGTATGGGTCACACAAAGAGTGAGATTTATCTTGCTTCTCCTGCCGTTGCTGCAGCATCTGCAGTTAAAGGCTGTATTGCTGACCCGAGAAATATATAAGTAAGGAGGCAGTGAAATGAAAGCAAAGGGTTTAGTTCATAAGTTTGGAGACAATGTAGATACAGATGTAATCATTCCTGCTCGTTACCTTAATAAGAGTGACGAAGCTTGGCTTGCCTCTCATTGTATGGAGGATATTGACGCTGATTTTGTTAACAAGGTTAAAGAGGGCGACATTATGGTTGCCGAGGCGAATTTCGGCTGTGGCTCATCTCGTGAGCATGCACCGATTGCAATTAAGGCTTCCGGCATTTCCTGTGTTATTGCCTCAACCTTCGCTCGTATTTTTTACCGCAATGCGATTAATATCGGTTTAGCAATTTTAGAATGCGATGAGGCAGCTAAGGATATTAAAACCGGTGACGAGGTTGAGGTTGATTTTGACAGTGGTGTTATTACAAACTGCACTACAGGCAAAACCTATCAGGCACAGCCGTTTCCACCATTTATTCAAAATATCATCAAAGATGGTGGTTTGATGAAATCTATTAATAAGTGATTTAGAGAGATAAAAATGAAACTAGCATTAAATGAGGAAAATCTGCGTTATGCTTGGGGATCAAGCACGGAATATTGGTTTTCCCGTACAGATTATTCTATTTATAAAATCAGTGATTTACCAACTGACGATTGCACAAAGCTTATTGAGCTTGGATTTATTCCGTTTATTACAATCAGTAACGAGGAGGTTATCAGGGCATATATTAAATCCTTGAATAATCCTAAGGTTGAGGCTAAGTTTGACGGCCTTTCAACCTATGACTGCGTTGAAGTATTTTGGAAATATTTTAATGCATATAAGGATATATCTGCCGGCTTTGATGGTTTTGAAAGCAGATATGTTATGGATAAGGTGACCGGCTGGTGTGATGAAAACGGCATAGAATATAAACTGTAGTATTTTTAAGGACAGATATGAAATTCATATCTGTCCTTTATTTTTATCTAAATTTGTATATACGTCTAAGTAATAAAAAATATTGTTTAAATGCTTCTTGCCAACGGCTTTGATTAATGATACAATTATAATGATATAGTATAAAATTAAAATAAGCGTTTACTAAAAGTGACAGCTTGAGGAGATATATCTATGCGTACATCGAAAAAAACATGGCAGAACGTAACCATTATATTGTTTTTGCTGATTACGATTGTTCTTTTGTTTCAATGGTATTCCGTTGCAAATAGCAATCGAATAGAGAAACAGAACCTGAATTATGCAATGGATTCTGTTCATCAGACCTCAACAGGTATTGATAATGAATTTGCCAATGCCCAGCGCAGAGTACGTATTTTTGCGTATTTTTTAAGTGTTGCAATGGATTCGACAGAAATAAATGTGGATATGCTCAAGGAGCTTGAAAACAATACGGATTTTGATTCTATTCGTTTTGTTAATGCGCAGGGTGTTAATCTTACCTCTGACGGAACAACAGCTGATAGCTCGGACCGTGACTATTTCACTGCAGGAATGCGGGGTGAGAGCGGTTGCACTATGGTTTTAAATTCACGTGTTACGCACAAAACAACAATGGTATTTTATGCTCCTGTACATGACGGAGACGAAGTATGCGGTGTGCTGCTGGGTTTATATCTTGCAGAGGATTATCTTCAGGAAATGCTGAAAACCAGCTATTTCGGTGAAACTGCCGATGTGTATCTCTGTACAAAGGAAGGTGAGGTGATTGCTTCATCTAATGGCAGCAGAGATGGTGGCTTGCTGCCGGAAACTTTATATGAAAACGGTGTTATAGACGAGCAGACTGCCAATGATGTTTGGTCCGTGTTCCGTGGAGATTCCGACGAGGAGGCTTATGTTTGCAGTGCTGACAGTCAGACAGATAATTTGTGCGCACTGAATATGGCGAACAGTGATTATATTCTGGTGCAGGCTTTCCCGAAAAGTGTAACACAGAATATGCTTCGTGATGCCAATCAAATTGGAATGGTTCTTCAAATCATTTTGATTACACTGTTTGTATTATACATATTGTTTCTGCTGGTTCGCGGACGCCGAGAGAAAAAGCGGCTTGAACAGGAAAATGAGGAGATGGGATATGTTATTAATGGTGTGACAACACTTTTCTCCCGTTTTATTTTTGTTGACTTGGAGGAGGGAACATATCAATTTGTTTCCGGCACAGTGCCTGAAAAGCCTGAATTTGCTCCTGCAGGAGAATATGAGGATTTTGCTGTATATTTGTCTGATTTTCTTGCCGAAGAATCAGATCGCAGACAATTTGCACAGCACCTTACACGTGATGCGATTATCAAGGATTTGGAAAATGATACGAACATTCAGTATGAATATAAATTTGACAGAAGCATCGGCATTACTTGGGAGCATGTAAATATTGTATGTCTTGAAAGAAATAATGGTCAAGCAAGCAAGGTTCTGTTCTCCAGACAAGACATCACACCCCTTAAAGAAAAAGAGCTTGAGGCGCAGGCAATCATTGCAAATGCAAACCGAAAAGAGCGCCAGTACAGAATTGCTATAACTTCTGCTGCGTTCAATACCTTTGAATTCAACCTTTCAAAGGATTTGATTGAGCAAGATGTTACTCGAATGATAAACGGCAGGCAGATTTCGTTTTTAGAAAAAGTCGGCTTATCAGCACCTTGCTCTGCATCACTCTGTTTTGAGAAGTGGAAACAATTTATTTTAGAGGATTCTATTGACGAATACGATGCAGTTGTAAATATTGATAATCTCCGACATCAATTTGAACAGGGCGAAGCGGAGGTTACGGTTGATTACTGGGGATGGTATTCTTCTGAAAAGCAGATGTGTGTGCGTCAGTCCTTTATAATGACCCGTGATGACCAAAATGGTGACATTATGGTTATGGTAGTGTCAAGAGATATTACCGCACAGGTGCAGAAACAGCGTGAGCAGACGAAGGCATTGCAGGATGCTCTGCTGCAGGCACAGCATGCGAACAGTGCAAAAACCACATTCCTTTCCAATATGTCCCACGATATCCGTACCCCTATGAATGCTATTATCGGCTTTACAACCATTGCAGCCAGTCATATCGACAATAAGGGGCAGGTTGAGGATTGTCTCAAGAAGGTGCTGGCATCCAGCAACCACCTTCTCAGCCTTATCAATGACATACTGGATATGAGCCGTATCGAAAGCGGTAAGGTACAGATAAATGAACAGGAATGTAATATTTCCGAGCTGACACATAACCTTGTCAATATTATTCAGCCACAGATAAAAGCAAAACAGCTTGAGCTCTTTATTGATACCTTTGATGTTACCAATGAGGATGTTATCGCCGATTCACTCAAGCTAAGCCAGATTTTTGTAAATCTGCTGAGCAATGCGGTAAAATACACCCCTGCCGGAGGAACAGTCAGCTTCAAAATTCAGCAGCAGACTACCTTCCGCCGAGGCTATGGAGATTACGTGTTCATCGTCAAAGATAATGGTATCGGTATGACCCCTGAATTTGTTGAGCATATTTTTGAGCCCTTTGAACGAGAAGCCAGCACTACAAAAACAGGTATTCAAGGAACCGGCTTAGGTATGGCTATCACGAAGAATATCGTGGAAATGATGGACGGTACCATTTCCGTACAAAGTGAAAAGGGCAAGGGCAGTGAGTTTAGAGTTGAGCTGAGCTTGAAGCTTCAGGATAAAGAAACGAATGACGAACAGCTCAAAGAGTTTGAGGGTCTGCGTGCCCTTGTTGTTGATGATGACTGCGACAGCTGTGAGAGTGTAACACGAATGCTGCAGCAGATTGGTATGCGTTCCGAGTGGACGATTTCCGGCAAGGAAGCGGTTTACCGTGCTAAGAGTGCGCATAACGAGGGTGATTCCTATCACACCTATATTATTGACTGGCAGATGCCTGAAATGAACGGTATTGAAACAACCCGCCGTATACGTGCTGTTATCGGTAACGAAGCACCGATTATAATTCTTACCGCATATGACTGGACGGATATTGAGGAGGAAGCAAAGCAGGCAGGCGTAACTGCTTTCTGCGCAAAGCCTTTGTTTATGTCTGATTTGAAATCCGTTATGCTGGCAGCAAATAACCTGAATGAAAAGGAAGCTGTACCTGAATGGACACAGGCTGATTTCAGCGGTAAGCGAGTTCTGCTTGTAGAAGATAACGAGCTTAACCGTGAAATTGCGCAGTCTATTCTGGAGGAAACAGGCTTTATTGTTGAAACTGCACCTGACGGTACAGATGCGGTAGAAATGGTTCATCATTCGGAAGAGGGCTGGTACGATGCAGTTCTTATGGATGTGCAGATGCCTATTATGGATGGATACGAGGCAACACGTACCATTCGTTCACTTCCGCTTAAATATGTTAAACATCTTCCGATTATCGCTATGACAGCAAATGCAATGGAGGAGGATAAGGAAACGGCACTAAAGAGCGGAATGGATGCTCATATTGCGAAACCGCTTGATATTGAGCTGTTTATGCATGTTCTGGAAAAGTACCTCAACTAAAGCAATGTGCAAACCGCAATAGAATTAAAATAAAAACGAGACTGCAAATTATTTTACAGTCTCGTTTTTTATGTCATTGCATGCTCCACGGTTACGATTAAATGAATGCTTTCGTCATAAGCACGAATCTCCTGCTTTAATCTATTTAATATGTCTGCACTGCTTTCGTTTTTCTCGAATGGTACAACCAAATCAAAAATAAGATTTACCGTGCCGTGGCTTTTTATCATTTGAAAGTCGTGAAAGCTGTATTCTCGATTTATACAATATAGTATCTCTTTGATGAAATGCTTGTATTTATCTGTTTCCTTATCATTCGTAACAACCGGGTCCATATGAATACATATGGATACACCGAGGCTTTTAACAATTTCCTTTTCAACCCGGTCAATGACTCGGTGTATTTCTACAATATCAGCTGTTGACGGTACTTCTGCGTGGGCAGAGGCAATAATTCTGTTGACACCGTAATCATGCACAATTAAATCATGAACACCAATAATGTATTCCTCTTTGCACATAATGTCTATAATGCTTTTAACAAGCGTCTCGTCAGGTGCCTGACCCAGCAGCTTGCCGGTAATGTCCCTGACAATTTTAATTCCTGAAATAAAAATAATTCCTGCAACAAGCAAACCGATGATTCCATCTGCTCTTTTAAAAGGTGTATGCGATGCGATCAAAAGAGCAGCCATGGCAGCGGCTGTTGCGATGCAGTCATTCAGGCTGTCCTGCATCACTGCTTTTAAATTTATGTTGTTGGTCAGCTTGAATAAAATATGATTATAGTATGCCATAAAAAGCTTAATCAGTATGCCTGCTGCCAATATAAGAATGGTCCATATATTATAGCTTACCTCAGCAGGACTTAATATTTTTACAACCGAGCTTTTGCCCAGTTCAAATCCCATAACAAAAATAAAAAAGGATACAATGAGGGCTGAAATATATTCAATTCTTCCGTGACCAAAGGGATGCTCCTTGTCAATGGGCTTGCTTGACAGCTTTGTTCCCACAATCGTTACAATGCTTGCGCCTGCATCCGATAAATTATTTACGGCATCAGCAGTGATAGATACACTGTTACTGATTGTGCCTGCTATGAATTTTATCAGACAAAGCAGCAGATTACCGAGTATTCCTGCTATACCGCTTGCAATACCCAGCTTCTTTCTGCTTTCCGTATTGTTTAAGTCCTTTTTATCAAATGCTTTTGTCAATAGTGCCTTCAGCATAATAAACACCTCTATTCATTGCGAACGCTTGCTGTCAATATTCTTGTGCTATATCATATTTTTTGCTTTAAAACAATAATTATTTATGGTATAGTATATGTAAATGTGATGGTGATGAGATGAAAAAATTACTTATTATTAATGGCTCGCCAAGAGATAATGGCGTTTCGGCAGAGCTAATTAAAATGGTGAAGAAATATTTTATTGACTGTGAAATTAAGCAGTATAATACGTTTAAGATGGCGCCTGCGCCTTGCTGTGACTGTAAATATTGTGAGTATCATGAGGGCTGCTCCAATAAGGATCTTGATATATTTTTTGAGGATTTCGAGGAAGCGGATTATGTAGCTGTTTTCAGTCCTGTTTACAACAATTTTTTTCCTGCTCCGCTGAAAGCGTTGATTGACAGATTTCAAAGATATTTCAGCGCTAAATTTAAAAGAGGTGCGGCAGAGCCTATCCGTGTCCCTAAGCGTGTGGGCGTTGTGATATGCAGCGGTGCAAATTCAAGGCAGTGTGCAGATTATATGACCTCTGCATTGAAGCAGTCCTTTGCTGTTCTCAACAGTAAGATTACAGCAAGATATTATATTCCCGATACAGATTCAAACAGCTATACCTTTAATCTGACAGAGCTGGAAAAGTTTGTACACTTCTTAAAAGCATAGATTATATATTTGTTTAAAACGCATTTTTGAATAAATTTTATCCTAAGCCAAGGCAGTAGTATATCTACTGCTTTTTATTTATATTAATTATATTATTGCTAATTAGACGGCTTTATGGTATAATAACTTGATTTTAAATTGGAGAAGTATGTATGATTATTCTCGGTATTGATCCCGGTTATGCCATTGTCGGCTGGGGTGTGCTTGAATACAAGGCTAATAAATTCAGTGTGCTGGGCTACGGTGCTATTACAACAGAAGCGCATACGCCCTTTCCGTTAAGACTGCAGACCATTTATAATGATATGTGCTATTTGTTTGAAAAATATAAGCCTGATGTTATGAGTATGGAAAAGCTGTTTTATAATAACAATGCAAAGACTGTTATTGACGTTGCACAGGCAAGGGGTGTTATTACACTTTCAGCACAGAATTACGGTGTGGATTTATTTGAGTATACACCGCTTCAGGTTAAGCAGTCTGTAGTAGGCTACGGCAGAGCAGAAAAAAAGCAGGTGCAGGAAATGACACGTATTATTCTCGGACTTGCAAAAATTCCAAAGCCTGATGATACAGCCGATGCGCTGGCTATGGCAATATGCCACGGACATTGTTCGGGCTCACTGATAAAAGGATTAGGGTGACGATTTATGCTTTATAACATAACAGGTACTTTAACGGTAACAGATGTTAATTATATTGTAGTTGAAAGTAACGGAATAGGCTTCAAATGCTTTACGACCTTGAATACAATTAAATCTATCGGCACTGCCGGAGATAAGGTAACCGTGTATACTTATCTTGCCGTTCGTGAGGATGCTATGGATTTGTATGGCTTTGCTTCATTAAATGAACTGGATGCCTTTAAGCTTCTGATAACTGTATCGGGTATCGGACCTAAAGCTGCTGTGGCGATTCTGTCGGAATTAACGCCTGACAAGCTGGCTGTATGTATCGCCTCGGGTGATGCGAAATCCATTACCAAGGCACAGGGCGTCGGCAAAAAAACGGCGGAAAGAGTTGTGCTGGAGCTGAAAGACAAAATGGGCAGTATTGCTGTTGGCGAGAGTGTCAGCATGGTGAATTCTGTTGCCTCTGTTGGCGAAAGCTCCAATACGGCTGAGGCTGTGGAGGCGCTTGTTGCACTGGGTTATTCTCAAAGTGATGCAGCCGTGATTGTGGGTGCTATGGATAAATCTCTGTCTGTAGATGAAATGATTCGACAGGGATTAAAGCAGCTGGCAAAAAATTTATAGGGAGGTATTAATTGATTATGCAGGAAACAGAAATGGATTTTGAAAACAGAATCATTACCTCCGATTTTACGCCAGAGGATAATGATATAGAAAATTCACTCAGACCGAAAACCCTTGATGATTATATCGGACAGGATAAAATAAAAGAAAATTTAAAAATATATATTGAGGCAGCCAAGGGCAGAGGTGAGGCGCTTGACCATGTTCTGCTCTATGGACCTCCCGGACTTGGAAAGACCACACTGGCAGGCATTATCGCCAATGAAATGGGCGTAAATATTCGTGTAACCTCAGGTCCTGCTATAGAAAAGCAAGGCGACTTAGCTGCGCTTCTGACAAATCTGCAGGAGGGTGACGTCTTATTTATAGACGAAATTCATAGACTTAACAGACAGGTAGAGGAAGTGCTTTATCCTGCTATGGAGGATGGCGCGCTTGATATTATTATAGGCAAGGGACCTTCGGCCAGATCAATACGTCTTGATTTGCCGCACTTCACTTTAATTGGTGCAACTACAAGGTCCGGTCAGCTTTCTGCTCCGCTTCGTGACAGATTTGGTGTTATTTTCAGACTTGAGATGTATTCACCGCAGCAGCTGGCAACCATTGTTAAGCGCAGTGCAGGTATTCTGCAGATTCCCATTGATGATAAGGGTGCGGCTGAGGTTGCCTCACGTTCCCGCGGCACACCCCGTATTGCCAACAGACTTCTTAAAAGAAGCCGTGACTTTGCGCAGGTTAAATATGATGGTGTAATCAGCTTGGATGCAGCTGTGGACGCTCTTAGCAAAATGGAAATTGATGACTTAGGTCTTGATAATATTGACAGAGTATTGCTTACAACGATGATAAAAAATTATAATGGCGGTCCTGTAGGACTGGAAACAATTGCCGCTTCTATTGGTGAAGAGGCTGTAACCATTGAGGACGTTTATGAGCCGTATTTGATGCAAATCGGTTTCTTGTCACGTACGCCCCGCGGAAGATGTGTAACCGCTCTGGCATATAAGCATCTTGGCTTTGAGCAGGACGGACAGCAATCACTACTTTAAGGAGAGGGATTTAATGGGTAGATTATTCGGCACAGATGGTGTAAGAGGAATTGCGAATAAGGATTTAACGGCGGAACTGGCGCTTCAAATCGGCAGAGCTGCGGCAATGGTTTTGATTAAGGAAAGTGCTTCCTCCAAACCAACCGTTTTGATTGGCAAGGATACCCGTGCTTCGGGAGATATGCTGGAGGCTGCATTAACCGCAGGCTTTACTTCCGTAGGCTGCAACGTGGTTTCAGTAGGCATTGTGCCTACACCGGCAGTTGCTTATTTGACTGTTCAGTATGGTTGTGAAGCCGGTGTAATGATTTCTGCCTCTCACAATCCTTGTGAATATAACGGAATTAAAATTTTTCAGAAAACAGGCTATAAGCTGGATGACGAAATAGAAGAAGAGATAGAGGCTATTATTCTTGACCAAACAGAGGAAATTCCGACTAAGCTTGCAGGTGAGGTGGGCAACAGAATTTTCTGCAAAACTGCAGTTAAGGATTATGTTGATCACGTTGTTTCTACTGCTTCTGTACGTTTTGACGGAATGACAATTGCACTTGACTGTGCCAACGGCAGTGCATCTGTATGTGCAAAGGATATATTCAGCAGATTGGGCGCTAAGTGTATTATGCTGTCCGATACACCGGATGGTGAAAATATTAATCTCAAATGCGGTTCCACACATCCCGAGGAGCTTATGCATTTTGTAAAAAATGCCAGTCTTGATTTGGGTCTTGCCTTTGACGGTGACGCTGACAGAATGCTTGCTGTTGACGAAAACGGAGAGCTGGTGGATGGTGATAAAGTGATTGCCATCTGTGCAATGCGAATGAAGACGGAAGGTACACTGGCTAAAAATACAGCAGTTGTTACGGTTATGAGTAATATGGGCTTTTTTAAGTTCTGTAAGGTGAATGATATTGCTTGTGCCAAAACAGCTGTAGGCGACAGATACGTGCTTGAGCGTATGCTGAAGGATGGCTTTAACATTGGCGGTGAGCAGAGCGGACACGTTATTTTTCTCGATTATGCAACCACCGGTGACGGTGAGCTTTCCGGTGTTCAGCTTGTGGAAACGGTTGTAAAGTCAGGCAAAAAGCTCAGCGAGCTTGCCAGCATAATGAAGGTATATCCACAGGTGCTTATCAATGTTGAGGTTACACCTGAGGGTAAGCAAAAATACAATAATGATGAATATATTATATCTGCAGTGCAGGAGGCAGAGATGGAGCTGTCCGGCGAGGGCAGAGTTCTTGTTCGTGTCAGCGGTACCGAGCCTCTTGTTCGTGTAATGCTGGAGGGCGCAGATATTGAGCAGATTACAAAACTCGGCAACAGAATTGCAGATGTAGTTAAGGAACGTTTAGGATAATATTATGAGATATTCAACTGATTGGAAGGATTATGAATTGATTGACTGCTCCTGCGGTGAAAAGCTGGAGCGCTGGACGAGAGAAATATTAATTCGCCCTGATCCGCAGGTCATATGGAAAAGTGAAAAGAAGCACAGCCTTTGGTATCAGCCGGGGGCAAGGTATGTTCGTTCGCGTACAGGCGGAGGCAAATGGCAGACCTTTAAGCGTATACCGGAAGCTTGGCAGGTAAGGTATAAGGATTTAACCTTTAATATCAAGACAATGGGCTTTAAGCATACAGGTCTTTTTCCTGAGCAGGCAGTGAACTGGGACTATACAAGAACCCTTATTCGTGAAAGCGGACGTGAGAATGTCAAGGTGCTTAATCTGTTTGCCTATACAGGTGCGGCAACGGTTGCCTGCTTAAAGGAGGGTGCATCCGTTGTTCATGTTGATGCCTCCAAGGGTATGACTGCCTGGGCAAAGGAGAATGCAAAGCTTTCCGGTGTGCAGGATGAGGATGTGCGCTGGATTGTTGATGACTGTATCAAGTTTGTTCAGCGTGAAATCAGACGGGGAAATAAATATGACATTGTCATTCTTGATCCGCCTAGCTATGGCAGAGGACCAAAGGGTGAAATATGGCATCTTGAAGACAGTATCTATGATTTTGTCAAGCTCGTTGCGCAGGTGCTCAGTGATGAGCCGATTATGGTGCTGCTCAATTCATATACAACAGGCTTGTCAGCCTCTGTTATGAAATATATACTTGACGATGTTATTACAAAGGAAAAGGGCGGTAAGGTAGAGGCGGATGAAATCGGATTACCTGTTACCTCTAATGGGCAGGTTCTTCCGTGCGGTTCCTCTGCTATATGGACAAATGGCACTGATTGAATTTAAAAACGTTGATTTTTCATATGAGATTGAAGAGGAAGACGAGAATTTTGAACCCAGTAAATTAGATAAACTTTTAGATGTTGCGGATAGCAAAATATCACGTAAAGTCAGCGTGCTGGAAAACTTAAATCTTAATATAGAAAAAGGCTCTTTTGTTGCAATACTCGGGCATAACGGCTCAGGTAAATCGACTATCGCAAAATTGACTAACGGTATTCTTTTTGCCGACAGCGGACAGGTTATTGTTGACGGACAGGTGGCAAAGGAGGATGACTCCATTTTTGATATCCGCAAAAAGGTGGGTATGGTTTTTCAAAATCCCGATAATCAGATTGTATCCTCCATTGTTGAGGAGGATGTTGCCTTCGGTGTGGAAAATCTCGGCATACCGCCTGAGGAATGCCGTCGCAGAGTAGACGAAGCACTGAAAACAGTTGGTATGTATGAATACAGGGAAAAGTCACCGGCGAAGCTGTCAGGCGGACAAAAGCAGAGAGTTGCTGTTGCAGGTATTATTGCAATGAAGCCGATGTGTATTGTGCTTGATGAGCCGACTGCTATGCTTGACCCCAGCGGAAGACGTGAGGTCATTGAAACCATTAAGCAGTTAAATCGTCAGGAGGGCATTACTATTGTCCTTATTACACACTATATGGACGAGGCTGTCCAAGCGGACAGAGTGGTTGTCATTGATCGGGGTATGATTAAAATGGATGATACGCCCCAAAATGTTTTTTCAAGAGTGGATGAGGTAAAGGCACTGGGTCTTGATGTTCCGCAGTCAACAGAGCTTGCCTATCGATTAGGCATTATGAAGCATAAAACAGTGCTTAATGCAGATGAATGTGTTGCACTGATAAAATCTAAGCTGGAGGTTGAATAAATGGCATATCTTGTCTGTGAAAATTTAAAATATCTTTACAGCCCGGGTACGCCTTTTGAGACTGCTGCAATTGAGGATATTAATTTATCTGTTGAGCAGGGTGAGCTGATAGGTATTATCGGTCATACCGGTTCAGGCAAGTCTACACTGATTCAGCATTTTAACGGATTGCTCCGCGCCCATAACGGCAAGGTCTTTGTGGATGGCAGAGATATATGGGCAAAGGAAAATAAAAAGAATATCAGACAGGTGCGTTTTAACGTGGGTCTGTGTTTCCAGTATCCTGAATATCAGATATTTGAGGATACTGTGTATAAAGAGATTGCTTTTGGCCCTAAGCAAATGGGACTTGGTAAAGAAGAAATTGACAGACGTATCAGAGCAAGCATTGACTTTGTCGGTATTTCTCCTGATATATTAAATAAGTCGCCTTTTGATTTATCCGGCGGACAAAAGCGCCGTGTTGCCATTGCTTCCATTATAGCAATGGAGCCAAAGGTGCTGATACTTGATGAACCCTGTGCCGGACTTGACCCAAGGGGCAGGGAGGTTATATTAAGACTCGTTTCCGATTATCAAAGGCGTATGGGCAATACGGCTATTCTTGTTTCCCACTCTATGGAGGATGTGGCAAAAATCTGCAGTAAGGTAATCGTTATGAATCAGGGCAGAGTGGAGATGTTCGGCACGGTTGACGAGGTTTATTCTCATGGCGAGCAGCTAAAAGCAATGGGGCTCAATGTGCCGGAGATAACAGATATATTTCTTAAGCTGAAAGCCTCCGGCGTTAACTGTAATACAAATATTTATACAGTTGAGCAGGGTGTAAAGGAATTTAATAGATTAGCAGGGGAGGGATTGATGTGATTTCAGATATAACAATCGGCCAGTACTTTCCCGGTAAATCTCTCTTGCATAAGCTTGACCCAAGAATGAAAATTATTTTAATATTTGTTCTTATTGTGTCAATATTTTTATGTAAGAATATATTTTCGATAGCTGCAATCATTGCTGCATCCATATTGCTTGTAGCCCTGTCAAAAATTCCGCCTAAGACTATACTTAAAAGTATAAAGCCTTTGACGGTAATCATTATCATTACTGCAGTGCTGAATATTTTTTATGGAAGCGGAGAGCCGCTTGTATCACTGGGCAGATTAAAAATAACCCTTGATGGAATAGAAACGGCTGTGTTTATGTCTATCCGCATTATTACTTTGGTTGTTATCAGCTCTCTGCTGACTTATACAACCTCTCCCACGGAGCTTACAGATGCACTTGAGAGGCTGTTAAAACCCCTCAAGCTGGTGAAAATTGATATTCATTCCATTGCTATGACGATGACCATTGCACTTCGCTTTATTCCGACTCTTGTGGAGGAGATAGATAAAATTATGTCTGCCCAGAAATCAAGAGGTGCAGAGATGGATTCGGGAAGCCTTGTTCACAGAGCCAAAGCGCTTATTCCGGTGCTGATTCCGCTTTTTGTATCTGCGTTCAGACGTGCAGGTGATTTGGCTTATGCTATGGAGTGCAGATGCTACCGCGGCGGCGATGGAAGAACAAAAATGAAGGTTATGAAAATGGCTGCAAGAGATTATATTTCTTTTGCTGTTGTGATTGTATTTATGGTCGGTATTATCGTACTGAATTATGTTTTTAAGAGTGTTATATGAGAAAACTGCTTATAACAATAAAATATGACGGAACCAATTATCATGGATGGCAGGTGCAGAAAAATGCATTGTCCGTTCAGGAGGTTTTTCAGAATGCTGTAGAAAAAGTGTTTTTGTCGCGCCTTGACGTCAGAGGCTGCAGCAGGACCGATTCAGGCGTTCATGCAAATATGTACTGCTTAACCCTTGATACGGATATGGATATTTCTGATTATGGTGTGATTATGGCACTGAACTCTCATCTGCCAAAGGATATAGCTGTTATAGACTGCAATGTGGTTAATGCGGATTTTCATCCTCGCTATTCCTGCAAGTCTAAGGAATATGTGTACAAGCTGTATAACGGCAGAATTCGCAATCCCTTTGCGGCAAATTATGCACTTCACTATAATCGGAATATAGATGCAGATTATCTGAATCAGGAAGCACAGGCCTTTGTAGGTACTTATGATTACGCGGGCTTTTGTTCAGCCAACAGTGATGTGGAGGATACTGTGCGTACCGTTACTGCTTTTAAGGTATGGCGCGAGGGTGATTATGTTTTCTTTAAGGTTGAGGCAGATGGCTTTTTGTATAATATGGTAAGAATTATGGTAGGTACGCTTTTGTTTGTCAGTGAGGGCAAAATCAAGTCCGGCGAACTAAGGGAAGTCATTTTGTCAAAGGACAGAAAGCGTGCAGGAAAAACAGCAGCCCCTCAGGGCTTGTATCTGAATAAAGTGAATTACTAAGGCGGTGAGAAGATGGCTGGCAATCAGCGTGAAATAGAGCGCAGAGAAAGAAGAGAAAAAAAGGATAAAAGGAATAAGATAATCATATGGATTATTATTGCGGTCATTGTTCTTGTTTTAATCGTAATGAAGGTTTTTGAAATTAATATCAATTCTATCAAAAATCATTTTACGGATGAAAACGGCAATTTTACCTTAACCCAGGGTGTGACAGAGGATAATTTTCCATATAATCTTGATGCATCTCAGAATGTTAAGGTTGTAAATATTAATAATAAACTAGGTGTGCTTACACCCAACAGCTTTACGGTTCTTGACAGTAAGAGCGGTACAGCAGACTATTTGTTTGAGCACGGATATTCAAATCCGATTTTAGCCACCTCGGGCATATACTCTCTGGTGTACGATCAGGGTGCAAAAAATTATCGTCTCGATACAGTGTCGCAGGCTGAGTATGAGGAGGAGACGGAGAATTCTATTTTGTGTGCTGATGTGTCAAAAAACGGTACAGTAGCCATTGCTACCGCTTCCAAAGAAAAACTTTGTGATATTTTGGTATACAGCAAATCCTTGCAGCTGCTGTTTTCTTACAGCATATCCTATGGCTATGTTGTAGATATAGCAATCAGCGACAACAGTAAAAATATATCCGTGGCAGTCGCAAACAGTGAGAATGCAAATTTGGTTACGACTGTTTATTCTTACAGCGTCAGCGGTGACGGAAGTGATGAACTGTCTGCTGTTCTGCCCTCCGGTGTTCTTGCAGATATTGAATATGCAGGTAGCAGACTATGGGCAGTGGGAGATTCTTATCTTGGTGTAGTCAAAAAGGGCGAATATACTGAGGTTTATGAGCAGGGCGCAATCAGTACAAAATGCTTTAGCATAAATCAGTCCGGAGAACTGGTAATGGCTTACGGTAAGTACAGTAACTCAACGGATTGTGTTCTTTCTTATGTAAGACCCTCAGGAAAGATAAAAAATGAAATTGAGGTCAGCAGTAATGTTAAATCAATTTCTGCTACAACAAGTCTGGTAACCGCTTTGACCTCTGACGAAATCATAAGCTATAATATAAAAAACGGCGAGGAAAAGGAACGAATTACTTCTTCTGATTCTGCCAAAACTGTATGTAGACTGGGTTCAAATGTATTTGTTCACAAGCAGTCTGTTATAGATAAAAGTGAGGAATTAAATTGATTAGTTATATAGATATTGCTTTTTTGATTTTAACGGTTATACTGGTAGCTGTCAGTATAAGCAGGGGACTTGTCGTATCTATATTAAGTATGGTAAGATTTATAATTATAGTTCCTGCCTCCTATTTTCTAGGCAGCTATGTAATGTCCTATATTCCAAGGGGATTTTTTGGTACACTTCCCGAAACGGTTGATAAGGTCATTGTTTGTGTGCTGTGCTTTTTCGCACTGCTGATTGTCAGCAGTCTGCTTCTGACCCTGCTTAAATATCTTCAAAAGAAAAAGGGTATGCCTCTCCGTCATACAAACGCCTTTTTGGGCGGGGTGCTTGGCGTAGTAAAGGCACTTGTAATTATCATAGGTGTGTGTACTGCCTTTGGCTATGTAATAGAGTATATTCCTAACGACAATACTTTCTATCAGGCAATTGATACAAGCTATGTTGTTAGTTTTATAAATGATTATAATCCGCTGATAAAATAATTAGTGAAATGGAGAAAAGCTATGAGCGATTTAAAGAAAAATATAAGCGAACTTTTTGAGGGCTGGAACACAATTCCGAACTGGCTTTCATTTATCCGTATTGCTGCAATTCCGTTTTTCATTGTTCTGTTCTTAAAGGGTAAAATATTGGCAGCTGTTATTCTTATGATTTGCGCTGCCCTGACAGATTTGTTTGACGGCAAAATTGCAAGAAAATACAATCAGGTATCTAATCTCGGTAAAATTCTTGACCCGATTGCCGATAAGCTTTCACAAATGGCAATTGTGGTTGTGCTGATTGTTACATACTGGGATAATGCAATTAAGTACCTGTTTATGTTTTTTATTGCCAAGGAGGTTATTATGCTTCTCGGCGGTGCATTGCTCCTGTCTCTCGGTATGCGTCCTACTGCTGCTGAAATTTGGGGCAAGATTGCGACAAACGTGTTTTATATTGCTATGATTTTCATTTTGGCTTTTGGTCAGAATGGTGCTTTGTGCGATATTACAGGCTTTACATTGCCTAATGTTGCAACTTGGATTTTAGTAGCAATCTCTGCTGTTTGTACGCTTATATCTCTGCTCGGATATGCTCCCGGCTTTATCCGTCAGCTTAAAGGCAATGAATAGAAATCCGAACCTGCCAAAAATGCAGAATTAGAGCGAATTATTGAATTTTTCGCTGTTGCTTTGCGTCAGCAAAGCTGCCATCTCAAA
>JAMPGU010000036.1 GCA_023663865.1 Clostridium sp.
TCTTTTCTGTTACCGTTACATCTGTTGCTGTTACTTTGAATTTAATTGTTATCATTTTCACGCTCCTCTAATGCCTTAATCCTGCTGCTGAGGTATTGAACATATCGCCAAAGAATCGGTATTAATTGCTGATAATCAAGTCCCCAATTCAGTTTATCATCAGGCAGTGATGGATCATAATAACAAGGATTGCCATTGCTATCTGTACCCTCTGCCTGAAACAGAGATAGGTCACCAATGGTTTTATTTGCCAACTCGGCTAACGGCTGTGCTATAAATCCACTATGACGCCTTCCTGTATCTCCGTTTTTCATTGTGTAATATGACGGCACAAGGTTTTCGCAAAACTCTATAAACTCATCATTACAATCAATAGCATGTATATTTTCTTTTACTTTCGCGTCACTTGATGTATTCGTTCCTGTACAATAAACTGTTTTCCAGCGTCTTGAATTCGTACCCAAGTATATTTTTTCATTACTGCCGGAATAAGGAGCAAAGAACACATCACTTGTTCCCTGCTGCAGAGTTACACCATAAGTTTCCACACCAGCTATGCCAATTCGCATATTTGCCTGTGAGTAACCAAACAATTGGAGTATTCCGGTAGCAGATTGCACGGTTACATTATCCGTTCCGCTATAAACCCCGCTTGTTCTGAATTCCGTGCCACCTGTCACAAATTTATAACCCTAAACTATACCGGTATCAGTAACAGCAAAAGGATATTCACTGTCACCCATATCAATCATATGAATATAGTTGGCATTGCTGCTTCCGCTTACATAACCAAATTTGATAGTTGCAGTTGCGCCATCTTTTCGTGTAAACGTTTTTTGCATTATATGATCTTTTGTAACAAAAGCGTTTAAACTTTCGGCAGAAGAATAGTCATTAGATGCGAACTTTGGCTTTTCTGCTGTAAAATTCTCTGTCATACCCTGATTTATTGTTAAATTCACATCCATTATAACAATAGGATAGTTATCTCCTTTTAAATCAGTTATCGTAACCTTATCTCCTAGTTCAAAATATGTAAATCCAATGGTATCGGTTTCGTATGTATAGTATTCGATCTCAATAAGCCTTTTATATATTTTTGTTAAATTCGTTACATCCTCAACATCTACCAATCCGGATATAATAGGGTTATTTTCAATTTTTATTTGGTTTTCACTGTTTTTTGCATTTTGTGGCAATTGAACAGTACTAATAACGCCAACAAAATCAACAGTATCCGGTGCACTTATTTTGTCGCCTATTTTTAATACTTTCATTTCTGAAGGTGTAATATTCTCGCCTGTTTCAGTCCAGTCAATGATTTTTAACTGTGTGCCGTCGCATTTAAAATTAATACAGGCAACGCCTGCAACAGCATCCAGCACATCTCTGTATGTATTGCAATCATTAAGCAAAGAACGCTTAAATTGAATATTAGAATTGGGCAATTTCATATTTTCACATACAAAACCGCATTTTGAACACACCAGATTAACCGCATCCGCCAAGGATAGTTTTTCTGCACTGTCATTATCAACACTTTCATAGGGTAGCATTGCATAATACATATAATCATAGCAGGTTAATAATAATGCATTCGTTTCAACACTATACTCTTTTTCAGTGATATAAAATGCACCATAATCAATATATTCAAAATATTCGGCTGACTCAGTTCCTTCGGAATCTGTTTGAACTGTTACCTTTACACCAATTTCAAGACTGTCAATAATATTACCCTCAATACTATCTATGCCTTTGACTGATAGCGTTACGCAGCTCATTGATGATTTAAAAGGCTCATTTTCAGTGTAGTAATTACAATTGGAAATATCAGAATACACTTTGTCCCCCATTCGTATTCTGACGCTCAATTCACGACCTAAAGCTTTAATAGCTTCTTTGTATAAAGGGGTTACATTACGCATTACTGACACCACCCTTCACTGAATTTCTTTATTGCTACAAATGTAAAGGGCAATGTATTGTGTCTTGTGCCTGAATAGGTTGCCCTTGAAATACTGTCCGTCATATCGTCAGTGTAAAAATCACCAACTGCATAGCAACGATATTTCGTATCATAATATTTGCATTTTACAAATTCTTCATCACCTAAGGCAATCAATGCTGCAACATCTTCAGCTGTTAATCTTTTATGTGCTTTTCCGATCTCACAAGTAATTTTAATAAAGATACCAACAAGAGTTCCGGTAAAAGTACCATCTAAAGTATCCCGCCCGGTATCACTGCCCCACTGCTTTGCTCTTTGTATTGTATATGTATCTTTCAATATAAAAGGAAGAGGGACAAATTCATTATTCTTATAATTCTTTCCGAGTAGTTTTAGCGTACGTCCGGTTACATTCTGAACATATATTAAAACCTCAGGATTTTCAATTATTGTCATTAAACTGTCCCTCCATTCTTTATAAAATTTTGCTGACTGTTGTATTTCGCAACAGCCTTTCCAATAATCTTACCGTCAATTACAGAATAAACAACAATCGGCTGTCCGTTGCCTACAAGTCTTTGTGCTAATTTATCTGCCATTATATCCATCCAGCCTGTATTGTTTTCAAGCGGCAATACCGCTTCAGCACCAGCCTCACCTATCGTTGCCTGAACACCACGACCGGGATTGTTAACAATACCACCCTTCGCCAGCTTCACATCAGGTATTTTCGATATATTAATACCCGGTATTTTATTAAGAGCAGTAATAACCTTATTAATCATATCAACAGCTTTTTGCAGTACATTTTTAAAAGCTGTTGTTATTTTGTCTTTAAATTCAGCAGTCATTGTAGTTGTTTTGTCTTTTATACTGTCAAACTTACTTTTCATTGAGCTGAATTTTGCCTTAGCATTTTCTTTAGCCTGTCCTGTTAGGGTTTTTGTAACATTCTTTATTTTGTCAAATTTTTTCTTTAGATTAGAGAACACATTCTTGGATTTTTCCTTGGCATTACCGGTTAATGTTTTCGTTGTATTTTTTATATTGTCAAATTTGCCTTTAAGATTTTTGAATACATCCTTTGACTTTTCTTTTGCATTACCGATAAGCGTTGCGGTTTTATCCTTAAAGGAATCCCATTTATCCTTCACCTTGTTAAATGATTCGCTGATTTTTCCACCAATGCTAATCGTTAATTCTTTCATTCCATCCCAAGCATCAGTGATTTTATCAAATACATTTTCTTCCAGCCATGTGCCTATATCCTTAATCCAATCGACAACACCATTAAACACACCCTCAATAATATTTTTTCCGATTTCAAGTATGGTAGGGTCTTTGGAAGGACTATGTATGTCAAATGTACTTTTAAATCCTTCAATGAATGGATCAAATATATTTTCCTTTATCCAAGTGCCTACATTTTTAAGCCAATTAACAATACCATTGAATACACCCTCAATGACATTTCCGCCAGCTTCATCAATTGCCGGGTCTATGTATGTTGCTTTCCAATCATTCCATGCATCTTTCAGTAGCTGTACAACCGTCGAGCCAAGTCCTCCAAGTGCTTTACCTAATGCAGTGCAAGCACTTTTTAGCATCCCTGCCCAATCAATATTGCTGAAAAAATCCTGAATTTTTGCGGTAATAGAATCGTCGCCATTATTCCAGTTAATGGAATCCATTGCACCGCTGATTGTATCGCCTAATCCCTTAAATGCATTGGAAATATTGCTGGCGGCCTTTCCCCAATCTATATTGTTAATCCAGCTGTTAAATGTGTCTCCGATTTTCTTACCTAAAGCAGAAAAATCAAAGCCCTCATTCTTGCCATCACCATTGAAAAAGCCATATAACGAATTGGTTAACACTTTTAGTTTTGCGGATAAGGTTTTGCCGAGTGCCTCTGCGTCTATTTTGTTTACAATTCCATTTAGTCCGGTAGAAATACCGGCGCCTAGACTTTCCCATTTTACGCTGTCAACGAACGAGTTAAGCCCCATGGTTATTGTGTTTAGCCCATTACCAATTGAATTGCCAACCTTGTCCCAATCAAGTGCATTAACAAAACCATTTACCGAAGCACCTATATTTGTGCAAAATGTATTGACCTTGTTCTGAATACCCGACCAATTTATTTTATCAAGTGCAGAATTAATGCCGCCGGCTATTGTTTCACCAACGCCATTCCAATCACCTGATTTTAATTGATGGATTATTTTATCCATCCAGGCACTTAGATTCGTTGCTTCAAATAGGGATGCTTCGCTATCACTGTCTGTGTCTGATTTGTCTTTTGATGAATCGTCAGAAAAGGCATTTGCTACATCAAAACCAGCCATTTGCTTTTTATATTCTTTTGCACTGTCTGCCGAATCCTTTGTGCTGTCGGCCACCTTCTGAGCTTGCTTGGCATTATACTTTGCAACAAGGCTTGTACCGGTAAAGGTTTGATATATTTTATCTGCAAAAGATACTATTTTTGATAAACCATCAACAAGCACATTTATAGCCGGAGCTAAAGCCTCACCCATAACGCCTTTAACTGCTGTTAATTGCTTTTGCAGCTTTTCATTGTTATTAAGAGCTGAAGAAACTAACTGTTTAAATCCAGCCATTACAGAACGCATGCCAACTAACGAAAGACCGATTTTCATAAATTTCTTTCGCATACTGTCAGCGCTTTTGCCTATGTTTTTCATCCTTGAAACTGCACTTTTTAAACCACTGCCAATTTTGCTTGATATGGTTTTAGCCACATTTGAAAATGACTTGCCGAGACGTTTTGCCCAATTACCGGCAGTTTTCAAGCCTCCAACAATACCACTTTTAATTTTTTGAGCAACGCTTTGCAGACCCGTTTTCATACTTTCTGTATTTATTAATTGCGTATCCTTGAGATTTCTGAAACCATTGCGAATAAAAGCGACTGCCTTTATACCTGCATTTCTTGCTTTCAAAGGTAACTCGCCAAACTTCTCTCCGGCCTTTCCGATTGCATTATTTATTTGATCTCGAAAAGAAGTTATTTTATTTGCACCATTTTGTAAGGTCTGAGCTAATCCGCCATTACGCAAATAATTGAAACCATTTGTAATACTGCTCTTTATACTTTGACCGGCACTAGCAGCCTTTTCTTTCATATTATCAAAGAAATTCAGTACTTTGTTAAACCCTTCAACAGCATAATCACCAACAGGCTTTATCTGCATTTCTTTAGCTTCTCTTCCTGCTGCTGCAAGCGCATCTCTTATGGAATGGAACTTTCTTTCAACTTGCTCTGCTGGATTTGCAGCATCATTAATCGACTTAGCTAATTTTTCTTGCTCCTGCTTTGCTTGAGTAATTTTTTCTTTAACCGCCTGTATATCACTCTGTGTTTTTTTGAACTCCTTTGACAGTTCAAATTTTTGACCGTATTGTTCTAATTCTTCTAGTGTTTTACTATATGCTTCAATTTTTTTAGTTGCCTGTTCCTTATCATATTGAGCATCGTCCCAACTTGATGAACGACGATTTGTACCTTTAAATTTCAGCTTTTCAATTCTCTCAATTGCTTTTTTATATCGTTCTTCATAAGAACCCAATCGAGCATACGCGTCATTGTATATTTTAGTAAGTTGTACATTCTTTCCTGAAGAATTTAACTCTTGCTTTTTGGTGTTCAGAGCATCTAATTTTGCTTGATATTTATCAATATCTTTTTCTAGTTTTGCAATATTTTTTTCTGCTTGATTGACATCAATTCCTATTTTAGCATTTTTGCCGGTTTCTTTAATTTTACCAGAAACCTTCTCAATATTTTTTACTAGGTCTTTTAAGTCGAACTCTGCTTCTTTCCCGTCAATTTTTATTGCTATTCTGATAGAGCCATCTGCCATTTACTCACCACCTGCTGCTCCGAAGAGCGCCTCAAATTCATCTATTTTTTCCTGCTCTTCTTTGGTATATCTCTCTGGCAAAGCAAGAGCCTCCTTAGCTCTCCATAAGGCGTGTCTGTATTTTTCTTCATAATCATTTGGGTCACAGGTGCGAATTTGTCGAACTCTTGACAAAATACATTTTTCCGTCAATCCTGTTATCAATTCACAAAATTGCCAGAAGTGCATTTCGCATTTTGATAAGTCAATATGATAATCAGACATAAAAGAAGCATTAATATATGTTTCATCTTCTATTAAGTCCATATCTCGTTCACTGTCCGTTTCATTTTCGCTGTTTTTACCACACTGCAAGAACTTTGTTGCCATTTGCAAAAACATTTCTATTTGGTCATTAGGCGGCAAATAACCATACATAATATAAATCACTGCCAAAGCCCTTTCGTAATCACCTATGCTGTTATCGTTTACAACGGCCAGTGCCTTGAGTGCAACCTTAAAATCAGTTTTAATTTTTACCTTTTCCCCATTGATTCTCACATATTCCGGATATACCATTATTCAAGAACTTCATTGGATGCATCGGAATATTTATCTGCAATTTTATTTTCAATGCTTTCCTGAGATATTCCCATAGCTTCAAAATGCGGACTTAACGCTTTAAACAAATCATCAAACATTTCAAAATAATTTCTGTCGCCAAATATCTTTTGACATCCATTTTCACCGAGAAACGCATCCATTGCCATTCGCATATCTGAAAATGCTTTTTTTGTTACCTTTTTATACTCATAATCCTTATTCGTTAAAAAGCCATCTGCACTTGTTTTCTTTTTGTCAATAACCACAATCTGACCTTTTACGCTTTCAATAATACGATTAACATTTTTAAAAGCTTCGTTGAGTTTAAAAGGTAATTCAAAATCTAATGTATCAAACACAATGGTGTCACCATTGTCATTTACTTCTATTTCATATAAACCTTTAGATTCAATTCTTAACTTTGCAATATTAGCCATAATATAAATAACCTTTCTTGTTTATAAATTTAAAGGGATGGCACACACCAGCCCTTTTATATGATTTAATTTTTTGCAGCAGTAAATGTCACCTTACCGTCAACAACTGTCGCTGTTCCCTTAATAGGGTCACCATTAAATGAACACGTATAATTAAGTGAAAGGTTACCGCCGCCACCTTCGCCGCCAAAATCACCAATCTGTATTGAACATCTATTCTTTTCTGCAGAATAATTTCCTTCATCACCATCATACATATTTACAATAATGACTTCTGTTTCTGCATCAGCATTTACTGCTCTATTTTGTCTCAATCCATCAAGATATTCAAACACCGGGTCACCGGTATGAGCAATAAGCTCACCATCAAATCCTACAGAATAAGAATCTGTATTCGTATCCTTGCTGTCCTGGTCTATGTATCCTTCCTCACTTGTTTCAGCATTATATGCTAATTTTAGTTCACCTTGCTTTCGTATTCTGCTGTATGTCTCCTCAGCATTAGGTGTTGTGTTAATAAAAGCTGCCAGCTTACTTGTTTTAATTTTATCCATTTTATGTACACTCCTTTTCATATAATAATCTGCATTGTATCTGATACCTTGCATATTTTTCGTTACCATTAACATCAAACAAATAGCCATTTGATATTGCTTCGATTTTGTAAGCATGCATTCCCTCATCCATTTGCGGTAATTCATCCTCTGCTGTGCATCGTTCCAGCCAATCCTGGAACTTTTCAAAAAAGCCACTGTTTTGAATGTTGTTGATTACTTCTTCATTCCATAACATTCTGCTTGCAAAAACAAAAACAAACTGTCTGTCACTTGAGCCATCAATATATTCTTTTAAAATAATTTCCGTTGGCTCTTCTTCAATACTGTATGTATTAGGGTCAGAAGGTAAAAAATCAACATTTACCTTCTTTAATTCATCCAAATACGGACACTGTAATATAAAGTTTTTAACTGCTTCAATAATTGCCATTATTATGCTCCTTGATATATTTCGCTGTTGCTTTGGTCAAAGCGTATTTATTATCCATATAGCACCTTGTAACCCAATGTGAACCTCTTGTGGGAGCATCGTTAAAAGTCATATCTCTGTTAGAAACAACTTTCTGCACATTTTTTCTGCTTCTCCAGCCTACGTTAGGTATAAAGAATCCACTGGCACCGGTAACAGGATCCACCATCACTTTACCATACCATAATGCTCGGGCGTATGGTGTATTATAAATAATGGCATCTCCCTTACTTGACATTCGTGCTGAAGCCTGCAGCATACCGCTTTGAAATGGCAAATATCTATTTGACAATCGCATCAATTCATTGGTAAAAAATTTTTGTGCATCTCCATTTTCATCAATACCAAGTTTTTTCAACTGCTGCTTAGGTGACAATATGTTAAGTTCAATTTCAAACAAGTCCGACACTTACTTACCTTTTACAACAATATTATCCACATCACTTCCGCAGATATTCTCCTCAACAGCATATACCTTGTAATACTGCACATCTGTTAAATCTTTGAGTGATGAAATATTGCTGCCCTTTCCCTTGATTATTATGTCGCCGACCTGAATTTTCCATTTATTACCATATCTTTGAGCCATTTGCGGACTTGATATCACCGTGACCTCTGCAGCGTTATCAGCACCTTTATTCTTAACACTCTGGGCTGTTTTACAATTCCAGTAAAAACCATTCAGCACTTGTTTGTTATATATGTCAGTACCATTAAGTACACAGTGTCTATAAATAGTTATATCGTGCGGAAACATTAATGAAGCCCTCCATACAACAAACCAGTACCACACAGAAAGGTTAATGCCTTGCTGCGTTTTTCTTTTTCAAACTCTTCTGCTGTCCGTATGTTATACGATACAGAATGATTACCAACGCTTTCAGATATTTTATTATTGTTTTGCTTACTTTGTGTATAAATTACATCAGCAACGGAGCAAACAGCAAAGTTGTATCTTTGCAGCACTTTTGGATACTGCAATAATTTTCTTGCTTCTTCTGTCACAATGAAATTATCAACAAATGCTGTTGCTTCAATTGCTATACTATGGAAGTCTACCGCATCAGGTATGACACTGCCTTTATATTCGTTTATATAGATTTCAAAATCTGTCATACCTATACCATCCTTTCATTATTTTGCAGATGGAGCAGGGGCATTGTGTGCATAAATACCTGCCAACTTATTGTCATATGTTTCTGCATGAGAAACAATGCGATAGCCAAAGGTCCATGCATCTGCATCGGGATTTACATCCGGTGATAAAATCTTAGGCTTTACGATTTTATTGGCCTGGATAACAGCAGATGGATGAATAATCATAAAGTTCAGATTTTTACCATTAGCTGCCTTTTTATAACCACCGGCTGTTTCTCCTGCAGTCTTACCGTCAAGTCTTTTGATTGCTGTATAAAATCTTGACTGTGGTACTTTAATGATTTTTGAAAAATCTTCAAGCACTTCTCTTGACTTCGTTGTGTCAAGCTGACTAATTGCTCTGCGAAGTGCCGGTGTAATATAGAGCAGTCTGCCCTCTGCCGGTACTTCATCATCATCCATCTTTGCCATTGCAGCAGAAATAGCATCAACCGCTTTCTGTCCGTCTGAAAGCTCAGCTTCAACGCTTGTAATTCCATCAACACTTGCATATGAAGAAAGTCGGTAAGCATCAAGCTCAGGGACTACTTTTGTTCTGATAAATTCACCAGAGAGTTTACCAAAAGCAACACCACCGGTTTCAATATTATCAAGGTCATCAACCTGGAACTTTCTGCCTCTGTCATAATCACATTGTACGGTCTGCCATACAAGTGTTGCATCACCATTTACATAACCATCATTGCGTGAATAGTCACCAAGACCATCCATATCAAGCTTTGGTATAACAATTTCATTTGCATTAAAGCCCTCACGTACAAGGTCAGCAGAGGCATCAAGGTCTGCTGTCAGTGATGCTTGTTTGTACGCTTCATCAAGAAGCGGAACGTAAATTTTTGCTAAATCAATTTCATTTGCCATAATTCTTTAATCTCCTTATATTATTCGTTTTTTAATCCCATTGCTTTTCTGATAGCTGAAACATCTGTCTCCGCGCCGCCATTATGCTCAAGCCCTGTTGCACTTGGGTCTGTATCCGTTTCAAAGTAGTATGCCTTTGATTCCTTGAGCGCATCTACCTGCTCTGACAAACCGCTGATGCTGTCATCCTTGATTTCAACCTTTGATAAATCAATATGACCGATAACATCCTCCACATCCTTAGGCTTGTAATCTTTCATAATTTGTGTGGCAACTGTATTTCGCTTCAGCATTTCTTCATACTGAGCTGTAATAGCAGCCTTGTCAGTTTCATGCTGAGATTTAAGGCTGTCAATTTGTTCCTGCAGCGCTTTATTATCACCTGCAGTGGCTTTGAGGTCATCAAAGTCCTTTGTCTTTGTGTCAAGCAAACCTTGGGTACTTTTAAGCTGTGTTTCTAAAGCAGTGTACTTGTCATTGCTGACATAACCGCCTTTTGAAAGGTCGACCAGATTACCCTCAATCTTGCTTGTTTCTTCCTGTACTTTCTTAAAGGTTTCCTCTGAAAGTACATTCTTTAACACGTCAATTTTCATTTCTAATACTCCTTGCTTTTTATATCCGGGTTCACCGGAATGAAATATAAACAGTTTATATGACTTGTTTAGGTCAGCTGTGCAGTTTATATGCCATGCTCATGGGCAATAAAAAAAGAGCAAACATTTGTCCGCTCTAATTTCTAAGTTAATTATAGACATAATAAAAGCACCTTGCAGTCGACTGCAAAGTGCTTAGTTGTTTTTTTGTTGCCATAGTGGCTTATATAATCCCTTTTTTACAAGGCTCTCAAAATTTTCATAATAATAATCCCGTTCCTCATCATATTCTTCAGGTGTCATATTATCTCTCCACCAAGGATATTTTCTTAATTCCGGAACAGCCCAATTCTGTTTATCCAAATTCTTTCAATCCTTTCGTATAATCTCTAATTGCATTTTCTACAATCATTTTTTCTCTGTAAAATGTTCTCTCTCCAGCTGTGTACTCTCCATTACGAACTTTTTTATTGATTTCTTCAATTTCTTTAGCATATATCATATTGAAAAACGAAGATGACCTTTTTATACCATTGCTTTCCAATATAAAGACCTTACCATCGTATCTTGATATAACAAACATATCAATACAATTATTATCCGTCAATGTCACTAAATCAGTTTCGCTATATCCTGTAGGACTATTATGATTATGTACAAAAGCATAACTCTGTTCTTTATTATTTTGAATAAAATTCCAAAATTCTGTACCACCTACAGCTTTTTGAGTACCATCTTCTACATACTCTGTTTCACCGGTTCGCAAATTAACCAAAGAAAGATGTTCATTATTATCCTGGTAACCCATTTCTGCAACATTTTTGCATTCTTTGGATATTCTTTTGCAAACCTCATCAGAATAATCATCAAGTTTTATTTCATATTTTGCATCCGGGTTATATTCAAGTTCAATATTATTATAGGGAGAGTTTGCTGCTAACTTTATTATACCATCTTCTGATTTATTTGCAACATTTTTCTCAATCAATTGCTCTGAGACAAGCTCTCTTGAATAGTCTCTGCGCAAATTATGCTTGCTGCACCAATCATCCAGTTCTTTATCCTTTTGTTTAATCTTGAACTGCATTAATTTTGATGTATCAGTATCACCTACTGCATCGGCACAGGTCTTGCGTTTCTTCAATGTGCGCATTTCTCTTTCGAGCTTGCGCTGGTGCTGGGTTGATTCATACACCTTTCTGTTTTTTTCTTCATCATAATGTATTGGATTTGAAATACTTATTCCGGGAAAGAACGGAAACATTCGATGTCTGCAATTAACACCACCAAGCCCTAATATATCATCAGGATAGCCTGTGCTGGCTTTTAAATTAGGATATTTATTATCTCTTCCATTTATCTTAAATACTTTACCCTGCCATCCTGCGTGGTTTGCTATTGGATTTGTAGGATGCACTCTTGCACCTAAATGCTGAGATATCTCAACATAATCTGTTCCCATATCTTCACAGGACTGTATTGCCACTTTATTAGCCAGCTGATGCACCGCTGTTAAGGTGTCTCGCCTTACTGTACCCTCAATCGAATATGTAACATACCTGTTACCCCTTTTATAGGTAGCTCCGCCTATACCCTGCTTTGCCATCTGCTGTATGGCTGTGTTACAGCTTTCCTGAAGGCTGTGAATACCGGTAGCGGTATCCAGATATGCAGTATTCAGTATATTCAAATACTTTTGCTTGGCACTTTCAAGTGCCTTTGTATTTATCAAACTGAATGTTTTTGTTAATGATTTATAGGATAGCTCTATAATTTGTGCAATATTTTCAGATTGCATTAATACTTCCGGATTAATTGCTGACAATCCTGCGTCGTACACCTGCTGCAAAACATCAGTATCAAGATTTGCATATCCTGCCTGCTGCAGGATGCTTTTTATTTCAGATTCAGACTTGTCTGTATAATGCTTAATGATTCTTACAAGGCTCTTGTTAACACCTCCAAGCTCCTCCAGCTTTTTTAACTGCCATTCAAGAGAACCGGCTATTTTATCATATCCGGCAAATCTTTTAGCAACCTCAATCATTAAATCCAATTCCATTTGGGAATAAAGATTTAATATTGGCTGTATTAGCTCATCAATACTTGCATCATTTATCATTCTTCAATACCATTCGGTTCCAGCGGTGGTTCTTCCTCTACGCCAAGCATTCCCTGTTCTTCCTGTATTTCCTTAGCCATCTGCTTAGCAAATTTATTAGACTGTTTATCATTGAGCTTGTACACTTGTCTGTAATACTCCTGCTTACTTATTAATTCATTGTTATAGTCTGCAGATGCTTGTCTTTTTATTTCGGCTGTATCTTCAATAATGCTATCATCAAAATTGACTGTAATGTCTGCATCTTCATTGATACCTGAGCATTTAGCAAAATTCTTTTCAAAATACAAAAGTCCATGCACCATATTAATAATAGCGTCTTCCAGCAACAGCTCATGTTTTTTCAGCGTTCTAAACATTTTGCTGTTTTCCGAAATAATCTCTTTCGCTGTTGTTACATTTCCATTTTCCCACTTGTATCCATTTGTACCAAACCCACAGTTTTGCGATACAAGATTAAGCTGTGTTTGCAGGGCTGTATCAAATTCATCTGCTCGCAAATCCATATTGCTTTCTTTTATAGCATCACATTCGTCATTATCCGGTAAACTATAATACACTTCATCGTTAGGGTCGAACACCGGTACTTGATTGCCATCTGCATCAAAATTGAATGTTGCCACGCCGTCTTTTACAAAAATACGTTTTTGTCCCAGCTTGAATTCTTTATAGTAAGCATCAAATATAAGATCCGTGGACTTGAAACAATCTATTGCTCCACTGAATACAGACGTACCGAATGGACTATCAAAATTATCTCTGTTTGCAACATTGGGTCTTATCATCTGAAAGCAAGGCCTTTTGCTTTTAGTTTTAAATTTTTGTAATATCTTATGTTCACAATAAAATTCTGATGGAACTTCAATTAACTGGTTTTTGGTATTTTGACATAAAAAGTTATCAATAACATAATAGCCGTCTGTATCGCGTGTATGCGTTTCAATATATGTATACCTTTTTCCGCCTATTGTTTTTGACGATGCAAATGCACATTCAGTCAGCTCTCCACTATCAAATGTAATCGGATACATATACTCCTGCGTTACATATTTTTGACTTGTTTTCTTACCATCCCAGTACTGAATGAAAAAACCGCCGCCTAAAGCAAACGCTCTTTCAACAAGATTGTTTCCTCTCACAAAAAAATTGGTTTGCTTTAAAAGTCTATCAATTATCTCTTGTGTTGCTTTATCATCACAATTAATCTCAACCTTTTCATTCAGCAATAAGTCCGCCCAATCCTGACATACTCGAGCCGGCATATTCAAGGTTAATCGCTCACGCTGTTTCGCCTTTCTTCCCTGGTAAACCTTGTATGAATGAAAGTCATCAACCTTGCCTCTATACCATTGCGTCCAGTTCTGCAATTTTGTTGATACATCCTCTTCAATTACCGATACTTTTTTACTTTCGAGAAAAGTTATAATTGCATTATCCATTTACTAACCTCTTTTATGCTGATAAAGCACATCATCAATCGTTACTGTATTTTCACAGTTTTTATTTATTGATTTAAATAATTCCAAATCGTATATGCTGTTATACTCTCGTGCAAAAGCAACATCACTGCCCTTGAATTGATATTTGTTCCAATTGCTATAACCATATCCATATGTAATACCATCCGTATCATCTGTAATGGCTTTTTCAATTTTTTCAATAAAGTTTGGTACAACCTCATCAACAGCATTAAATATAGCTACAAATCCATTTTTGATTTTTCGCATTGCAATTTCAACAGAAGCACGCTTTCCTATTGTTTTCCGATTATGCTTAACTATAATGCTGTCTGATTTGTATTTATCCAAAGCTTTACAATTGGCGCCGTCATCAATTACCACAATGCCTATATCATCTGTCATTTGGTTTATAAGGCTGTCAAGCATTGTGGTTGTATCATTCACTTTATGATATATAACAATTGTTAGCTTCATTTACTTCCTCCTTGTTAAATCAATCATTGTTTTTATAAATGGCTCTTGGCTGTATTCGGTAGCGTCCAAGCTATCTATGTTTGTCGTGCCATCATCAAGCCTTTCATCCTCGTGTTTGTCATCCCATACCGCATTGTCATACGCTTCAATCGTTTCCTTGCAATTTGAAACAATAAAAAACCGATGCTGAGAAAACATAGTTATACCAAATCTGATTCTGTCTATTATTTCACCCTTTTTGGCATTCTTAATTGATATTGGCAATTTTGCCCTTGCACAGGCGTTTTTTAATCCTCTAATCAATACCTGCTCCGCACTGTCACAATAGACGGTACTAACCATTGGATATTCTGCTAGGCATTCTTTACAGAAGTCAACAAACATATCTTCCAGCTGCGCCGGTGTTATTTCTTTCTTTATACGTTTTTCTTTCGCCACAATAGTTTCCTGAAAATTTTTCGTGTATAGCGACAATGTAAACGCTGTTGACGATTTATTACCGCCAAAGTCCACGCCGATTGTTGCTAGTGATATTTTACTGCGCAGAGAATGTATATATTTCCCCTCTGCATCTCTTTCGTACCACTTGTTTACATCTATTACATTATCCTTTGAAAACGAAATATATATCTTTCCTTCAGCTGTTACCCAAAGCCCAAGGATATTACGCTGATAAAAAACACCGGCAAACATTCTTTTGTATCGTTCTTTCACTTTTTCTGATAACGTTAAATTATCATCCATAAGGAAATGTAACCGTAATAAATGCTTTTCTTTAAATACATCATTCTCTAGATATTCTTTATAGAAATAATGAGAGGGGCTTTTGGGGTTACAGTTGTACCAAAACTTAGCACCCTCAACGGAGCATCTTGCTTCTGCCTGTGATACAAAAGACTGAGGCATCAACGCAACTTCATCAAAGAATACTCCAGCCAACGTCATACCTTGTATTAAATCCTGGCTTCCTTCATCCTTGCCACCAAACAAGTAGAAATAGTTTGCTTTTCCGTCTATAGATACCTCAAGCAAATTTTCGCTTCTTTTATCTGCAACATCATACCCAAGACTTTTTAACTGTTTCTTTAATGTATTAATAACATTTCTGCGCAATGATGAAATCGTTTTACCGCACAGGGCAAAGTCCTCTCCCTCAAATCTTTCCATTGCCCACATAATAAATGAAGGTGCCATTGAAATGGTTTTACCGCTTCGCACTGCTCCATCTGCAATGATTCCATCATAATCCTTTACCGGTGAATCATCACACCACCAAGTCATTACCTTTAGCTGTTTTTCACTAAAAGGTTTCCATTTAAAATGTTTAGTCTTTTTCTTCTTTCCAAACATTATTTGCAATTCCCTTTAATGCATCAATAAATTCTGCTGTACTTCCATTGTTTTCTTCTTCACCGTTTAACCCTCTTTTGTTTCCAAACATACCAAGATGCTTTCCTATTAATTGTGCTGCCGTCATCGCATTTTTAGCATCATATTCATACTTGCCCGATTCTACATATTTATGCTTTGAAGAATCCCACACCATTACCGGTTTCGCATCCATACATTTTTCATATATTTCAAGCAGTGACTTAATAACCCATTCTTCACTAATACAGGATTCCTCCACCTGCTGCTTTTGATGCTCTTTGATTTTTCTGATAACATTAGGATCTTTCAGCAATCTGCTGGCTTGTACTGCTGCGGTCTTTTCACTGTAGCCTGCTCTTATAGCAGCTCTCGTTCCGTTATAGTCGACAACATATTCCTGACAAAACTTGTTCATTTTCTCTGTAGCCATTCTTGGTTACCTCCATTGAATATATATTTTTCTGCATTATATATTTTTTGGGGAATTTATTTCTAGCCCACCGCCTAATATTTTTTTAATATCTAATGACTACATAAAAAATAAGCCGACAAAACGCCGACTCATTTAATTATTAATTCTTTCATAATTGCCATCATACACATTTTAGCACTATTTTTGATGTCTGCGGTGCCAATTTATAAAAAACAATTATTTTTTGCAACTGTATATATGAATTCTGCTTTATACTCATAAAACTGTCTTTTGCATATCCCTGGTATACACAACTTACAATACGGGAAGTTTTTTCTGTCTTTGATATTTAGCATTAGTGCCTGCTGCAGTTGATTTCTTAACTCTTCACTTTCTATATCAGAACCGATACTTCGCAATGCCTGCTGCACACTTTTCATATTCTTAGCATCTTTAGAATTATTTAAAGCTTCCAGTGCCAGTCCTTTAATTTCGGTAGCACTTTTGTTTTCACCCTTACCACTTGGTAAATATGCTCTTTCAGTCTTTTTCGTTTTCTCATTAACAAAACTTATATATTTTGCACCGCCGCCGTCCATAATATCTGACAATTTGTCGTTATATTCCCTCTCTCTGCGTTGCTGCCCTCTTATAAACCAAATCACAGACTGATATATATCTTTGGGTATTTCATATTTTGTACGCACACCATCAACCCCTTTAAAATCAATTTTAATATTCAAATTACAGAATTTAATGCTCGCACGTGCACACGAGCCACCTTAACATTTATTAACATTTCATTGCACAGCAAATAAAGCTAACGTGTGTTAGCCTTGATTTATATATTCATCAATTCAAAAGCCTTTCCTTTATCAGCCGATAGCTTTGAAATCTGAATGTCAATCTATTTTCAATAACCTCTATGTAACCGTTTTCTATACTGTCATAGTCAAGGAAATAACCATCCTCATCCTCTTCCGGGATATCATTCCAATTTGGATCTATGATTGCTACCTCCGGCTCAGGCTTATATAAATTTCCTCTGCTGCTTCCAATATCTCCCTTAGGCACATATTTTCCGCTATCCATATCATAAGTACACTTTACAAAGTACTCACCTATAGAATGATATTTTCTGTTATCTAATATCTCAATATGCGGTGAGCCACACTCCCATTTTGGCAGTTCATTCAAATTTACTCCGTCATTATTAAAAAGCATATGAAAGTGTGGTCTGACGCCTTCATGCTCAAATACATAAAGATATTTGAAATCTAATCCCTTTTTCTTGTACACTTTTCTCATTTTACGTCTGAATTTTGCCCACAGCTTTTTACATGCAGAGACACTAGGCGGAACAAGTCCTCGTCTGAAAGTATATGTAATGAAATAATCGCCCTCTTTAAAATTTGCATTCGCCAATACTGCATAACGAAACATTGCATTTCTATCGTTTACCCACTGCTGTATCTCAGTTGTCTTGTTTGTAACGTGTGCAATCTCTCTTTTTGCTCCATAACGAGATGCCCAGCCCCTTTTTACCATTATGCAATTTCCACAATCATATCTCTTTTCAATCCAAGGCATTTTTTAGCCCTCCCTCTTAATTGAAATGGTCCTAGATTTATTACTTGTATCAAGGTCTAAATGTGAGCTTTCGCCCACATTAAATTTCGACATATATAATATGTATATAAAATATAAAAGATATAGCGGTCAGAATGTAACCGCTATATTCAGTACTGCAGCTGCCAGCCAGTAAACCAGCTTTTTATAATCACCCGCTGCTGCGTAAACAATCCCTGCACCGATATCTAACAATATCAACACTACCGGGAATATGTATTCTTTCTTAATCATTTTGCAGCTCCTTTAGCTTAGCTTCGGCTTTTTTCAATCTTTCTTCTGCTTCTTCTTTTGTGTGGAATACAGATTGTCCGATTTCATCTTCAGGAAATTCAAATTCATCAATGTATTCACCATAATAAATATCGAAGGCAGTAGCAAAATATCTTGTCTGATTTTTATCAATATGAATGTCCTCTATCTCAAAAAGTATTATTTTATTAACAACCCTACTATAAGCGTATACCTTATCCCCAACCTTACACGGCAGTTCTATGTATTTGAATTTGTCATTTCTAAATTTGCAATTTTTCCATTTACTATCTATTTTTAGAACTGTATTCAAAAAGCCGTAGCTTTCACAAACACTAAAATGCGGACAATCTTTACAAGTCATTCTTCTACCTCCAGCAATTTAGGATTATCGTGGATATTGCCGATTACTTCAACTTCCGTCATATATATAGATTTATCAAATGTGAAGTGTCTTGCACCGTCAAATAATTCAGCATAAGCACCGCCGTTTGAAAATTTAGCCATAAATTTACCATTATAAAATACAACGGTTTGAATATGTTCATTTATTAATGCATTGGCATATTTACAACGAATAATATCCCCTTCAAAAATTCTTGTGATGCTCTTATCGGTCAAGCCTGTGGATTGTCCTACGGTTTCGGGGTCAACATTGTACCAAGTTCTTTTTACAAGCAAATAGACACTGCCGTCTTCTTCCTGCCTTATGCTTGGACTGATTATCCATTTACCTGACGAAACGTGCTTTCCTCTGAATAATATCTCTCGCATTTTATACCTCCTCAACATAGCACCACGATTGTGGTGGGTGGGTTAATGGTCTATAGCCTTTATGCGTATAAGCTAACTCACAATCGTTATCAGAATTATAGTTTTTTGCTCTATGGGAATAACTGCAATTTGGACAGATATTTATTCCTGAACACTCGCCCTTAACTATAAACTCGCTCAACTCCTTCGGCTTGTCATATATAACAAGGTCTGATATGTGCCAGCCGTATAAAGTTTTGCCTTTGCCATACTCATACAAATCTTGAATGTACAGGCATAATTGATTTAATTTTGCCACAGTAATCGTTCTATTGTCAGTTGTGCTGAACAGAACAACATAAAATTAAGAAAGATAAAGGTTGACTGCTTTAATAAAAAGAATGCCAAAAGTGCATTAAAAAAATATATAGAACTTGATTCAGATAAACATAATGAAGAATTAAAAGAACTTCTTTCAATTATTGAAGAATACGCTATTACCTACGGTCATTTAGATTTAGACAAAAAAACTAAAACTAAAAATAAAAAAGCATAATAATCTTGACACAGCAGCATTTTACTGCTGTGTTTTCTTTTTGCCCGGTGTCTGCCGACCTGAAAAAGGGAGTACAACTGCTAACACCATCACAGTTAAAAATCCTTGTCTCTCAATTCATGTATTGCACAATGTCCATTGGTGTTGTAAATACTGCTAATCAGGTCAGGCAGCACACCGCTATTTATAAAATTCTTTATCCTGCTGCAACAGAATTAAATTCAGTCATATTGTTACAATGCTTATCACAAAGCCAGGGGCAATTTGCCATAACCAGTGCCTTTGCAAAGGGCGGCGGCACTGCATTACCGCACCTTGCTACCTGCTTGCTTTTCGGATAAGCCTTGCCGTTACAGTCTGTTTCAATAATATAATCATCAGGAAATCCCTGTGCCTTGTATAATTCTTTCGGCTGGAGCATTCGCAAACCAATGTCATATATAAACTGTTCAACACCATTGATGTTAAATATCAAAATTTCATCATTTGCCAAATTCCAGTCGGTATATGTATTGAGCAACACTCTGACTTTACTCCAGTTATACAGATTGCAGCCGGGATTGTACTTTTTGACATACACCTTTGTATATGCAAAATGTGCACCGCTTGTTGTAACGGTCGGCAAGGGAGCTTGTACAGAACGGCAATCCATATTGTTTCGCAATACAGTCAGATAGCCTTTACACAAATAATGCCTTGGTTGTACTGTCACTGTCTGCAATGGATTACGGACTGTATTTGCATGGTCTGCTCCGCTGTAATACTGTGTTAAGAACGGCATTGACAAAGCGTTATGGTCGATTGCTGTTACCGTCGGCATAGGACTTTGCACATCTGCACCAACCACTCCGCCAAAGTATTTTGATAAATACGGAATAAATACTCCATATCTCGGCGAGCTGTCAACAGTCATAATCGGTTTATCAAGACTTTGCCCTCTGACCTCTGCCTTTGCCGTTTCACTGTGATACTGAATCAATGCAGGGGCAATTAAACCAAATCTTGTTGCTCCCGGCATAACTGTATCAAGCGGAAGTTTTATACTTTGTCCTTTACTTAACTGTTGAAATTTTGTTAAATATGGTGTACAAAAATACTGCTTGCAACTACTAACCACTGTTGATATAGGCTTATCTATATCCTGCACTCTCGGAAGCTGTCCTTTTCGCTCTCCATTGCCTATATGAACAATAAACGGCTTACTCTCTTTAATAACGAACTTATCAAGTCCTCTTGCAATTCTTCTCTGTGTATTAACCGCAAGTGGCTTTTTCCTGTCAAATATAGATTTACACGGCAATGTAAAATCAATACAATCTGCTGCTGTTTTATAGGGCTTGAGCTTACCACTCTTAACCTCAGGACTGTCAGCAGGTCCGTGTGTAGGCTCCGGCCATACAATAGGCTCACCGTCACATCTTGCAATAAGAAAGAAACGCTTTCTTATTGTCGGTGCACCGTAGTCACAGGCTTTCAGCTCTCTATATTCAATCTCATATCCAAGCGCCTTCAACTGATTTTTCCAGCGTTCAAAGGTTTCACCCTGCTTTGATTTCACAGGCCGACCCTTTCGCACAGGACCCCATGTTTGAAACTCCTCTACATTTTCAAGAATAATAACTCTTGGTCTTACCATTCCTGCCCATTTGAGCACAATCCACGCAAGACCTCTGATATTCTTATCAACAGGCTTTCCGCCCTTTGCTTTTGAAAAGTGCTTGCAATCAGGAGAAAACCACGCAAGACCCACAGGCTGACCCCTACAGATTTCCTTAGGATCAATATCCCATACACTTTCCTGATAATGCTCTGTATACGGATGATTTGCCTTGTGCATAGCTATTGCTGCAGGGTCATGATTTATTGCTATATTTACAGGTCTGCCTGTAGCAAGTTCGATTCCGCAGCTTGCTCCGCCTCCACCTGCAAAGTTATCCACTATCAGATAATCAAATAAATTTGTTTGTGTCATTCTGTCGCCTCAATAAACATTCCCGGTCATAAAGTACACTGCCAGCAGGAATGTTGTTACAAATATGCAAATTCTTTTAA
>JAMPGU010000037.1 GCA_023663865.1 Clostridium sp.
ATCCAAAAAGCCTATCCTTCTCTAATCAAGAATAGGCTTTTTCTACAGGCTGAAAACCATTGGTAAATTACCAATGGTTTTTGTTCAATATCTATGCTTCTGCGCCCTGATACATAAGCTCCGGCACATATTTATCACAAACTGAAAAGTGAAAATTGACGCCTGTTGATGCGGACACACCGGAAAGAAATTTAAAAAAGTCCTCAATATTTTCTTCCTGATTCGGTATTATTTTCAGCGTAGAATCTATGAATATATCTGTTATATCGTAATCACCGGCGCAAATGCCAATTAAGAAGCCATAAAAGGACATTGCACTTTCAATCATATAATCATTTACATTTATAAATCTGATGTTTGACGGCAGCAGCCGCTCCAGCTTCTTACCGCAGTCAATAAACACCACATTGCCTTTACTTGAAGCAACAGTCTCGATTGCAGTTTCGACAAGTATTTTTGATTTGCCAATTCCGTTAATTCCTGTAATATAGTCAACCATAAACAAAACTCCTTTAGTTATAGTATAAGCAATTTCTACTTATAAAATAACCTACAAATAAGAACAGGTAAAAAACAAAATATGAAAAGCAAATAAAAAAATTTTGAACTTTGAGTTAAGAAAGATCTTATATCAAGGCTAAAAATTACTATTTTAAATAAAGTGAATAGTCTCCATGATTTTCTCTGCTCTGGTAATCAGTATATTTTAATCCTTGATTTACACGCAAAGCACTTTCAATAAGCTTTTTTGTTAAATCAGGGACATCATCGCGTGACAAAGCAGCATCAACATCAAGCCATAAAACCTCATTGTTTTCATCATGGTCTGAACAGGGCTCACCGCTGACGTACTTACCAAGAAAAGCAACATACCAGTCACGCCTATTAAATCTTATACCAATTAAATCTCCGACATCTATCGTGACACCCGTCTCTTCGAGACACTCACGCTTTACAGCCTCCTGAGGTGTTTCACCAACATTGATGTAACCACCGGGAATGATAAGCAAACCCTTGCCGGCACCATAGGTATGCCTTGCAAGAAGGACTCGGTTATCCCGAATAACAACAGCGGTGACCGACTGGCACCAGCTGGTATTACCATTTTCCATTAAACGATTGTACCTCCTCCAAGCACAGTGTCTCCACGATACAGCACAACAGCCTGCCCCTTTGTAACAGCACGCTGTGGCTCGTCAAACAGCACCTTAACTCTATTATCATCAAGCATATATACTGTTGCATTCTGCTCTTTCATATTATATCTGACTCTTGCTTTACACTGCATATCCTTTGCCGGATTCGGTATCAGCCAATTGAAATCTTCTGCAATCAGCTCTAACGAAAACAGTTCATCATTCGTGCAAAGTGTTACCGTATTTTTCGTAATGTCTTTACCGGCAACGTACATTGGCTTGCCAAAGGCAACACCAAGACCCTTTCGCTGCCCATTGGTATATCGGATAATCCCCTTATGCCTGCCTATGGCATTACCGTTAATGTCCACAAAATCACCTTCAGGATAAACGTTGCCTGTATAGCCTTCAATGAATTTTGCATAATCACCATCGGGAACAAAGCAAATATCCTGACTGTCCTTTTTATGTGCATTAATAAAATTCTGAGCTTCGGCTATCTCTCTTATTTCAGTCTTGCTGTATTCACCAAGCGGAAAAAGAATATGAGACAGCTGAGACTGGGTAAGCGAATACAGAACATAGCTTTGATCCTTTGCAGCATCAACAGCCTTTTTAAGATAAAACCAGCCGTCATTTTCCACAACTCTGGCATAGTGACCTGTTACAACGTAATCATACTGAAGTTCAAGCATTCGCTGGTACAGCTTTTCAAATTTCAGATATCTGTTGCAGTCGATACACGGATTCGGCGTTCCGCCGTTTTCATATGTAGCTACAAATTTATCTATAACCTTTGACTTGAATTCATCCTTAAAATTAAACACATAATAAGGCATAGACAATCTGTTGGCTACAGCACGGGCATCCTCAATATCATCCAAGGAACAGCATGTCTTTTCTTTGCTGATATTAATATCAGTATTATCATAAAGCTTCATTGTTGCACCAATGCAATCAAAGCCTTTATTTTTCATTAAAAAAGCGGCAACGCTGGAATCAACGCCACCGCTCATTGCGATAATTGCCTTTTTACTCATAATTAACCAAGCCTTATCATTTCATCAATACACCTCTTAGCACCTTCATAGATTTCGTCGCTAAGATGAATTTCCTCACCAAACGTACCCTTGCAGCAGTTAAGCACATCCACAAGAGTAGTTGCTTTCATATTATGACAAATGCAGTCCTTGGAAAGCGGATAGAAGCTCTTATCCGGGCATTCAAGCTGCAAGTGCGTAACAATACTGTTTTCTGTACCGATAATAAATTCTTTCGCATCACTCTGCTTTGCATAATTCATAATGCCTGTTGTAGAGCCGACATAATCAGCCAAAGCAACAACGTCCGGTGTACACTCAGGGTGAACAAGGAAGAGTGCATCAGGATGAAGCTTCTTCGCATTTTCAACATCTCTTGGATTCATTTTTGCATGGGTAGGACAGCCGCCGCTGAGAAGCTTAAAATTCTTTTCAGGAAGCTGCTTTGAAATCCAGTCACCCAAATTACAATCAGGTATAAACAAGATATTATCATTCTGAATTTTTTTGCAAATCTCAAGGGCTGACGAAGAGGTAACGCAAACATCACAAATTGTTTTAAGCTCACTTGTCGTATTAATATATGCAACAACCGTATAGTCAGGATACTGCTCCTTGACCTGCGCAATTGTTTCCCTGTCCATCATCTCAGCCATAGGACAGCCTGCACTGCCATTAGATAAAATAACCTTCTTATCCGGTGAAAGAATTTTTACTGTTTCAGCCATAAATCTTACACCGCACATAATGACGGTCTTGTTCTTAACCTTTGATGCTTCAACAGAAAGTGCAAAGCTGTCACCTGTAAAATCAGCAACCTCCAGAATTTCCGGTGATTGATAGCAATGGGCAAGAATACATATATCCTTTTCTTTTTTTAAACGAATTATTTCTTCCTGAATATCCTTAATCATTTAATGCTCTCCGCAGCACGCACAATTCCCCTCGCAAAAATCAGCAGGGTTATAGTCAATGCCATTCTTATCATAATAATCTTTTACAGCCATTTTGACTGCTTCCTCTGCAAGAACGGAGCAATGCACCTTAACTGCCGGCAAGCCATCCAGTGCTTCGACTACAGCCTTATTTGTCAGCTCTAAAGCCTTGCTGACCGGCTGACCTTTTATAAGCTCAGTAGCCATTGAGCTTGATGCAATAGCAGATGCACAACCAAAGGTATTAAACTTAACATCCTCAATAATTTGGTCGTCATTAATCTTGAGATAAATCTTCATAATATCTCCGCATCTTGCGTTTCCAACCTCGCCGACTCCGTCTGCATCATCAATTTTACCAACATTTCTTGGATTTGTAAAGTGGTCCATCACTTTTTCTGAATATAAAGCCATAATTTTTTCTCCTTTTAATCGAATTATAGTACGGTCTCGCCCTTTATTATCTTTTCCCAGACTGGTGAAATGGAACGAAGATAGCTTACAATATCAGGAAGCGTATGCACAATATAATCCATTTCCTCCATCGTATTGTACTCACTTAATGATAATCTCAGTGAGCCGTGTGCAATCTCAACAGGAACACCGATAGACAGCAATACGTGAGATGGATCAAGACTTCCGCTGGTGCAGGCAGAGCCGCTGGAAGCGCAAATGCCCTTCGCATCAAGGAGCAGTAACAGACTCTCACCTTCAATTCCTTCAAAGCACATATTCAGTGTACCCGGCAGGCGGTTATTCAAGTCTCCATTTACTCTGCTTCGCTCTATGGAAGACAAACCATTTAACAGTCTATCATGCATTGCCTTAATGTTTTTCATATTCTCATCCAGCTTACTGACCGCTTCCTCAAGAGCGGCAGCCATACCGGCAATAGCTGCAAGATTTTCTGTACCGGCACGCTTTCCCCGTTCCTGCGCACCGCCTTCAATCAGGCTTTTAAGCTGAATGCCCTTTCTGACGTACAAGAAACCTATGCCTTTAGGTCCGTGAAATTTATGGGCGGAGGATGACAGCATATCTACCTTTAAGTCATCAACATGAACAGGAATATGACCAACAGCCTGAACTGCATCTGTATGAAAAACAACATTATGCTTTCTGCAAATATCCCCTATTGCACTGATGGGCTGGATGGTTCCAATCTCATTATTGGCTGTCATAATAGTTACAAGACATGTTTTGTCTGTAATGAGTGCCTCAACGTCTTTCGGGTTAATAACACCATTGGTATTCACATCAACAAGGCTTACTTCAAACCCCTCTTTCTCGAGTGTATTCAATGTATGAAGCACAGCGTGATGCTCAAACTTAGATGAAATAATATGATTTTTGCCTTTTTTTAAACCGTTATATGCAGCGGTTCTTATAGCCTGATTATCCGCTTCGCTTCCACCTGAGGTAAAATATATTTCCCTTGGGGATGCGCCGATACAATCTGCAATGGTCTGTCTTGCATTTTCCAAATGTTCTTTTGCGATCTGACCAAGGGTATGAAGCGATGAAGAATTACCATAAACCTCTGACAAAAACGGAAGCATACTGTCAAGTGCTTTTTGACTTAATTTGGTAGTTGCCGCATTGTCTGTATATATAATCATAGATATAACCTACCTTTCGAGTAGGTATTTTATCACTAATATCCTACCTTGTCAATAGGTATTTGCATATTTCTGATAAATATTAACAGTAAGAAAACTTATTTTTAATTTTGCAAAAAGGAACTGACAGATAGCCGAAAAAATGTTAATATATAAATAAACAAATTATGTAAGGAAGAAATTATGAAATATATCAAAAATCTTAAAATAAAAAACATTTTATTCGTAATAATTGCGGGAATTATTAACGCAATAGGTGTAACGATTTTCTTAGCACCTGTAAAGCTTTATGACAGCGGTATCTCAGGTACGTCAATGCTGTTGTCACAAATAACGCCGGATTACCTGCCTTTATCTGTCTTTCTGCTTATACTGAATATACCGATTTTTCTGTTTGGGCTGAAAAAGCAGGGCGTTGAATTTACAATCTATTCTGTCATCGCTGTTGCCGTATATTCATTAAGTGCATGGCTGATTACGGATGTACTGCCCATAGATGTAAGCATCGTGTCTCCCCTTGCCGGCAAGGATTTATTTCTTTGTGCCCTGTTCGGCGGTTTAATATCAGGTACGGGAAGCGGTATTGCAATCAGATACGGCGGTGCCATGGACGGTATAGAGGTATTGGCCGTCACCTTTGCAAAGAGAATCGGCATTACAGTTGGAACATTTGTTATGATATATAATGTTATTTTATACATCATTTGCGGAATTGTTATACAAAGCTGGATATTGCCGTTATATTCAATCGTAACCTATGCTGCTGCACTTAAAACGGTAGATTTTATTATTGAGGGCTTTGACCGATCAAAATCGGCAATGATAATAACCACGAAGCATAAGGAGATCTGCAAACAGCTGTCTGCAACATTTGAAAACGGAATTACAATTCTTGAGGCAAAGGGCTACTATTCTAACTCAGATAAAACAATGATTTACTTTGTAATCAACAGATTTCAGGTTGGTAAAATGCGCGAGATTGTACACCGCATAGACAAGAATGCATATATTTCCATTACAGAGGTTGCAGATGTATTTGGTGCAAAGCAAGTAAAGCAGGAAGCAAATAAGCAGCAAACGAATACGAAGCAAACAGAAAGCACTGAAAAATAGTCTCTTAAAACATAAGCAGGACACAGCAAATGCCGTGTCCTGTTTGTTGTTTTTTATAATTACTCTGCAAAAAGAGGAGTTGAAAGATATCTGTCACCTGTATCCGGAAGAAGAGCAACAATTGTTTTGCCTTTATTCTCAGGACGTGAAGCCAGTTCCTTAGCTGCCCAAAGAGCAGCACCGCTTGATATACCTACCAAAACGCCTTCCTGCTTAGCAAATGCATTGCCGGTAGCAAAGGCAGCATCGTTAGGTACTGTGATAATCTCGTCATAGATACCTGTATCCAGTGTGTCAGGCACAAAGCCGGCACCAATACCCTGAATTTTGTGAGGACCTGCCTCGCCCTTTGAAAGTACCGGTGAGGTTTCTGGCTCAACGGCTACAACCTTAACATCAGGGTTTTGCGCTTTCAAATAAGCACCGGTACCTGAAATTGTACCGCCTGTTCCCACACCTGCAACAAAGATGTCTACCTTACCCTCTGTATCATTCCAGATTTCAGGACCGGTAGTAGCTTTGTGGGTTGCCGGGTTTACAGGATTTACAAACTGTCCTGCTATAAAGGAATTCGGAATTTCAGCTGCAAGCTCCTCTGCCTTGGCAATCGCACCCTTCATACCCTTTGCACCATCTGTTAATACAAGCTCGGCGCCATACGCTTTCATTAGATTTCTGCGCTCAACGCTCATGGTTTCAGGCATGGTTATGATTATTCTATAGCCTTTAACTGCTGCAATGGATGCCAGTCCTATACCTGTATTACCGCTGGTTGGCTCTATAATAACAGAGCCTTCCTTTAGCTTTCCTGTTGCCTCAGCATCTTCAATAATCGCTTTTGCAATTCTGTCCTTAACTGAGCCGGCGGGATTGAAATATTCCAGCTTAACCAATATTTTAGCATCCAGTTCATTTTCTTTTACGAAATTGTTTGCTTCTACGAGAGGTGTATTTCCCACTAACTCTAAAGCTGATTTATAAATTGCCATTGTCATTTTCTCCTTAATCTACAGCGTTAAATGCCTGTTCTAAATCGTGAATAATATCATCTATATGCTCGGTACCGATAGAAAGTCTGATGGTATTTGGCTTAATATCCTGCTCCTCAAGCTCTTCAGGACTGAGCTGACTGTGGGTTGTTGTTGCCGGATGAATAACAAGAGACTTAACATCAGCAACATTTGCCAGAATTGAGAAAATCTCAAGACTGTCAATAAACTTCTTTGCTTCCTTTTCACCGCCCTTGATTTCAAAGGTGAATATGGAGCCTGCACCATTTGGGAAGTATTTATTATATAAATCCTTATATCTATCGTCAATACTTGGATGGTTGACCTTCTCTACCTTAGGGTTATTCAGCAGATATTCAATAACCTTTTTTGTATTTTCAACATGACGCTCAACACGCAGTGACAATGTTTCAAGTCCCTGAAGGAGTAAAAAGGCATTGAATGGTGAAAGAGTAGCACCAGTATCTCGGAGAAGAATCGCTCTAATATAAGTAACAAATGCGGCAGGACCGGCTGCATCAACAAAGCTTATACCATGATAGCTTGGGTTTGCCTCTGCAATCTGCGGGAATTTTCCACTTGCCTTCCAGTCAAAATTACCGCTGTCAACAATAATACCGCCAAGGGTAGTACCATGACCGCCAATAAACTTTGTAGCAGAATGAACCACGATATCAGCACCATACTCAATTGGTCTGAGAAGATAAGGTGTTGCAAAGGTTGAGTCTACAACAAGAGGAATATTGTGGCTGTGTGCAATTTGTGCAAGCTTTTCAATATCAATAAGATTAGAATTTGGATTGCCTAAGGTTTCAAAGAAAATTGCCTTTGTATTATCCTGAATTGCATTTTCAAAATTTGATAAATCATCCGGCTCTACAAAAGTAGTGGTAACGCCTGCATTTTTAAATGTATGAGCCAGGTAATTGTAAGTACCGCCATAAATTGTTTTAGCAGATACTATGTGATCACCGGCGGTTGCAAGTGCCTGAAATGTATATGCAAGAGCAGCCGCACCTGATGCTGTAGCCAATGCAGCCACACCGCCCTCGAGAGCTGCAACTCTCTGCTCGAAAACATCCTGAGTTGAATTTGTTAGTCTGCCGTAAATATTACCTGCATCCGCAAGACCAAAACGAGCTGCTGCATGATCACTGTTTTTAAATACATATGATGTTGTCTGATAAATCGGAACGGCTCTGGCATCTGTTGCCGGGTCCGGATTTTCCTGTCCTACGTGTAACTGAAGTGTTTCAAAATGATATTTATAATCTGACATAATATTTTATTCCTTTCAATGTTAAATGTTCATTTATTTTTCTTTCATATAAATTTTATTTACAACATCGAAAGCACATTCGGTCATTTTTATAATTTTTAGCTATAATAGCATTTAATATGTATTTCATACTATTCCTCCATTGCCTACCTGTTTTGTAGGCTTTCTTGAACTTGAGTACACTATACACCACTTAACCTAGTTTGTCAATAGGTTTTATAAACTTTTTTCAAAAAAATTTAGGAGACATCAAAATGCCTCCTAAATCATTTATATTCTATTACCGAAATTCCTCTAAAAAGCTATGCTCAATCCCCTTCTGCTTATAGCCGATGAAGGTATCCAGCTTAACATTATGAATAGATTTGAAGATATTATGCTCAATATCGGGATTTATCTTTTTCAAGTCATAAATCAAATGCTTAATTTCCTGACGCTTTGACTGACCGATACCGTCATCACTATGGCTGTACTCATCCACAAATCTGCAGGCACACTGAATAAAGGTCAAATCATTATAATCACGCCACTTGAGCACTGCATTTTCATTGACACAATACAGAGGTCTGATAAGCTCCATCCCCTCGAAATTGGTGCTTTTGAGCTTTGGAAGCATTGCCTGAAGCTGAGAGCCATAGAACATGCCCATCAAGGTTGTTTCAATCACATCACTGAGGTGATGACCCAGCGCAATCTTGTTGCAGCCCAAAGCCTTTGCTTTGGCATAAAGATGACCTCTTCTCATTCGCGCGCAAAGATAGCAGGGTGAACCGCCTGCAGATGCAGTAACATCAAAAATATCGGATTCAAAAATCTCTACAGGAATTTCAAGATTTGAGCAGTTATACTCGATCTGCTTTCTGTTAACCTCATTATATCCGGGATCCATACAGATGAATACCAACTCAAAATCCGTTTTGCTGATTTTTTTCAGCTGTTTCATACACATTGCAAGAAGCACTGAGTCCTTACCGCCACTGATACAAACAGCTATTTTGTCACCATCCTGAACCAGCTCATAATTCTGACAGGCTTCCACAAAAGGATTCCAAATTTCTTTTCTGTATGTTTTTATAATACTGCGCCCAACGTTCTGGGCAAAGGATAATTCTCTTGCCATATCATCTACCTCAGTAGGATTATACAGCAAAATGCATTATTTGGCAATAAAATAAAATTCAACTTTTCCATTATCATGATTAAAGCCATACTTATATCTGTGAAGCTTTAATATTTCCTTAGAAAGAGGAAGCCCCATACCGGTTGATTTGTCACTTCGTGAGGTGTCTTTGGTATATAACAAATCCCAAATTCTGCCGTCAAGCTCACCGTCGAAGCTGTTTGTGACAGACAATCTGAATTTCTTATTTTCCTCAATCAGCTTTACCGCAACACTGCTGCTGACAGGTGCAAACTTTATAGCATTTGAAAGGAAATTATCAATAACAAGGGACAGCAGCTCATCACTGCAATTCACAAATGCAGTGTCAGCAATATTTATATTAAATGAAATATTTTTTGCCGCTGCCAGGCTTTCATATTTTGCCAGCTCTTTTTTGCATATTACAGATAAGTCTGCTTTCTCTTTCTTTATTGTATCCAAATCTGCAAGTTTATTATAGTTTAACAGCTTTGTAAGAAGTGCATTCATACGTAGGGACTCTTTATAGATTGAGTTTACATAGTCCTTGGTTTTATCTTCATTAATGCCCTCAAGTATAAACTCACATTGATTTTCTATAACTGCAAGGGGTGTTTTAAGCTCGTGTGCAGCTGCATTTGTAAATGCATATTTTGCACTTTTAATCTCACTTTTTCTAAGGATAAAATACGCAATTGTGATAACAACTGCACCTGCTGCTGCAAAAACAACAGTAAGAATCACACAATCATTTACAAATTCTTCAGAGTGACGTGCATAGGTATCCACGGAAGCCCTGCCGGCAAGCAGTGCATAATAGGTATGAAAGTCATCGACTGTTTCAGAGTCTTCCTCTAAAAAGCTGACATCCGTCCAAGCATAATACTCATTTTCAATATAATCACCCTGTGATGCCTGAAAATTATATTTTTCAAGAGCCTGTCTGCTTTCAATTTCCTGATCAATATACTGAAGGTCACGGAATTCATAAACATTTGACGGAACACCTATGATATCAAAATAATCATACGGATAATTTAACACAGCATCAGGTGTTTTATCTGTAAATACAATTTTGTCAACAATCTCCAGCTTGGTATTTTTATATTCCAAGGCTACAGGAATGAGCTTGTCATTTTCATTTACATAAGAAAAGGTTGCCTGATAATTGCCGCTGTTTTCATTATTTAAGATTTGTTCAATGATATCCTCTGTTAAATAATCATCCAGCCTGCAGTATTTTTCAGTCATATCAACTGTGAAAGCGATATATGCTCCTGTTCTTGATACCTCATTATACTGGTCGTCATACAATACAATTCTATATGGAGCTGCGATTTGCGCACTGTTATTGCACGCAAAGCTGTCCGGAGAAAATATACTGTCAACACCATAAGAGTTATAAAGTTCATATTCCAATGTTGCCATATCTGAATAAAAATAATTGTTGATAGATTTTTTTACATTCGTATAGCAAAGGCCGACACTGGTAATATACAGGACAAGTACTGCAAGGATAATTGAAATATATACTTTTCTTTTTTTAATCATAAATTACACCTCCTGAAAGGAGTAGCCAATGTTGACAATTGTTTTAATACAAGCAGACTTATCACCCAAGGCTTTTCGAATTTGCTTTATATGCGTATCGACCGCCCTTGCATCTCCCTCAAAATCATAACCCCAAATATGCGTGAGTATAAGCTCGCGATTAAGAACAATATTTTTATTTTCCATCAAATATCTGAGAATTTTAAAATCCTTTGCTGACAGAATAATTTCTCTGTCATTTGCAAATGCCTTATAGCTGTTAAAATCCAGCGTAACACCTGACACTGTTAACACGTTATCTCTGTCGATACCCTTTGAACGCTTTATCAGACTAGTACACTTTTCGTAGAGTACGGACAAAGGAAACGGCTTAACAATATAGTCGTCACAGCCGGAATCAAAGCCTTTCAAATAATCCTGCTCCTGACCCATAGCAGTGAGAAATAAAATAGGAACTGTCTTATTTTTTCTGCGGATAATTTTGCAAACCTCATAGCCATTCATTACCGGCATCATAATATCAAGCACAATCAGGTCATACGTATTATCGTAAAAAAGCTCCACAGCATCAGCACCGTTTCGTGCTGTATCCACCTTCAGCCCCTTCACAGAAAGATACTCGCCTATCGTTTCTCTCAGCTTGGATTCGTCCTCTGCATATAAAATGGAAAACATTTAACCACTCCCCTTCAGCTATATAATAAAAAGCCGATGTGTAATTCGCGTGTCAAAATGAAAGAAGCCAAAAAAATTGGCTTCTTTCATAATATTATTTACTGTTTGGTATTATCAATAATAATAAAGGACTTATAAATATTTTTTATATCATCCTCTGTAAAGGATACAGGATGATTGGAGAGTCTGCCGACATTAACACCTGTTACAGTTTCTGCTAACTCCTTATCTGTCATAGACAAATCGCTGAGGAGACCCAGCTTTTCTAACATTTGCTCAAGCATTTCAGGCGTATATCCTGAAACAATTTCACACTCTGCAAGCAGCAGCTCCAGTTCAACATCATCCATATTATTTTCAAGCATATACTTCCATATATACACAAGGCAGATTGCAACAGCCTGCCCGTGATAAAACCCTTTCAGCTTATGCAGCTTATAGCTGAAAGCATGAGCCGCAGTAGTCTGGGCAATATTAATAGCTCTGCCGGCAAGTGCACTGCATTTCATCATAGGCTCGTACGTCGTCTTATCATCATCAAGATATCTATAGTAGTATTCATTAAATAGTCTTAATGCCTCTGCGGAATACTCCCTGCTTTCATCTGTGGCATCCTTTGACCAATAAGCCTCCAGCGCATGAGAAAAGGCATCAAGACCTGTAACAACACGCTGGATGTAAGGCAGACTTTCAAGTGCTGTATAATCAAATATCTGATATTCAGGAATGATATCCCAGCTTCGTACAGATTCCTTATCACCATTATTATAAAGAACGGCAAAGCGTGTTACCTCTGCGCCTGTGCCTGCAGTTGTAGGAACTGCAAGAATTTTTACATCACTCTCTGCAAAAAGCTTGATTGCCTTAGCTACATCAATTGCACTGCCGCCGCCTACAGCCACAATGAAATCGCAGTTATTATCCTTAAAAACTTTAACACCATTATGAACCGAGCTTACCTCGGGGCAAGGCTCAAATGCAGTAAAGGAAACAGAATGAACCTCGATTTCATCAAGTGCATTTTTATAGCCGTATCTGTCGTATTCACTGCTGCAAACAAATAAAACTTGATTTGGATTTATTTCACAAATTACGTCCTTAAATTCATTAAGAAACTTTTCATTATTATACATCATTATCACTTCACAATTTTACAGCCCTTAGATACAGGAATGGTAACAGCCAAATCCTTGGCAAGAGGTTTAAGCTCCTCAAGAGCAGAATTCGCCTGCTCCTTATTATCAAATATACCAAAAACGGTTGGTCCGCTGCCGCTCATACACACACCAAGAGCATTATGCTTTCTCATTATCTCTTTAATATCAACCTTATTATCGACGGGAATAAACTGCTCAAACACATTTTCCATCTTTAAGCAAATTCCCGTCAAATCTCTGCTTTGCATAGCATAAAGCATACCAAGCTTGTCCGGCGTATGCGTTTTTCCGCAGGCATCAAACTGCTTGTATGCAAAGGCAGTATTCACAGAGCAATCCGGCTTTGCAATCAGTATGTAACAGCGTCTCAAAGGCTTAACCTTATTAAGTACATCACCAATACCCTGGGCAAGGAGCGTACCGCCCTTGATACAAAACGGAACATCCGCACCAATCTTTACGCCGATACTGCAAAGTTCATCATCGCTGAGCTTTGCTCCTGTCAGCTCATTGAGTGCAACGATAACAGCTGCACCATCTGCACTGCCTCCAGCCATACCTGCTGCATGGGGAATACGCTTTACGATATCAATATGAATTCCCTTATTCTTTATTTTAGTATCCTTAAAAAACTGCACTGCTGCCTTATGCGCAATATTATGTGCATCAAGAGGAATACTGTCAATATTACAGCTTATGGTAATATCCTTTGACTTATTCTGCGTTACAGTAACCGTATCGTAAATACCGATGCTTTGCATAATCATAAATAAATCATGATAACCATCTGTGCGTTTATTAATTATATCCAGCAGCAAATTAATTTTTGCATATGCCTTAACCTTGATTTCCATCTGCAAGCTCCTTAATAAACTCTCCTATACGGCTGACTGCCTCCTTGATATTATCAATAGAATAACAATACGAAACGCGTATAAAGCCCTCACCGCAATCACCAAAAGCACTACCGGGAACAACAGCAACACGCTTGCTCATAATCAGTTTTTCACAAAACTCCTCAGAGCTGAGACCGGTAGATTTAATGCAAGGGAAAAGATAAAAAGCACCCTCCGGCTCAAAACAGCTCAGTCCGATTTCTCTGAAAGCATTAACCGTAAAACGTCTTCGCATATCATAGTCATCCAGCATCATCTTGATGTCTTCATCACCATTTTTCAGTGCCTCAATCGCTGCATACTGAGAATTGGTAGGTGCAGACATAATTGCGTACTGATGAAGTTTTGTCATCTGCTTAATAATCGGAGCAGGACCGAGTGCATAGCCAAGTCTCCAGCCTGTCATAGAATATGTCTTTGAAAAACCGTTAATAACAATGCATCTTTCCTTCATATCGGAAATTGCAGCAATAGAAACGTGAGGCTCATCACCATATGTCAGCTCGCTGTAAATCTCGTCTGACAGAACGAGAATATTATGCTTTTTTATTACCCGGGAAATGGCTTCCAAATCATCCCTGCGCATAACTGCACCTGTAGGATTATTGGGATACGGCAGTATCAGCAGCTTGGTCTTGTCTGTAATTGCTGATTCAAGTTCATCTGCCGTAAGCTTAAAGTTATTTTCATCCTTAGTAACAAGAGGCACAGGAACACCGCCGCAGGTTTCAACAATGGGCTTATAGCACACAAAGGACGGCTCAACCACCAGCACCTCGTCACCACTGCTGATTAAGGATCTGATACACATATCAATACCCTCAGAACCACCAACAGTAATCATTACCTCTTCCTTAGGATTGTATTCAATATTATATTTTCTGTTATAAAATTCTGCTACTTCCTTTCTTAATTCAATCAGTCCGGCATTCGCAGTATATCTGGTTGTACCGCGCTCAAGAGCGTCAATACCTGTTCGTCTTATATGCCAAGGCGTCAAGAAGTCAGGCTCACCAACACCGAGAGAAATAACATTGTCCATTTCCTCTGCAATTGAAAAGAATTTTCTTATTCCGCTGGGTTTGACCTTAACAACTGCCTTGTTTAAAAATTCATCATAGTTAATCAAAAGGAAATGTTCCCCCTGTCGTCCTTAGGAGCATCTGCAAAGAATACACCCTGCTCCTTATATTTTTTCAAAATAAAGTGCGTTGCTGTAGACACAACACCGTCCATTGGTGATAATCTATTGGCAACAAACATAGCAACCTCCTGAAAGGATTTGTCTGTAACCATACAAGCAAGGTCAAAGCCGCCGCTCATAAGATAGACACTTTCAACCTCATCTAGCTGGCTGATTCGTCTTGCCACCTCATCAAAGCCGTGAGAAATTTTAGGCTGTACCTTAATTTCAATCAAAGCGGTTACAGTTTTTGCATCCGTCTTTTCTTTATCAATAAGGGCTCTGTAGCCTTTAATCACTCCGGATTGTTCGTATAATCTGATTTCTTCCTCAATCTTTTTTTCTGTCGTGCCAAGCATAACCGCCAGCTCGGCATTGGACAGTCTCGGATTTTCTTCAATCAATGATAACAGCTTATCCATACATTTACCTCATTTACTTAATTTCTATGAGCATAGGCTCGTGATTTTTAAATATTGTAATATGTGCAAAGCCACAGGCTCGTGCAATATCATATCCGCAGTCAATGCCCTGAAAGACCTTCTCTGCATAGTGAGAATCAGAACCGACCGTAACATATTTGCCTCCAAGCTCTTTGAAACGCTTAACATAGCTTTTATTGGGAAGCGTATCCTTCATTTCCATAAAGAGCCCTGATGTGTTAATTTCCAAAGCCTTGTCATTATTTGCTAAGGCATATAATATTTCATCGGTAATTTCCTTAAACTTCGTTAAATCAACATTTATTTTTTCTCTGGCAACAATATACCGCAGCGGATATGTTAGATGCGCAAGAGAATCAAAATATCCGAAATGAACCAGCTTCAGCAAATCCTCAAAATACCGATTAAGAAGTGCATATACATCAAACTTACTATAATCAAGAAAATAGAAATCCTCCATATTTTCCAAGTTATGAATTGACCCTAATATAAAGTCATAATCGTAAGTATTATAAAGTTTTTTTACCTCTTCTTTTCTATATACAGCCTGACCGATTTCAAGCCCCTTGATAATATCAAGATGATTCGCATAATGCTTTATGCAATTGTCTAAATCATCAAGCTGAGCCTGACAAAGCTTATCCGCATTCAAATCACTGCTGTCAATATCACAATGATCGGTTACGGCAATACCCACAGCATTCAGTCTCACAGCCTGCTCGCACAGCGCTTGAATCGAGTCATTTCCATCAAAGCTATGCATACTGTGACTGTGCATATCGTACAAATTTTTATACATCACAATTAAACCTCTTATATTACCGCTGACAATAAGCAGTTTAATATTTCTATATATTTTACCACATAATGCAAAAAAATAAAATATATTTCTATACTTTATTGAAAAAAGTTTATTACTCTGCTATAATTTTATAAATTATAAAATAAGACTATTGATATGTGGAGGTACTGCTATGAGAGCTGTTATTACTGTAGTAGGTAAAGACACTGTAGGAATTCTTGCCAAGGTTTCCGGTATATGTGCTGAAAGTGAAATTAACATCACAGAGGTTTCACAGACAATTATGGACAATATGTTTTGTATGATTATGATGGCAGACATATCATCCAGCAATGTTGAGCTGGCAGAGTTCTCAGACAAGCTGACAAAATACGGTGAAGAAAATGCACTGTCAATCCATGTTATGCACGAGGATATTTTTAACTCAATGCACAGAATATAGGAGGAAAAATCCTTGATTAATACAAACGACATTCTTGAAACAATAAGAATGATACAGGACGAATGTCTTGATATCAGAACAACCACAATGGGCATATCACTGCTTGACTGCGCAGACACAAGCATTGATAAGGCCTGTGATAAAATTTATGACAAAATCTGTACAAAGGCAGAAAATCTTGTTAAAACCGGTGAAGATATAGAAAAGGAATATGGTATTCCGATTATCAATAAGCGTGTCAGCGTTACACCAATTGCAATTATGGCAGGCATCAGCGGCGGTGACCCTGTTAAATATGCACTTGCCCTCGAAAAGGCTGCAAGAACAATCGGCGTTAACTTTATCGGCGGTTACAGTGCCCTGGTTCAAAAGGGCTTTGCATCAGGCGACTTAGAGCTAATTAAATCCATTCCACAGGCTCTTGCTGAAACACAGCATATTTGTTCATCCGTTAATGTCGGCTCAACAAAGGCAGGCATAAATATGGATGCCGTTAAAATTATGGGACAAATTGTCAAGGAATCAGCTGAGCTGACAAAAGACAATGACTGCATAGGCCCGGGAAAGCTGGTTGTATTTTGCAACGCACCGGAGGACAATCCCTTTATGGCAGGTGCTTTTCACGGAGTGTCTGAGCCTGACTGTGTGATTAACGTAGGTGTTTCGGGTCCGGGTGTAGTAAGAAGTGCTGTATCTAAGCACCCTGAATACTCCATTAATGAAATTGCTGAGCTTATTAAAAAGACTGCATTTAAGGTTACAAGAATGGGTCAGCTGGTCGGTGTTGAAGCATCAAACAGACTTGGCGTACCATTTGGTATCGTAGACCTTTCACTTGCACCAACTCCGGCTGTAGGTGACTCTGTTGCTTATATTTTAGAGGAAATCGGACTGGAGCAATGCGGTGCCTGCGGTACAACAGCTTGTCTCGCAATGTTGAATGATGCAGTAAAAAAAGGCGGCGTAATGGCATCATCAAGTGTCGGCGGTCTTTCAGGTGCATTTATTCCTGTATCAGAGGATGCCGGAATGATCAGCGCAGTAAGAGCAGGATCATTGAGCATTGAAAAGCTTGAGGCTATGACAGCAGTTTGCTCTGTCGGTCTTGATATGATTGTTGTTCCCGGAGATACAACACCTGAGGTTATCAGCGGTCTTATTGCCGATGAGGCAGCTATTGGTATGGTAAACGGAAAGACAACAGCTGTCAGAGTTATTCCTGCTATCGGAAAAACAATTGGTGATGAGCTTGAATTCGGCGGACTTCTCGGCAGCGGTCCTGTTATGAAAATCAGCGATAAATCCCCTGCCCAGTTTATTAACCGCGGCGGCAAAATTCCTGCACCGCTCCACAGTTTAAAGAACTAACATACAAATAACAGAATAAATAAAACAAGGCACGATTTTGGAACACTATTATCGTGCCTTGTTCATTATAAATTAACGATATCTGCATTGAGATATTAACGAAATATAAACTAAATGCTCTTTGCATTTACAATACAGCACAAATATGCTATTGTAAAGTCAAAGGAGTGATTCTATGAAAACGCAAAAAGAGAAGTGTAAAATACTCAAAATCAGACCCTTTAATATGGCAAATTTTTCAGGCGGTTCAGGATATCTTGTTTTTTCAGTAATTTATCAGGCAGCAGCCATTCTTCCGGCAATGGCTATCATTTGGCTGGTATCACTGTTAAAGCTACCAAAATATCACAACAGTGATGTTATAGACACGGATAAAGCAGCAAAAAGATTTTATGCAATTTCAATACCTCTCTCCGTTATACTAATTATAGTAGGAATTATTTTGGCTTGTTCTTTCAATTACGGAGATTTTTCGCAATACTGGATTGAGATTTTATTTGTGGGAATTGCTCCGACAATATGTCTGTTTTTCATAATGAGATTCTGTCACAAGAAAATTGTAGAAGAATACTGCAACACTGCCCCGATGATATTGCTGTCTATAGGTTTAACAATCGCAGTACTTATCGTTACATTGTGCATTTCTGGATTGATTATTGATCCAATACTCACCTCCCTTAATTAAAAATGTGTGAATAGATATGATTATTAAAACAAGACGAGAGAAATTCGGCGGAATCATTTATTTTGAAAAGCCCGGATTTGTTGGATATATAAACAATGCAATGGCTGATGCTGTTGGTATAAAAGCAAATAAAAATGCGCACTACGTTGACAATATAATGTCATCACCCTTAGATGCGCACTTTGCAGTTACAAGCCGCTGCAATATGTACTGTAAAGGCTGTTATAACACAATCAGCAGTGATAAGGCTGTAGATATTGATTACGACAAGGCAAAACGTATTATTGATAATCTTGCGAACTTATCTGTGCTATCCGTTTCTTTTGGTGGCGGTGAACCAACATTATATCCAAAAATTATTGAACTTGCAGAATATACACGTTCTAAAAATATATTACCAAACATAACTACCAACGGATTGACTATGAATAAAGACTTTGCTGAAAAGTGCAAGGTTTTTGGAAATGTTCATTTTAGTATACACAAGCCTGCCGATATAGAAATTGCCTTTCGTGCTGCTGAAATTTATAAAAAATATACAGGTAAAAAAGCCGGATTAAATCTTTTAATTACAACAGAGACTTATAACTATCTAGAGGCAATTGTAAAAAAAGCAAACAAATCTGCTTTCAATAAAATTCTTTTTTTACGATATAAAAAAACAGTAAAAAATGCAGATATAAACAATTTGGATATGGATAATTTAATGCCAAAGGTTTTTGAAAAGCTAGAAAAATTATCTAAAAAAAGCAGATTGATGTTTCTTTATGACTGCTCTTCCCTGCAAGAGCTGGCGTACACTAGTATTATTCCGAAAAAGTTTTTAAAAAAAGTTGATGCTAACGGATGTATGGGCGGTAATATGTATATTGCTATAGACGTTAATGGCAATTACAAGCCCTGCTCCTTTTGGAATGAAACCTTTGGTGATGCTGAGCATTTGAATTTTGACAACTGGATGAACAATGAAAAATTGATTCAGTTCAGAAATTATCAGGCATCTGCACATTGCAACAGCTGCGAATATGCAGAATTATGCAGCGGCGGCTGCAGACTTGATTATTTGGACTGTAAGCTGTAGAAACACATATTTAATATTAAAACAAGGCACGATGTTTAAGTTAAAACGAAAAACATTGTGCCTTACTTTTTTATGTAATATAGCAAAAAGAAAAGCCTCTCGAGTGAGAGGCTTTAACATTTTATTTAAATAAAAAATTTGTGTTATTGAATGTAACCGGAGTATACTCGCCGTTATGAGCGTAGTAACAAGCAGACAGCTTTACAGCAACTGCATATGACTTTCCACTGGCAGTAAACATATAACAATCAGCACCATTAACTGTTACAATTCTATTATTGTAAGAGATTGCATTGCTGGATGGATCACTGTCATAACCAAGGTCAGCCCAGTTATCAGCAAGTACCTGCTGGAGATACAGCTTTGCATCAGCAATACTGTAATCAGGTGTTGTTGTGATTTCGTGTGGGTTTGAATATGACTCATATTCCTGCGCAGCACCTGCAGTAGTCTCTGTAGTCTCTTCAGGATGGAAAGGATTATATGCAAACTGAGAATACATAATCATAAAGTAAATAAGTAACCAAATAAGGATAATAAGTATAATCATTAAAATGACTTTGCCGGCTTTGTTGCCTGCAGCTGCACTGTTTGCAAATTCCTCTTCAGTAGGAATTGCAATCGGAACAAATGGCTTACCCTTTTTAGCACATTTTTTCTCGGTCTTTGCATTCTTCTTTTCAATTTTCTTTACATACTTAGCGTATGCCTTTTTCATTGACTTTTCAGCTTTAATTTCGCCTTTAGTCTGGAACTCATCAATTGCAGGAATTGCAATTGGTGCGAAAGCCTTACCGCTGCCGGCTGCCTTCTCCTGAGCTTTCTTATTTTTCTTCTCAGTATCCTTTACGAATTTCTCGTACGCCTTAGCATGCTTCTTCTCAGCCTTAGCCTGTGCCTTTGCTATAGCCTTTTCAGCCTTAGCTTCTTTTTTTTCAGCTTTAGCTTCCTTCTTAGCAAGCTTTTTTGCTTTTGTTTCTTCTT
>JAMPGU010000038.1 GCA_023663865.1 Clostridium sp.
CCTTGTCCATTCCCAAATGCTCGGAAATTGCAAAAGCGTTTGACCTGCCGGGTACACCGATAAGCAGTCTGTATGTAGGTCTGAGTGTTTCTACATCAAATTCACAGCATCCGTTGGTTACGCCTGCCGTATCAAGGGCATAGGCTTTTAACTCCGCATAATGCGTTGTGGTCGCAATCAAGGACCCTTTATTCCTGATATTTTCAATTATAGCAACTGCCAGTGCAGAGCCTTCTATCGGGTCTGTACCTGCACCCAGCTCATCAATAAGAACAAGAGATTTATCATCCGCCCTTTTCATAATATCAATGATATTCACCATATGGGATGAAAAGGTGGAGAGTGACTGTGCTATACTCTGCTCATCACCGATATCAACCAGAATTTTATCAAACAAGGATATTCTTGACCTGTCTGCTACCGGAATCAGCAGTCCGCACATTGTCATAGCCGTCAACAATCCCAAGGTTTTTAAGGTTACGGTTTTTCCGCCGGTATTTGCACCTGTGATTACCAAGGTATCGTATTCATCTCCCAAAACGATATCAATAGGCACAACCTTGTTTTTATCTATCAGGGGATGCCTTGCCTTTTTCAGCTGGATAATCCCTTCATTATTCAGAAGCGGCTTTGTTGCCTTCATTTTATAAGCCAGATGTGCTTTTGCAAAAATAAGATTAAGCATAACAGCACTGTTATAAGAATGCTTGATTGACTCTGCAAATTCTCCCGCCTCGGCAGACAGTTCAAAAAGGATACGCATAATCTCGTCCCGTTCTTTTCCCTGCAGCACCTTTATATCGTTGTTGGCATCCACAACGGTTGACGGTTCAACAAATACCGTTGCTCCCGTTGAGGAGGTATCGTGAACCAATCCGGGAACATTACCTCGATGCTCTGCCTTTACAGGCACAACAAATCTTCCGTTTCGCTGGGTAACAATTGCTTCCTGCAAATATGGATTATAGTGTGAGGAATGAATCATAGCATCCAGCTTTTCTCTGATAGAATTCTCTTTTGCTCTGATTTTGCGGCGAATGTCAGACAGGGTATCACTTGCCTTATCTGCAATCTCCTCTTCATTTACAATACAGGTAAATATTTTATTTTCAAGATACTTATTAACTGTAACACCTTCAAAGAAAAAATCAAGCTTCGTATTTACCCCGCTGCAATGGCCGTGCCATTCATCCAGTGTTCTCATGGACCTGAGGCAGTATCCGATATCAAGCAGCTCCTTGGGATTCAAAGAGCCCCCTGCTGCAGCTCTGTGAAGCGGATTATTCACATTTTTCAAGCCGCTGAATGAAGGTGCGCCAAAGCGAGCCAGCAGAGAAAAGGCATCCTCCGTCTGTGATAAAAGCAGCTCTACCTCGCTTAAATCACTGCAGGGTTTAAGTGACACAGCCAAATCTCTTGCATCATCACAGGAGCATTCAGACGCCAGCTTTTCTAAAATTATATCCAGCTCTAGTGTTTTAAAATTTTTATCCATTAAATTATTCCTTTATAAAATACTAATGTTTGAAGCGTTTTTTGCAGTCTTGACAAAAGATACTTTTCGCTTATCTCTCCAAGCAGGTTTAAATTTTCATCACTTAAAGAAAAGGAAAATATCTTTTTCGGTTCAGTCAGACATATAAAGCGTATTGCCGTAATCACATTCTTTGGGCATTGATGTGCGCCTGCTTTCGCACAGTTTTCACAATAAATCATTCCGTCCATTGTGTCAAAATACATTATGTCTGTTTCGTATGCAGCACAGTTGGCACAAGCCAGAATGGACGGCATATATCCGCCTAAAGACAGCAATCTGAACTCTACCGCTGATTTTATGATTCTAATATCCTTACTGCTGTTACAAAGCAGATGAAAGGAATTAAGTAATATGGACAGCATCTCCTGCCCGGGCTGTTCCTCTTCTCCAAGCTCATAGGCAAGCTGGCTGAAATACTGTGCCAGCGACAGCCTGACTATATCGGTGCGCAAATCAAAAAACACCTCAATAGGAGAAGCGTTATCAACCACAAAGGCATCACGCCCGCGATATAAGGAAAAATTGCTGTATGCAAAAAGTGAGGTTGACGAAGCAAGACGATTTTTCATCTGCTTTGCACCTCTGACAAAGGCTCTTACAAGTCCATAATCAGCAGTAAGGAGAGTAACTAAACGGTCACTCTCCCCTATTGTCTGCTCTCTGATTACTAAACCCTTGGTAGAGGTTGTCATCATCCTTCACCTTTTCATTTTCCTTAAAATTCAAATAATCATAAATGCTTCCGGATTTCCAGAATGCATTCCAATTTTCATCTGTCATAAAAACACCACCAATTTTATTTTATACTATGGCAGTGCTTTTAGTTTTGTTAAATTAATCCAAACCGAAGTTATGAATTAAGCCCTCGCGGTTTCTCCAGTCCAGCTTGACCTTAACCCAGCAGTGAAGATTAACCTTAATTTGAAAAAAGCTTTCCAGATCCTGCCTGGCAAAGGTCGAAATCTTTTTCAGCATAGCACCGTTTTTACCAATCACCATACCCTTGTGAGAATCCCGCTCGCAATAAATTGTTGCCTCTATATCCAGTATATCCTTGTCATCACGCTCACGCATTTTTTCAACAGCAACGGCTATACCGTGAGGAATTTCCTTATCCATCAGTCTTAATATTTTTTCACGTATAATCTCTGCCGCAAGCACACGCTCCGGCTGGTCTGTCAAGGTATCATCCGGGAAGAAGTGGGGAGAATCAAAGGCAAGCTTGTTAAGCTCATCAATAAGCTCATCCACATGGTCCCCCTCAGCAGCACTGACAGGAACAACCGCCGTAAAATCATACATAGAATTAAGCTCAATAATTCGTCTTAAAAGCTCCTCTTTGTCCGACAGCATATCAATTTTATTAATAGCAAGAATGACAGGCATTTTCTGCTTTTTGAACATATCCAGAAGCTGCAGCTCCTGCTCATTGAGTTCGCCCCTCGGCTCTGTCAAAAACAGACAGGCGTCAACACCGCCGATTGTATCACCGACAGCCTCGTTCATTTTTTCACCAAGCTTATTATGCGCTCTGTGATATCCCGGAGTATCTGTAAACACCAGCTGTGTTTCACCCTCCGTCAGAACGCCCATAATTTTTGTTCTTGTGGTTTGCGGCTTTGAGGAAACAATCGCTATTTTTTGTCCCAGCATTCTGTTAAGCAGGGATGATTTGCCTACATTTGCCTTGCCCACTATTGCAATAAAAGCAGTTTTTGTCATTATTCGTCTCCCATATAGTAACTGTTATCACGCTTCCAGCCAATCTGAGTCAGAACAGTTTCTTCCTTTTCTCTCATATGTACCTCCTCAAGTCCGCCCTTTTCATGGTCATAACCAAGCAGGTGGAGCATAGAGTGTACAGTCAAAAATCCGATTTCTCTCTGCAGGGGATGATTATACATATCAGCCTGCTCAAAAGCCTTTTCAAGAGAAATAACAATATCACCAAGCAGCTTGGCGCCGGTATCATGATTTACATCGTATTCACCATTTTCTCCAAGAGGGAATGACAGCACGTCGGTAGGTCTGTCAATATTACGATACTGCTTATTCAGCTGATGAATACCCTCATTATCAACAAAGGTAACACTGACCTCTGCCGAGCCTTCAAAATTTTCCAGCTCAAGCACTGCGTGACAGCAGCGTCTGATTAACATTCTAATGCCGGTTGGCACCTTAATTTTCTTTTGCTCATTGGAGATAATAACCTTTACTGTATCCATATTTATTTTTCTCCTTCCTCATATTTTTGATAAGCATTTACAATATCCTGTACAAGCTTGTGACGAACAACATCCTTTTGATTAAATTTACAAATCGCAATATCGTCAATATTTTTCAGGATTTGAAGAACCTTTTTCAGTCCGGATTTCTTACCATCCGGCAAATCTATCTGCGTTATATCACCTGTGATAACCATCTTTGAATTAAATCCAAGACGAGTTAAAAACATTTTCATCTGCTCCGGCGTCGTATTCTGCGCCTCGTCAAGTATAATAAAGCTGTCATCCAAGGTACGTCCTCTCATATATGCAAGAGGGGCAACCTCTATTGCTCCCCGCTCCTGACAGCGCTGAAAATTCTCTGCTCCAAGCATATCAAACAAAGCATCATAGAGCGGTCTGAGATAAGGGTCTACCTTGCTTTGCAGATCACCGGGCAAAAAGCCCAGCTTTTCACCAGCCTCTACAGCCGGACGGGTTAAAATAATTCGGTTAACCTCTTTTGCTCTGAAGGCCGTTACCGCCATTGCAACAGCAAGATAGGTTTTACCTGTACCGGCAGGTCCGATACCAAAGGTAATCGTATTATTTCTTATTGCTTCACAGTATTTCTTTTGCCCCAGCGTTTTCGGCTTCACCGGTCTGCCCTTTGAAGAAATGCATACGGAGTCCCCTGTCATCGTATTCAGCTTGTCCTCATTGCCTTCGTTTACAAGAGACAGCACATATCTGACATTCTGCTGAGAAAGACTTTCGCCCTTGCCTATCAGTACAAGAAGAGAATTCAAGGCTCTGGCTGCTTTAGATACATTCTCTGCATCACCGACAATTTTCAAATCTGTGCCGCGGGATATTACAGACACGCTGTACTCATTCTCTATTAACTTTATATTTTCATCAAAGCTTCCGAAAAGGCTGACTGCCTGCTCAAGAGCATCAAATTCAATTATCTGTTCAATCATTGTTCTTCTCTACTTTAATTTTTTCTATTCGTCTGTCACTGACCTCTAAAACCGTAAAGGTCAGATTTTTATAGCTTACAACCTCACTCTCAGGCTCATCACCGGTGGGAAGAAATCCCAGCAAGCTGATTACAAAGCCTGCAAGCGTATCATAATCCCCCTCAGGGAATTCTATGTCAAGCACTTCCTCAACATCATCAATATCCGTTACACCATCAAAGGTATATGTTTTTTCGTCAATCTGTGTAACGCTTTCTTCGTCATCGTCGTACTCATCACGGATGTTTCCAACAATACTCTCCAAAACATCCTCTGTAGTAACTAAACCGGCTGTGCCTCCATACTCATCAACAACAACAGCCATCATCGTTCTAGACTCTGTCATCTGAGCAAACAGCTTTCCGCAGGGAATGGTTTCCGGCACGAACAAGGGCTTACGTATATAGTCGGATATTTTATCATCATCGGTAATTTTAGTACCGACAAATTTTAATAAATCCTTTACATATATTATACCGCAGATATCGTCTAAATCTTCTTTATAAACAGGAATTCTTGACCTGCCCTCGTCAATAGATATTTTAACAACAGCTTCAATAGAGTCATTAATGTCCACCGCATCAATATCTGTTCGGTGCGTCATAATGTCTCCGGCATTCAAATCGTCAAATTCGAATATATTATAAATCATATCCCTTTGACTTTCATCAAGCTCGCCTACCTGTTCATCTCCCTCAACAAGCTGTTTTATTTCCTCCTCCGTGGAGTTCTCTCTTTTAAATATTCTTCGCAGACCCGCGCCCATTTAGGCATAACCCTCCAGTTTATATAAATTATTTATAATTATATAATAAAAAAAATTATTTGTAAAGTCCTGTTAAATATGTTATAATTTTTTCAAACAAAGAAAGGTACTCCGTATTCGTGAATACTTTCCGGGTTTAATCATCATTGTCTTCGGTGAATCGTATGCTTGAACTTATGAAAGAAAAAACAGATATATGGGATTATTTAGCATCCAGCCCCAAGCCTATTATTGTATACGGAATGGGCAATGGTGCAGATAAAATAATCGACGCTCTGACACAGTATAACGCCAAGGTGAGCGATATTTTTGCCAGTGATGAATTTGTAAGAGGTCACAGCTTCAGAGGCTATAAGGTAATGAAATACAGCGAAATCTGTGAAAAATATGATGATTTCAACGTTGTTCTGGCTTTTGCTTCTCATCTTGACAATGTTCTTGATAAAATAAAACAAATAAACAATGAGCATCCTGTGTTCGCCCCTGACGTGCCTGTTGCCGGCGGAGGCTTGTTTACGCTTGATTACATAAAAGAAAATGAGGATAAATTTGATTTTGTGTACAATCATCTTGCAGATGAGGAAAGCAAAAGAATTTATCTTGATATACTGAACTTCAAGGTTTCCGGCAAGGTGGAATATCTGCTGAATTCCTTTTGTGATAAAAATGACATTTATCAAAATATATTAAAGCTGAACGGCAATGAAACCATTGTTGATTTGGGTGCTTATGATGGAGATACCATAAGAGAATTTACTGAATTCACCAACGGAAGCTATAATAAAATTATTGCCCTTGAGCCTGATGAAAAAAATTATAAAAAGCTAAAGTGCAATACGGCACAAATGGATAATCTGTTATTATATAATATGGGCGCCTGGAGTGAAAAAGATACTTTAATTTTTGACAAGCAGTCAAGCAGGAATTCCAAATTATCCTCCAAGGGTGTACCTGTAGAAGTTACAGATATTGACAGCCTGATTGACTGCCCTGTTACAATGATAAAAATGGACATAGAGGGCAGCGAGCTGCAGGCTCTTGAGGGTGCAAAGAAAAGCATTAACACATACACGCCAAAGCTGTATGTTTGTGCTTATCACAGAAATGAGGATATGTTTTCTCTGCCCATTAAAATATTGGAAATCAATCCTGATTACAAAATTTATTTCAGGCACAGTCCTTACATTCCTGCCTGGGAATCAAATTTTTATTGTGTCACAGATTAACATTTTCGAAAGTTCTGATAAAAAAATATTTTCGAGGAAATAATTATGGTTACAGCAGTTTACGGAATAATAATACTTTTGGCCTGCACAATAGGTGCTTTGTCCGGTATCGGCGGAGGCGTTATTATTAAACCGGTTCTTGATTTTTTTGGATTTCACACTGTTGAAATCGTTGGTTTTATCGCTACATGCTCGGTATTTGCAATGAGTGTCAGCTCTTCAATTAAACAAATTCGTGCAAAAACGAAGATAAATCCAAAAATAGTTTTACTGATTGCGATTGGCTCAATTGTCGGAAGCATCATCGGCAACACTATTTTTGATACTATTTTTGACAAATTTAACTCTGATATAGTAAAAGGTATTCAAAGCATTATTCTTGCTTTATTCTTAGTATTTGTAATTATCTACATAAATAAAAAGAATGCTAAAAGCTGGAAATTAACCAACCCTGTTTTAATCATTTTTTCAGGTCTGTTCTTAGGACTTATAAGTGCATTTCTCGGTATCGGCGGCGGACCTATAAATATGGCATTTCTTGTTATGCTGTTCTCTTTCTCAGTCAAGGAGAGCACAGTTTATTCTATCGCAATAATCATTTTCAGCAAGATGAGCCAGCTTATTACAATATTTATTAACAATCAATTTAAGCCATATCTCGAATACTATCCTATAATCATTGTAGCTATTGTTGCCGCACTGCTCGGCGGTGTTATAGGTGCAAAGCTAAATAAAAAGTTGTCAAACAAAACTATAACAAAAGCCCTGTCATCGGTTTTGTTTATAATAATCGTAATTAATGTATATAACGCTATTACAGGATTCATTTCCAAATAACAGACAAAAATAAGGAGGTATTTATGAAGCAGAAAAATATTATTTTTTATTTTTCCGACCAGCAGAGATGGGACACCATAAATGAAGAGGTTACACCTAATTTATGTGCCCTTGCCAAGGAGGGTGTTAAATTTGAAAACAATTTCACCTGCCAGCCTGTATGCGGACCTGCCAGAGCTTGTCTGCAGTCAGGACAGTATGCCACAACAATAGGCTGCTACTGGAATGGCATTCCCCTTCCGCGTGATACAAAAACACTGGCTCACCATTTTAATGAGCATGGTTATGAGACTGCGTACATAGGCAAATGGCATCTGGCATCAGACAGACTGCCGAAAATCGGGCTGCACTGCGAAACTACGGCAGTTCCTAAGGAATGTCAGGGCGGATATCAATTCTGGCGAGCTGCAGACGTACTTGAATTCACATCCCATGGTTATGACGGATACGTATTTGACGAGGACGGAAACAAGCTGGAATTCAAAGGCTACCGTGCCGACTGTATAAATGATTACGCTCTTGAATTTCTCGACAAGCGTGACAAGAGCAAGCCATTCTTTATGTTTGTAAGTCAGCTTGAACCTCATCATCAAAATGACCACAATCATATTGAGGGATATAAAGAAACCATAGATAAATACAAAAATTATCCGATACCGGATGATTTGTCTTTCCTTAAAGGAAATTACAAAGCAGAATATCCTGATTATATTTCCGCTATCAACAGACTGGATTACAATGTGGGAAGGCTTGTGGATAAGCTCAAGGCTGAGGGCATTTATGATGACACTATAATCATCTACACATCAGATCACGGTGCGCACTTTAAAACCAGAAACCCTGAATACAAACGCACCTGCCACGAGAGCGCAAGCCACACACCGCTGATTATAAAAGGCGGCGGCTTTGACAGCGGAAAATGTGAAGAGCGTTTATCCTCATTAATTGATTTGCCGCCTACACTTCTGTCAATGGCAGGCATACCGATTCCGGACAGCTATGCAGGCGTTGATTTGACAAAGCAGATAAACAATCCTGAGGAGAAGCGCACCTGCGTATTTATGCAAATCAGTGAGGCTTCAAACTCACGTGCAATCAGAACAGACAGATTTAAATATGAAGTGCGCGATATGGCGATAACCGGCTATGCGCATCATAGTGCAAATGTATATTGGGAGGATTACCTTTACGATTTACAGAAGGATCCTAACGAAAAGAAAAATCTGATAAAAGACCCAAAATACCGCCATGTAAGACAAGAGCTTAAATACCTGCTTTTAGAGCAAATGAAGCTTGCTAAAGAGGATGCACCTGTAATCCTCCCTGCTATAAGAGTCAGAAAAAAATAATATACTGCCGTGTTAAGGCACAGCAGAAATCACATTGAGGTGATAGTATGACATTTGCTTTAAGCATAATGCTTATATTAGAAATCATTATCGTATTTTCTTTTATTATGATAGGACTGTTTATGTTCATCACAAAGGATGAGCTGGTTCACAAAATATTCTTTGCACTGGGTGTAATGCTGGGAATTTTTGTAACCTTAATCAGTGCAACTGCTCTTCCATCCAATATGATACCGCAGATTATTATGGCTTGGATGGGACTGCTCCCTGCAGCTTTAGGTATAATCATTGCAGTGGCTAAGGGCAAGCCAAATGCCATTGCCAAGCTGCTCGTACTGGCTACAACCGTTTATGGCATAGCCGGATATTTTCTGCTTATGTAATTCAAAAAATACAAAGAACTAAACCGAATAATGTTTTAAGTAAAAATTGCAAAGCACCATAAGGCATCAAACCTTATGGTGCTTTTGTGTTAATACTTACAAATAAAAAAGGGAGCTGTACCAAAAAGTACAACTCCCATTTCAATTAGTCAATTTCAATTGAAATTCTGGTTTCATTTCTTGTTGCTGCTGCACGCATTACAACTCTGATAGCCTTAGCAATTCGACCTTGCTTGCCGATTACTCTGCCCATATCCTCCTCATTTACATGAAGATGATAAACAGTTACGCCCTCTTCGTTCGGTTCGCTAACATCAACAGAAACCTCTTCAGGCTTGTTAACTAAGCCCTTTGTTATAGAAATTAACAAATCCTTCAAAGAAAACACCTCCTGTTAAACTTTGTATTCAATAATCAAAGATTAAAGGATGCCTTCTTTTTTCAGAATGCTCTTAACAGTGTCAGTTGGCTGTGCACCGTTAGCAATCCACTTCTTAGCCTTATCAGCATCAATCTTAATTTCAGCTGGATCTACCATTGTGTTGTATGTGCCGATTTCCTCGATGAAACGACCATCACGTGGGTATCTTGAATCTGCAACTACTACACGATAGAAAGGAGCTTTCTTAGCGCCCATACGACGAAGTCTGATTTTTACTGCCATTTTTCTTTCCTCCAATAATATATAAATAAATTTATTTATTAAACCATATTTGGTTTGTTAACGAATTAAAAGCCGAATGGATTTGAGCCGCCGCCCATTTTACCCATCATTTTTTCAGCCATATCCGGATTTGCCTGCATCATCCGACGCATCTTTTTGCTAATCCTCGGACCGCCTTTTTTGCCGCCGAACTGCTTAATCATTTTCTGCATTTGCTTAAACTGCGCCAGCAGCTTGTTGACATCCTCAACCTTCATACCGCAGCCTGCAGCAATTCTGCGCTTGCGTGACGGGTTGATTATATCCGGATTTTCCCTTTCCTGCTTTGTCATAGAATAAATGATTGAACGGAATTTGTTAAACGCACCCTCGTCAATATCCTCATCCTTGATTTTACCGGAAATGCCGGGAATCATTTTTATTGTATCCTTAATACTGCCCATACGCTCAATTTGTTCAAACTGATCGAGCAGGTCATTCAGATCAAATTTGTTTTTAGCCAGCTTCTTTTCCAGCGCCTCAGCCTTCTTTACATCAAGAGACATTTCTGCTCTTTCAATAAGAGAAAGCACATCACCCATACCAAGAATACGAGATGCCATACGCGCCGGGTGGAAGGTCTCTAAATTATCGAGCTTTTCGCCGGTACCGATAAACTTAATCGGCTTTCCCGTTACGGCTCTTACAGATAAAGCCGCACCGCCTCGTGTATCACCATCAAGCTTAGTCAGTATAACACCATCAATACCTAAGGTCTCATTAAAGCTTTTTGCAACATTAACTGCATCCTGACCGGTCATTGAGTCGATAACAAGCAGAATTTCGTGGGGATGAACTGTAGTATGAATATTTCTAAGCTCCTCCATCAGCTGCTCATCAACATGAAGTCTGCCGGCTGTATCCAAAAATACATAGTCATTACCATGGTCCTTGGCAAACTTAATTGCTTCCTCAGCAATTTTTACAGGATTTTCTGTTCCCATTTCAAATACAGGAACGCCAACCTGTTCACCAACAACCTGAAGCTGCTTTATAGCTGCAGGACGATAAACGTCGCAGGCAACAAGCAAGGGTCTATGACCTTCTTTTTTTAATTTTAGAGCAAGCTTTGCCGAGTGAGTTGTTTTACCGCTACCCTGAAGTCCGCACATCATAACGATAGTAGGCGGATGATTGGCAATAGCAAGCCTTGACTCGTTACCGCCCATAAGCTCTGTCAGCTCTTCATTAACGATTTTGATAACCATTTGACCCGGAGTCAGCGACTCCATAACATCCGCGCCGATTGCACGCTCGGTTACCTTAGCAGTAAATTCCTTTGAAACCTTATAGTTTACGTCAGCCTCAAGAAGTGCGAGACGCACCTCGCGCATAGCCTCTTTAACATCTGACTCGGTGAGTTTGCCCTTGGCACGTAGCTTTTTGAAAGAATTTTCCAAGCGTTCGCTTAAACCCTCAAATGCCAAGAAATCAACTCCTAACCCTCTTTTAGAAATGAGGCAAGTGTTTTAATACGGGCAACACTGTCATTAATCTCACGTGAAAGAGAATGGTTTAGATTATATTCATTAATAATCTCGGCGCATTCCATAATTTCGTCAACCGTCTTTTTCATATCCGTAAAACGCTGTGCAAAGCCCAAATTCTTTTCCATATCAAAGAGCTGAGACTCGGCACGTTTAATAGAATCACGGACGCCCTGACGAGTGATACCCTCATTTTCAGCTATTTCAGAAAGGGAAAGATCATCTTCATAGTAGTAAATCAAAAAATCATGCTGCTTTTTTGTAAGCATTTCGCCATAAAAATCCAGCAGAAACGGAATTTCCAGATTCTTTGCCACAATGAACTCTCCTTTCGACAACAAAGCTGTAAAGTAAATACTCTTTACAGCAGTGAGTATTATACTAAAGGATAAACAATATGTCAAGGGTATTTGCAATAAAAAACATAATAATTTTTTTCAAAAATCACTTGACACAATTTCTTGTACACACTATCTGTAAATATACAAAATGCATTTCATAAAAACAGGACCTGCACACGGCAGGCCCTGAAATCAGCTATACAATAATTATTCAGCATTTTAAGAATTGTCTGTATCCTTTGCTGCTCTTCTTGCAACCAGCTCACCAAGAATTTTGCTATGCTCCTTATCGCTCATTGCAAAATTAGCTGTAGGTATAGCTGATAAAAGCATACCGATTGCCGGTGGAATAGAAATCAAGAAGAACATTACAGCGGCAAATTTACCGTCATTATAAGTAACGAAGCTTGTGCCTTTATTAAGCTCGCTTTCCATTACCTTAATGGCTTCATCTGAGAAATGAACCTGACTGTAGGCAATGGACTGAATCAACGCCGCAATACCGCCGGAAAGCTTTGTGATAAAGCTCTGACCAGAGAAAAATACACCATCAGGTCTGATGTTATGGTGATACTCCTCATAGTCTACACAGTCTGCAATCATAATGGACTGCAAAACATTTATACCGCCCATACCTGCACTTGCCAGCATAAACATAAGTGATGTAAGAATTACCCAGAAAATAGAGGTCAGATCACCGCCGGAAAGCTTATACAAAACAAACAGCATTGCAAAGGGAACAGCACCGGCAACGGAGAAGAAATTATATAACTTCTTATTTTCAATTTTCTTTGATAAGGCAGGGGTAATCGCCATTGCTACAAACTGTCCTGCAAAAATACCGATTGCAATCAGTCCGATATTTATGAGCATACCCCAGTTAAGACCGTCATCTGTTATGAAATTCATAATATTACCATTTGCATAATAATAAGTAACGAATGACATAGCAATCAGCATTAGAAGCTGAATCGGACTTCTTAATATACCGGAAATAAGAATCTGTCTGAAAGGACGGCACTGCCACATAATTTTGAAGTTTTCCTTAAAGGTATACTTCTTTTCGTTAACCTCAACACGCTCTTTCGTTCTCAAGCCGGCAAACTCAAACAGTATTGTGCTGATAACCGTCAGTACAACAACTGCAACTATAAAGCCCTTTTGGTTGGCGCTTTCAATCAAGGCATCATAATTCGGGTCACCCTCAGCAATATTCTTTGAGAATACCGAACCCATAACCTGACCGATTTGAACAATAAGAACGCCTATACCGCCTACACCTGCTGCAAGACGGGCAAGACCTAAAATCTTACTTCTGTCATTCTCATCCTCTGTCATAAGAGAGGTAATTCCCCAAAGCGGAATATCGCAGACCGTGAAGCACATACCCCACAAAATGTACGTAACAGCAGCGACCGCCACAATAATAACCTTTTGCGCCTGGGTTTCTGCATTCGTATAAATACCGTTTGCAAAGCAAAGAATGGTCATTGCACCAATGATTGCCGGGAAAATAATAAGATAAGGTCTGCACTTACCCCACTTACTTCTTGTTCTGTCAACAATCGTACCCATCATAGGGTCGTTAACAGCATCCCACACTCTTGCAACAGCCACAATTACACCGATTGCCATAACAGGTATTTTTAAAATAAACTGCAGATAGTAGCTTACAAGTCCGGTTGCCACGATATTATAAATCATATTTTGACCGAACATACCGACAAGATAGCCGCGCAGCTCTTTGCCTGTATAGGTTTGAACTTTTTTATCCATAATTCTCTCCTTAACAATAATATTTTACTTGAATATAATAACAATTTTACACGAAATTTACAAGGAATTTTATAATATTTTTAGAAAATGTATACAATAAAATTTGAGAGCATCCACCAAGATACTCTCATTTTGTAAATTATGTCCTATTTTTATACACCATTTCTCTGCTGTTTGAAGGCTTACAAATCCTTTTTCATCCAGATATGCGGGCAGTCCTCATCATAATCAACATCCCCATATGCATAATAGCCCTGCTTTTCATAAAAGCCCTGTGCCTGACACTGAGAATGCAGTATAATACTTTTGCCTCCCATAGTCTTAACAAGCCCTTCCGCCTCTTTAATAATAACGGCACCAAGGCCTCTGCCGCGGTAATCCTTCATCACCGCCAAACGTCCGATGAAATAAGTCTGCTTGGCATCATCAAAATAAAATCTTCCTGTGGCAACAGGCTTGTCCTCATCAAAAGCAACAATATGTGTAGCAATGGTATCTACACTGTCAAACTCCTCTTGGAATCCCTGCTCCTCAACAAACACAGTCTGTCTGATATATTTTGCTTCCTCAGGAAGAACCTTATAATTTTTAATAATCACACTATACCTCCGTTAACACCCAGCACTTGACCTGTAATATAATCACTTTCTGCAAAAAACAATATTGCCTGTGCTGCCTCCTGTGCTGTACCAAGTCTGCCCATAGGTACCTCTGCAGCAAGCTCACCTTTATCAAACTGTGCATTCATACGCGTATCAATAATGCCGGGGCATACACAGTTAACCGTTATTCCGCTGGGAGCCAGCTCCTGCGCCAATGCTTTCGTCAGTCCAATCACCGCAGCCTTGCTCATAGAATATGCCACCTCACAGGATGCGCCCAGCTGCCCCCACATAGATGACACATTGATAATTGCACCGCTGTGCCTTTTTATCATTTTGGTCACTGCCAGTTTAGAAGCAAAAAAATATGATTTGGCATTAATATCATTTACATAATCATAATCCGCTTCCGTCGTATCATTCATCATTTTAACAACACTTACACCGGCATTGTTCACAAGAATATCTATATCGCCTATCTCTTCAAAAAGCCTGTCAATGTTCTCGAGCTTTGACAAATCACATTTTACTGCTGTAACACCATCATAATCAGGCAATGTTTTGTTATATGTAATAAACACATCATAGCCTTTGCTTTTAAATATAAGAGCCGCCGCCCTGCCTATCCCGGTAGCGCCGCCTGTAATTAAAACCTTTTTCATATAATCACCATTAAAGATAATAGCACATAAGGTTGTAATTTTCAATCGAATAGGTTATAATTAGGATAATATATTTTTGAGGTACAGTTATGGAAAAGGATTTTTACACAATATCCGTCTATGTAGACGATAATGAAAATATGATAGGAATTCCCTGCGGTGAAAGTGACAAATACGGAATAGCCGATATAGACAAGGTTGTTTTGTTAAAAGCACCATATACCGATAAGGAGCTGGAGAATTTCATTGAGGAGGTCATCTCCTACTGCTACACAAAAAAGCACAACGATAACTCTCCCCTTTCAACAATTGAAAAGTATACAAAGAAAAAAGGCTTTGTTAACGCAACTGCCGATTATACATTAATTTCAATTGTTAAAACAAAGGAAAACTATTCTCTTATGCCAACCTTCAACGATTTCGAGCGCGGTCCGCTGGCAATTGATGATGACGAGCATATACTCTTAAACCCATATAATGAGGGTGAAATGGCTGAGGTTATCAAGGGCTACATTCAGGTATATGTCAAGGCCAATATTTTCTACAAGGAAATACAGGAGCTTGAGGAAGAAAAAAAGCAAAAAGAGAATAAACCAAACTGATGAAGAGTTTTATTATAACAGACAAAGACTGCGGTCAGCGAGTTGACAGGTTTATTATGAAAACCTTCAGCAAGCTTCCAAAGTCCCTGATGTTTAAGGAAATCCGAAAAAAGAATATAAAGGTCAATAAAAAGCGCTGTACTCCGGAGCAAATTCTGAACACAGGCGACAAGCTGGAATTATATCTTCATGATGACGTGCTTGAGGTTAAGCCTCTGCACTATGACTTTCTAAAGGCATCAACCGATTTGGATATTATTTATGAGGACAGCAATATTATCCTTATCAACAAGCCTGTAGGTGTTCTTTGTCATCCTGACGGAAAGGATTATATTGACAATATTGTTGCCAGACTGAAACGTTATCTATATAATAAAAAGGAGTGGAATCCACAGGACTCCTCCTTCACGCCGGCTCTCGCCAACAGGATTGACCGAAACACCGGTGGAATTGTAATCGGCACTAAAAATTCTCAGGCTCTTAAAATTATTAACGAAAAAATCAAAGCCAGAGAAATTGAAAAATATTACCTGACCGTCGTTCACGGCAAAATGAATAAGCAAAATGAAATTCTTACGGCTTTTCTCACCAAGAACGAAAAAAGGAATTTGGTAACAATTACCGACAAGCAGGTAACCGGCTCTAAAAAAATCATAACAGAATACACGGTTCTTGATTATTACAGTGATGCTTCCCTTTTGGAAATCAAACTGCATACAGGACGGACACATCAAATCAGAGCACATCTGGCACATATCGGCCATCCCCTGTACGGTGACGGAAAATACGGAAAAGAGCAAGGACGTTATCGTCAGGCATTGTACAGCTATAAGCTGAGCTTCCATTTCAGCGACGATAATATATTAAGCTATTTAAGCGGCAAAACCTATTGTGCAAAAAACATCAGGCTGCTTGATGATTATAAGGAGAGAAAATATTTATGAAAGACAAATTTATAAGAATCATATCACCAATCACCGTTGCCGTTGTTGCGGCACTGGACATAGCTGTAATCGGCTACGGCATCTTTGCTGTAAAAAAAATCTTACAAAATCCCCGCGCCAGTGTCATTTTCTTTGCTGCCTGTGAGGTTGTGGCAATCGTCATTGCAGGACTTGTTACCAAGGAGATATTCTCTAACGGTGTTAAATTTTATGATGACGAAATGGAATTCACAGGACTTGACAGCGAGAATGTTTTCGCCTATGAGGATATCGTCGAGGTTAAGACTGAAAAGGACACCAAAGCCAGCTTTACAAAAAACTTTATAGACAGACAGTCAAAAATTATACTTACCCTGAAAAATGATAAAGTAATAACTATTGATGTGGGACTGACCACCAAAAACGGATTGAAGGGCATTGAAGAAGAAATCAACGCAAGAATAAATAACTAATTATATAGATTTATAAATCCTCATACAGCACGTAAGCAAAAGCTGTATGGGGATTTTATTTTTGTATGCACCGAAATTCCCCTATTGCCAGCCGCAACATTAATTACAGAATTCAAATCAGCTGGCAAATCCAATTTCCAATCATATTATGAAATGACGATTGGAGTGATAATATGGCAACGGTCAGCCTATGTATGATTGTAAAAAACGAAGAAAGTGTGCTTGGCAGATGTCTCGACTGCATTCAGGATGCAGTGGATGAAATCATAATTGTTGATACAGGCAGCACGGATAAAACAAAAAGCATTGCAGAAAAATACACAAAAAATATTTTTGATTTTGTGTGGACAGACGATTTCTCTGCAGCCAGAAATGAAGCCTTTTCAAAGGCAACCAAGGATTATATTATGTGGCTGGATGCCGACGATATAATCACAGCTGAAAACAAAACGAGACTGATAGAATTAAAAGACAACCTCAACGGCACAGATGCGGTAATGCTGAAATACAACACAGCCTTTGATGAGGACGGAGAACCGACATTTTCCTATTACAGAGAGCGTCTAATCCGCCGAGCAAGCTTTATTTCCTGGAGAGGTGCAGTACACGAAACCATCGAATATAACGGAACTGCCATTTACAGCACCATCGCAATTCATCACAAATCCATAAAGACGGCCTACAGCACACGCAATTTAGACATATACGAAAAACAGCTGGCAAAGGGTCTGAAGCTGAATCCCAGAGATACCTTCTATTACGGAAGAGAATTATACTATCACAAGAGATACCGCAGAGCCATAGAGATACTTTCAGGTTTTCTTTTAGATGATAATGGATGGTTTGAAAATAAAATCGAAGCCTGCAAAATATTATCCTTCTGCTTTCTTGAAACTGCAGATGACAACAAGGCTATAGATGCACTAACGAAATCCTTTTCCTACGATATTCCGCGAGCTGAAATATGCTGTCTGATAGGAAATATATTTATGTCGAAGCAGCAATATAGTAATGCTGTTTTTTGGTTTGAGCTGGCATTAACTATTCCGAAAAATGAAAGGCCGGGAGCATTTACAGATATAAATTATTACGGCTATATTCCCTGCCTGCAGCTATGTGTTTGCTATGACAAATTAAACGATTATAAAAAAGCGGAAGACTACAATTTAAAGGCAGGCGCCTGCAGACCGCATTCATCAGCATATCTGCAAAATCTAAATTATTTTCAATCACTTCACACAAGGGGGTTGTTGTGAATAGATTGTATATAGATGTTATATCTGATAAGGCAATCCGATTTCCTTTATTCAGATTAACAAACATCTATATTTTCAACAAGGAGAACAGATTATGCGTTTAAACACGAATATATACAACAGCAATTGTCCCTGCTCATCTAATGACTCGAATTGCTGTTGTCAAGGAAATGTTTACTGCTATGTTCCGGGGCCAACCGGTGCAACAGGCCCAACAGGACCTACCGGCCCGGCAGGAGGACCGACAGGTGCTACCGGACCGACTGGAGCTACCGGCGCCACCGGTGCTGCAGGAACAAACGGAGCCATGGGACCCACAGGACCGACAGGTGCTCCGGGTATGAATGGTGCTATGGGCCCAACAGGTCCGACAGGAGCTACAGGAGCTACCGGTGCAACGGGTGCTACTGGTTTTGACGGTGTCAGCATTACAGGTCCTACCGGTGCTACAGGCCCTACTGGTCCAACGGGTATAACCGGTCCAACTGGTGCGACTGGTGCAACAGGTATTGATGGTGTCAGCATTACCGGTCCTACCGGTGCTACTGGTC
>JAMPGU010000039.1 GCA_023663865.1 Clostridium sp.
TCTTTTCTGTTACCGTTACATCTGTTGCTGTTACTTTGAATTTAATTGTTATCATACAACCACCTATTAGACACCGAGTACATACCGTAGGACAAAGCTCTTATTATTATAGGTTACTCCGTTAGTAGTACCGGATGCAGTATTGTCAGCATACCCTGCAATATGATCATCATAAATATACAGATATTTTGTGCCTACCGTTGCAAAATTCGCTCTATACAAGTCAAAGGTATAACCTTTTCCATTAAACAATGCTATTTCCTGCTTAGGAATGAAAAAGCTGCGCATACACTGGTCTAAAGCTCCGTCATTATAACGAGAAAAAACAAGTACGATTCCATTTGTCATTTCACTTGCTCTAGCCGGGTCACCTATAGTTCCGCCATTAATAAAATCGGCACGTTCTGTAGCATCCATTTGCTGCGCACCTTGCCACAATATATATTGCGGAACGTCCAAAGGCAGACCTGACGATATTTTTCCTGGTGTATCAAAGCCGTCTGCTGACACAATATGCTTTTCTGCTAATGAAAATATAGCGATAAGCCCTTTGTAAATTTTAACAAGATACAATGGCATATCAACAATAGAATCACCATTTAAAATATTCTTGTTTGAATATTCAGTTGTTCCATCTGATGTAGTGTCATTATCAACACAAAGCTCTGCCGTTTCAATTCCAGTCTCGTTATCCTTAATGTATCTGAAATATATAGTCGCGTATGTAATACGATCTATACTATTTTCAATAGGCAAATCCTCATAAGTATTTGGCTCAACCTTTACCAATCGGCCATTAATCAAAGCCGCTCCGCTATGTATGCGGATTAAATTGCTGTTAATCTGTTCAGCTGCCAGCTTCTCTCCAATTGGCAAAATGTACTTTCCATCCCCATAAAGCCCTGCAAGCATTTCGCCGAAGTCTGCAGATGATATATGTTTTTCATTCCTATATCCAATTACTAAATTTATCATTCTAACACTCCTGTTTCATATGTAATTGTAATTCTGTTTTGATATATTTTGACGATTTTCTTATTAATCGTCTGGACTGCTTCAATGTTTGTTATTGGTTCAATACCACCGACTAAATCGCCTATATCATATGAATGACTTTCGTCCAGCTCTATATCCAGCTCGTCAGTGCTGTATATTTCCTTTAACTTATTGATACCGCCCTCAACCAAAGTCTTAAAGTTATCAAGCACCTTTTGATAGTATTTATTTTTAACAAATACCGGCGCAACTGTTTTTTCAGTCTTCGACTGAAATTTACCTGCAACAAAAGACGGCGCAGTTGTTGATGATGAAATTTGCTTATAATACTTATTTTCAACAAATTGTGGTGTTTTGGTAAGGGATGATTTCGTATAGTACTTCTGTTTTTTCCAGCCCGGAGCTATACCCTCAACCTTTATATAATTGCTTCCGCTTTTCATATAATATGAGCTGTATTTTGTACTCCAATCACCCGGTTTCTTTTTGAGTAAAACATATTTGTTTTGAGATTTGCTGTAATATGTTTTTGATTTCCAGCCGGGAGCATTTGCAGCCACCTCAACATACTTAGTCTTTTTCTTATAAAAATAGCTTTTATAATTTTCTTCCCAGTCGGAAGGTCTCCTGGTCTGTTTCGTATATTTATTGTAGCTTACACCGCTTACGGCTCTATACTCCACACTCGCTCCGTCAGTATAGTACTCATAATAGCTGTCATAACTGACGTTCCAATTACTTGGTTTGTTTTTCAGCAAGGAATATTTTGAATTATCAATACCCTCTACGGTTTTATCCGTCAGTGCATCAATATAATAGCTTGAAAAATTAGTACTCCAATCACTCGGCTTGGATGTTAAGGTAGTAATAACATCTTTCGTTACACCCTCAACATTTTCAAACTCATCCTCATCATTCAATATATAATAATCCGCAAATTTCTTCGCCCAGCCTGAAGGCTGAGATGTTAAGATAATATAATTCTCTGTAACTTCAGCTGAAGAATTATCATATACTTCAGTAATTTCATCTATTCCAAAAAGGATTTGCTGACTATGGTCTAAAATGTAGTGACTATCTTTCAAAGGATTATCTCTGGCGGTATAAGGCTGTAATCCGCCGTTTTCATCTGTGAATAGGTGTATTACCTTTCTGTCTTTCAAATCACCTTTACCAAGGCATATTAAATGATTGCATCTGTTTTGATATTGCTTTACAGTCATAGGAACATCCTGCACCGCTTCATCATCGTTATTAGCGTAATCTGTTATCAGCTCAGCCCAAAGCACTACTCTGTTATCTCTGAATTCCATCTTCAATTTAGCACCGACTGAACTTAACATCTTCAGCATAGCCTGATATCCTGCTGCATATCGTTCAACCTGATAAGCAGCAATATAAATATCAGATGGAGCGGTATCTGCGACAAACAAATCTCCCAAATTCATTAGATTTATGAAATCCTGCAGAATATGATTTGCATCACCGTAAACAATCAAATAATCCTCATTATCAGGCGGCTCCAAGTATTTGCTGTTTAATAGTCCGTGCCATGTCCGACCTAGATATTTCACATCATTGTCATTGGTGCTGACCTCAATTGCATCAACAACACCACCGTACTCGGTATTTTCAATATAAATTAAAGACCCTTTTGTACAACAGTGATTTGATTTGTCAACCGTCAATTCAAAATCGTTTTCATCAGCTCCATATGCTAAATCAAGCTGACAATTTTGTATAACACCTATATCCACACGGTTTTCATCCGTATAAATCAAATCTACCATTTAGGCTCAGCCCTCCTGTTGCACAAAACGATATCAAACACAAGCTCATAATCAGAATAAATAGGCAAATTACCTTTCGGTATTTTTTCAAATATATAAGACTTCTTATTCCGTTTGGAGAAACAATTGACTACTTCACCAAATTTCTTAATATGTTTTATCGTCTTGTCTAAAGAATTGATAACCAAGTATTCTTTTTCTTCAATATTTACATCCTCCACCTCGTACAAATGATTATTAATCTGCAACGACGGATTTTGAACAGGGCCATATATTTTTATAATAAAATCAGAGGGAAGAATTTCGTCATTAATTATATTGGCTTTGAAATTCTCTGATAATAAATCAAATGGGAAGCCGATAGAAAAATCGTAATCGTCGTTCTCATCAATTACTTCGCCTTTCAATTCATAATGTGTCTCGGATTTTTTTATCCAATATTTTTGGTCGCTGATTACATTTAATTCTAAGGTTTCGAATGCGGCCCATTCGCTATATTCGGAGTGCGTTCCCTCATTAATCCAGCATTCCAGTTCATAGTCTCTGCATCTTAAAATTCCCGGCATTTCGCTTTCAATATCCACTATACAAATATCATGAAGCTTGTTTCTGATACTGTTTGCTTGCTCCTCACTATCTGCAATAATCGAAGCATTTAGCTTTTTTGAATAAACTCCACGGTTAAAGGATTTAATTCTGTCATTATCAGAATTGGCAGAAAAGGACCAGCCTGAGATTTCGCTCTCATCAAGGCATAAACCGCTGCCATCATTAAAGCAGATTGTTTCACCTATCGAATTTGTATATGTGCAGCGTTCTACATATTCACCGCTCATTCTAACACCTTCCTCTTAACCTTTCGCCTGCGCCCTTGCAAGCTCACGTCCGTTTAATTTCCACACAATTCTATTGCTGACAGCCTCAACAATTTTATCTAGTATGGAGGCGTTGCCTGCTGCTATTTCCTGATAAATTCTATCCAGCATAGAGGTATAGTCGTTTGTTGGCATATGACCGGCTATATTCGCAGCAAAAGGGGCTGTATTTTTATCGTTTAACGGCATTGCCATTTCAGGATCACCGGCTTCGGCAAATCCCTGCGCCAAAACAGTTGTGTGTTCAAATACACCGCCATACTTATTCCAATTGATTTTTAGTTTTGGAAAACCCTCCAATCCTAAGGCTGTTGCAACCTTGCCCAACGTTCCGTCCGTTGAATATGTAACCTCTATTTTCGGAGTTTTGATTTTATCACGCAATTTATCAAACAGCTCTCGGATTTTATCCGGGATGGCTCTGAAACCATCAACAATATTGGTTCCCAAATTTTTGAATGTGTCTACAATCTTATCTTTGAAATCCAATACTTTTTCTTTTGCAGAATTAAATACATCACCTACAACTTGCTTTATCTTATCAAAATGCTTTACCACTATAACAATTACTGCTATAACCGCTGCGATTGCTGCAACAATTAAAATATATGGAGCAATTGCAGCTGATTGAGCAGCAACCAAGGACCATAACGAGGCAGTTTCTGCAAGGTTTGCGGCAGTTTTGGCTGATTGTATTGCTGCCGTAATCCCCTGCACAGCATTATAAGCAATCACCGCTGTAGTAATTATGCCAATAACAACAGCTAAACCGGTTAATATACCCTTGTTTTCCTTGCACCAATTATAGCCTTCTGCTAAACCACTGATTAATCCTTGAATTGCCGGTATTAAATTCCATACAAGTGAAGATGTATCATCCGCTAAGGGCTGTAATAAGTCCATTTCAAATGTTGCTCCGATACCCTGAAAAGCTGTACCAAGATTATCGTAGGCATCATCTGCCAGCTGGCTCATACTGTCACTTGTTGCATCAATTTCACCTTGTGTATCTACAAGAGAAAAAACCGCATCTGCGCCTAAATCTTCCCACATTGTACCCATAATACCTTGTCCGGCAATATACTGTTTTTGCTTATCTTCAGTATTTTTCAAGGCATTAATAATCTCTTGTGTAGCTTGCTTTGCTGATTCTCCACCTTTGGCATATTGAGAGGTTAATTTTTCGGCATTCAAACCTAAATCTTTAAGATAATCATTAGCAGTTCCGTCACTCATTCTGATGTTATATTCTTTGAGCGCATCACCCAGCTTGTCTATGCTCCATGTACCTGTTTCTGCACCATTTTTGAGCATATTAAACATATCCTGCGCTGAATATCCGGCATTCTTATATTGCACTGAATATTCATTTAGAGTGTCAAGAAAGTCGTCATTTTGATTAAGACCGTTTTGCGTTCCTGCTACAATTATGTCAAATGCCTCCTCATAGGATATTCCAAATTGGTCGACCATTGACTTAACAGCACGCATACTTTCCTTGATATCCATATCGTACACATCGCTTAGGGTCATTGCATTTTCTGTTACATTTTGCAGCGTTACATCATCTAAATCGCCTGTCATTTCGATAACAGTTCCCAATGCATCCGTAACGTCAGAAAGGGAATCACCAAAAGCATTTTTATATACACGCTTAGCTACATCTTGATTTTTTTTTACATCCTCAAAGGTGCCGTTGGTTTTGGCTCTTAACAAATCAAGTGCCTGCTCACCTTCGATTGCAATCTCTTTGAATTTTTCCTTAATGCTTTCTAGCGCACTTGAAGCAAAATCAGCAAGCATTTGCTTCGCAACAGACCAACCGCCTTTTGCGGATTGCTCCGCTTCTTTTCCTGATTTTTCCACTGAATCAGCTAAATCATCAAACTCATTTGCTGTGCCATCAGTAGTATTCTGCAGAGATTTCAATTTGGTATCGGTGCGATTGATTTCATTTTGAATACCTGCATACTGAGTTTTTGCATCAAGTATCTGATTATTAAGATTTTCAACTTCGGTGGAATTATCTCCAAACTGCTTTTTGGCTTCAACAAGTTTATTATTAAGAGCGTTAATTTTGCTTTGGCAGGATTCTTCCTCTTTGGAAAGAATAGACTGCCTTTTAGACAGTAACTCAACATTGTCACTATCACCTTTAAGCTCTGTTGCATTCAATTTCAGCTCTTTTCCTAGAATCTCTAATTCTTTTTCAGATTTACTTATTGATTCATTGAATTTTCTTGTTGTAGTTGTATATTTTTCCTCCTCTTCATTCACTTTTTTTGTGCTTTCATTCAGTTCGGTTAATTTTGTATTGGTGTTTTTTATTTCATTTTGAATGCCTGCATACTGATTTTTTGCATCAAGTATTTGATTATTAAGATTTTTGACTTCGGTGGAGTTGTCTCCAAACTTTTCTTTTGCTGCAACAAGTTTGTTGTTAAGAGCGTTAATTTTGTTTTGACAGGATTCCTCTTCTCTTGAAAGAATAGACTGCCTTTTAGACAGCAGCTCAACATTGTCACTATCACCTTTAAGCTCCGTTGCATTTAGTTTAAGCTCTTTCCTTTGCGTTTTTAACTCCTCGTTAGACCTTTGCACCGCCTCGTCAAATTCTTTTGTTTTTGCCTTAAATTCAAGCTCAATAGTCTTATCTTTTTTTGCCACAATTTCACCTCTTTTTACGTCTCTCAATCTGATAATCTATGTATCTGTCAATCGCACTCTTGTTGTATGCAATATTTTTTATAAACTCTATATCACAATTCCAAAATGTTGTATCAGGAATCCCGAAATTTAAAACATACATAGCATAATAATCTTCAACATCCATCAATTCATATTTTTTTGGAAAAGCAATAGAATTATTTGTATTAGGTCTGTCAAAGCATTTTGCCATATTGTAGTCAATTTTTCGGAAGAAAAGCTGATTATATATTTTTTCTATGGATTGCAAATCACAATCCAGGTGCTTGAAGAAAGCATCATTGTCAAGTCTGTCAGGATTTTCTAAGTTAGCACAGCAGTAAGCAACATATATTAAAATCGCCTTATCCGCTAACTGCTTTTCTCTTTGGTTATATATGACAAAAAACTCTCGGTATAGTTCAATGTCAGCTGCACTGAGAGCGTACAGCTGACTGAATGTAATTGAGAATTTTAATTCATTTCCATTAACTTTTGCTATCATGCAATTATCGTCCTGAGGATTTCACTCTGCTGACCGTATGAATCGGGCAAAACTTCAAAAAACTCGTTTTCACTCATTGCATCTTCATTTACTGCCAGATAAGAAGCGTAAATCAGTTTGCTGGTGTCCGTAATATTCTGAACACCTTTTGCAAGTGTTGTATTTGCCAAGTCGTACAAGCCTTTATCTTTATGACGTAGATTTTTAAGAGCAGCAAAGCCGAGACTGCAATTTACAACTAAATCATTTTCAAGCGTAATTTTCTTTTTAGACATAGCCATTACTCGTCACCAGCCTTTGCAGTTTTCTTCTTTTTGCTTTCAGCAGGCTTGTCCTCAGCTGCATTCTCCGTTTTGTCCTCAGGTACATCTGCAATCTCTACAACTTCAACCAGCTTTTTATTGTTCTTATTTTCATAGTCGACAATTTCCTTATGACGTTTTTCGTCACACTCAAAGATTTCGCCCTTATAGCGATGAACATTTTCCTTTTTATCAATAAACTCATTAATAACTTTTAATTCCATATTTTATTCCTCCTTATACTTCGTCAGCATATACCAATTCCGGTGTAAAGTTATCAAGCCATTTGTTGATTATTTCTGTACTTTCCACTTCGGATACAAGAGCCTCATAAACGCCTTGGCCGTTATCATCCGGTGTAATGCTTAGTGTTGCTTCAATTTCAGCAACATCTTCTGCACCATTTTCAGTTTTACGTGCAATAAATTCATCAAATTTAACACAAGGATAGGCTTTTAATTTTTCTTCGCCCTCCTCATCTAATGTGCGGCAGGTAAAGACTGCCTCAGGATGCCTTGACTGTGAGCCATAGCTATATACACCCTTTTTCAGCTTTGGAAGCTTCATTCCAAAGGCTTTGACAAAAACAGGATAGCGGATATGCATTGTTAATTTCAATGTACCGGTTCCGTCTCCCTTCCTAACATCCTTTACTGTTACACCCTCACATTTTTTTGTAATTTTCTTAGTAGTCATTTGCTCTTCAGCAGTGCCGACACAACCTATCGGCACAAAATTTTCAGTACCTGAAAACTTCAAACGACTGTCTTTAATTTCAAATTCTGAAAAACCATCATTATATGCCATATTATTTATATCTCCTTATTTAATGCTGTATAAATGCCATCAATTACTTTTTGATAGACATTTTCCATTCCTAATTCCAAGAAATCCACACCACCGCTTTCACTGCTTGTTCCCAGTCCGTGTTCTACAAAATACAAATAATAAAAATCTTTGGTGTTCGTAATTTTTATAGATAAATTAAAATCGTATTCTTTCCACCATTCCGTAAATTTTGCATGGGCGGTAGTTTTTTTATGCTTATATTTTCGCCTGTACCTTATATGCGCGTTAGCATGTCCTGTGCTTACAGGAATAAACTGAGTGATACCTCTTACTAAAAGCTCTGCTGCATCATTGTGTAAATAATCATTGATTGTTGCTTCAACATTGCCGGTATATGAAGAGAACTGCGCACTCAGTCGCTGCCAATCGTCGGCATTCAAGTCATATTCATTAGCCATAAGATCACCATCTTACCAAGGTTTTGGAAAACTCCAGCATCAGAGCTTCAACTGCAAAATCCGTTTTACCTTTTTGAATATAATCATAGTTAAAACTCGTGTTGCTGCTTAACTTTAATCCTGGTATCTCTTCTATTGCATCAATAATTCTTAATACCAATTCATCTTCAATATAATTTTCATTGGCAATAATAACTTTGAATGTTTGCTGCAGATTCTTACCGTCAGCATTCTTGCGTAAAGGTCCTTTACCAAAAACAAGAAAGTTAAAATTGCTTATTTTTTCTATATCAAAGAACTTAACAAAGTGTGTATTCGGATTTATCTCCTGCAATTTTTTCTCAATATTATCAAGTACCCTCAAGCGGAACAACCTCCTCCAAATAGATATAAGAATCTCGGTTATAATAGTCATGGTCGATTTTTAAAATATCATAAAGCGTATTTCCGACCACAGCCTTATAACTTGGACTGATTGTTTCATCAATATTGATTCTTATTTTCATTGACACAGTATGCGTTATAGCCTCCGCAAAGGCTATATCTTCCTGTCTTATTGTTTCAATTGAGTAAAACTGTGATTTAATAAACTTTAAATCATCAAGACTTTTTGCATTGATTTTTGCTCTAAAACCGGGATTAGAATTGTTTTGTACATAAAATCTTGCAATGCCACTGTTTTTAGGCTTCCTTCTGCGATTATTCAATATCGTTTTCTCCATGTACTCTGTAGTAGTCTTGTGCCTGACTAATGTCAGCTAAATAATTTCTTTCAAATTCTTCAGCCACATCATTCCAAGCGTATAGCACATACGATTTAAAAATCGGTCGGGCAATACTCGGCTTTGTAAAGTCGAATTCATTTGACACGCCCAGTAAATGTGCAACTTTTATTGTGGCATCCTCCACAATTGAAGTTAGCCGGCTTAGCTCCTCCTTGGAGGCTGTATCAGTCAGATAACAAGCCTCTTTGGAAATTTCGATTAATTCATATTCAATAGCCACAATTATAAAAGCTCCTTATACCTTTGGAGTATTGCTATTGTCTGAGGCTGGTACAGCAATTGTAATGTATGACGGGTCAAGCTCACTGATATCAAGTAAGATTGCACTGTTGTTATCCACAAAACGACCTGCTGCATGGAAATCAATACCATAAACACGCTCTTTTTCAATGTACTTAACATCATCACTGTATGTAATAACACCATTCTTACCGGCACCGATAAGGAATTTATATTCATCCGGTAAAACCAAAAGTGCTTCACCATCATTTAGACCTGCTGCAACAGGCACATACTCAGTAGGGAATGGGAATAAATTATTTTTATATTCACCATCAAGACCTCTTACAGTTGTTGCCGGAGCAATTTTCAGCAAGTAATCCTGAAGCTTAGTAATGAGTGTAACCTTTTCAAAGATTTTATCATTGCCCTGCTCATCCTTTGACAGCTTGGCAACAAGCTCTAAGTAGTTTTTCACATCAAAGTTGGTAACCTTAATAGGTGTTTTTCTCGGATATCCATCTTTGTCACTATGGCTTACACCTTCGCTGACATCACGTGTCATACCGATTGGCTCACCCTCTGCACCTTTACCGTCAACAATGCCGTATACTGCACCACAAGCAATTGCTTCATAAAGAATAGTCCTGACATAATTATCCAGCCAGTTTGGACCCAGCTTTAACATTTCCTTTGGCAGAACAAGGAATGCTGATAAAGTCGCCTGCTCAATATAGAAAACATCAAAAGAGGATTCCAGCTTCTTTTTATATTCCTCTGTAATTTTGCCCCAAACAGCTAAATCCTTCGTGTGCTTGTTTACAATCATCTTTGTGAGATATTTTACATCTCTGAAATCAACCTTGCTTAAAAGCGGATGATTCTGCTGAAGATTTTTATATACATCCTCAATAATTGTTTCAGGCATACCATCCTTTGTAATCAAATCAGTAAATGCCTGTTTCGGATTATCGCTCGCGGCAGCCTTTGCCCAATTCTTATAGAATTTGGTTTCTTCGGTTGTTAACACTCTGTCTCCGCGCTGTGCCATAATTACGGAATTCGCGTTATTATTCGCATTATCGTCAATAAGCTTTTGTGCAATTGCCTCAAAAAGCAGCTGTGACGACTGTGCCATCTTCTCTGCATTTCCTGATTTTACGGCCTCCATAAAATCATTTGCTTTCTGCTGAATATCAACAATGTTCATCATTATTTATTACCTCCAATTAAAGATTTTACAAATTTTTCAATTGCCTGTTTTTCCTCTGCTGTAAGCTCATCTGAATTTGCTTCAGCTGGCTTAATTCTGATTAGCAAGCCACCATCATCTTCTGTGACCTCAACAGAAAAATCACCTACTGTTATAGGATCCATTTTGTTTTCCTCCTGTTTAATTTTAAATTTTTGAAGTATTTGCCGTCTTATGCTTTGCGTTGCTTTATCGCCGTCCTGATTTTTAATAATGTCAGTTGCAAATTGATACTCTTTGCATTCGCCTGCATCCAGCCATGTCTCATTATCCATCATTGATTTAATATCATCAGAGGAAAGATTTGACACACATTCATAGATTTTCAGTGACTGATTTGTTATCTTCTCCAAATCGTCAGCCTCTTTTCTTAAATCGTCGGCATTACCAAAAGTCATAACCCACGCATTATGTATCATCAGCAAGCTGCTTTCATTCATAAAGCGTTTATCTCCGGCGCAAAAAATAACACTTGCAATAGAACAAGCAAATCCATCAACAATAGTAGTAATCTTCGCCTTATGATTTTTCAGTGCATTATAAATAGCCAATCCTTCTATAACATCACCGCCATAGGAACTGATATGGACTTCAATTTCGTCAGCATTTAAATCATTAATTCTTTTTGGCAGACCACTTCCTGAATAAATATCATCATAAATACTGATGATTGCTTTCTTATTGTCTTGCTCAAGTGCATAAAATCTTTGCAATAACTCACCTCCTTGTCTGAATTTTGTATGTTAATAATAGACTAGCTATTAGTAGCATCCTGAATTTTAGAATAATTTTTAGTGATGTAGTATTGTGTAGATGCTTCCGTTTCCAAAGGCTCTTCACCCATCTTCTGACGTATTTCATCAACGCAGGCAATACCGCTTGCAATACCCTTGTCGCCCTTTTCGAGCATATCAAACCAGTCCATATGGAAAAGCATTGATGTATCAACTATGAATTTTTCGCCTTGCAAAAAATCCTCATACGATACAATTGCCTTTGTTAATGTTTCACTCAGCATCTTACAAAGCGGGTCTATGCTTACAGAAGCCCAGCCATTAAGAATATCCTTAACATTCGTCATATTTCCATACAAAAGCGAAACAGGCATTTTAAAAGCCTGCGCAACGGTTTCAAAACAGGATTTAACAACATTTTGATATTGTGAAACATCAAGTTGTTTATCTCCGATATTAATTTTTTCTAATGATTGTCCGGTATACTCTGTCCATACAGCACGTTTGCTGTTAAGAAAAGATTTTAATGTTTCTGTTCTTTTTTGGTTTGATTCCTTTTCAAATTTTGCATCACCGGCTTGTGCACTTGGCAGTTTCCATTTCCATTTTTCGTCATTAGCATGTTCAAAAGAAGTATTAACTGCCTGAAATATCTTTGAATATTCCTCAAGCATACAGTTAATCAAATTTGCAATTTCTTGATTATCCAGCTGAAAAAAAGCTACATCCTGAATTGAACGATTTAGACCTGCTGCATTGGCTTGACCGTCAACTGTGATATTTTCAAATCTATCGGGAGTTAGTCCATTTTTTATATGTGAATAAGAATTGGCAACATACATACCGCTGCTTGTTACAAAAACAAGTGCATCATTATCAACAAACAGATTGAAAATCAAATCCTGTTTCATTTTTGAAGCGCTTTGATTCGGATTAGGTGAAATATTCAGATAATAATACGCTTTGTCACGTACTTCGACGATTTTGCCCTCATCATTTCTAACCATATGTTTGATTTCCAGTTTTGAAATGATATTGGCTATATATGAGACGGCCGTTGTAAAAGCTACTGCCTTACAATAAAAACCGGTTTCATCACTAACCGGAGCTTCAATAATTGCCGTTTCACTCACACTTTTTCTAAATCTGTCAAAAAATCCCATAAATTCACCTCCTACAATACAATCACTTCCGGCTCACTTTCGCTATAGTCATTAGTCAGCAATTCACTGACTGCAAAAGCTGCCGCCATTGCCATAAATGTATCTGTTTTCCTTTTTGTCGGCTCAATTTTGCCGTAAATAATATTGTCCTTTTTATCTCTGGAACACTTAACATTGTTGGTATTCCAGTTCATAATCGGGGAATCACCCCATGCCAGCAGACGATTAACAAATACACTGTTAATTGTCGGCGCAATCATCATTAAATTACTCGGTCTGATAATTGTAATATTCTTATTATCAACTGCATCAAATCCTATGTTTTTCAATGCCAGTGAAAGCAATGTATAACGATAGCTGTCAATTGCAATATTCAGTATGTTATAACCTTCCAAAAGCCGTTGCTTAAACCATCCGGCAATAATGCTTGGATGAATTTCAACATCATTTACAATTGTTACATCACCTGCTGCAGCCCATTCTTTAATTGGAGCTTTGATACCAAGTAAATCTCTTGACTTGGCACAAACAAAAGTATGATGCAGCCAATACCAATTGCCATTACGATAGAACAGCAAGCCGACACCTACAAAGTCATTTGTTTTACTGTAGTCAATACCGCCGACACAACTGCATCCTCTTAAATCAGGAAGGGGGCGGTTGCACGCTTTGTTGTTTTCCCATGATGTAACTTCAACCTCTTTGTCTCCAATGGGGAAATTACAACGCTTCGCAAGAAATGTCGGATAATAGTCCATATTCTCCGGCATTTCTGCAATTTCATCCAGTATGGTATCTTTCTGTGTTCTGAAGGTGGGATGTGCCAGGCTTGGATTTGCTTTTTCAAGTGCCTTGATATCATTCCATTCGCTTTCAGCCTCAATGTGCCAGTAAAATATAATTGAGCGGCAATTCGGATTTTTCTGCTGCAAAAGTGAAGCACATTTGCTTTTTAGTTTATCCATTTCAGCGCCACGGACATTACCGTCGGTTGTGATGATAATCTCAATATGATTTTTCACCTTGCCAAGACCTGATTTAAGGGTTTTGATGTTATCGCCCTTCTCATACTCATGGTATTCATCCATAATCAAAGCACCGGTTCTTTTGGAATCCTTGCCCTTGTTGGATGAGGTGTTAAATCTCAATATAGAATTTGTTTTTATTCCCTTAATTTTGGTCTTGGTTGCATAATAATTTTTAGACAGTACATACTCATATTTTTTATCAATGGGGGTTTTGATAACACTATACACATCATCAAAACTTGTTTTTGATTGTTCCTCCGAATTTGCAATAATATCAACGTTATAGCCGTTAATTCCGTTATACGGTGAAAGAAAGTAAAAGGACAAAAAGGATATAAAACCGTTTTTGCCTGCGCCTCTGCCGATAATAGCAGCAAGATAATTAAACCAACGCTCTTCATAATCCGTTTCACGCTTCCATATAACACCTACGATAAGAGCAAAGAGAAAAAGCTCCCAATCAATCAGCTTGTATGGAAAATATTTCTGCAGGCTCAGACCCTGTTCAATTTTTTCATTGTCAATATAAATATCGTCACGCTCTAAAACGGGAATTAAAATATTATCAATGAACAGCTCAATGTCCTTCGGGTGATTGATTAAACCGCTTTTTATGCCGACAATATAATCGTCTATGTATTTGCAGTTAAAGCTCTGCATCGTCGTCCTCGTTTTTATCAAAAACAAGTTTTGCCCTGGAATTTATAGTCAACCCTAATGCATTTGCACAAGTCATACAAATTTTGAATTCCTTTTCAGCTAACTGCTGATATGATCTTGCATTGGCAGTCTTTACATCCTTAACAATTGCATCAAGCAAATCCCACAAATCCGTTAACTCAGTAAACTTTTCTTTTAACTTTTGCAGGCAATGCCATTTCCTAAACGGCTTTGTTTTCATAATGTCGAGCTGAAGCTGGCGATAATGCAAATATAATTTTCTTGCGATTAGGTAGTCCGCAAGACAATTTTCGTCAAGCTCATTCATACCATAGCTCAGGAGCTTATATGCAAGGTCATAAAACTCAGCTTTATCTTTGCCTTTCAATTCCTTAGGGGCTCTAATATCAGTGAATTCACCTGATGTCTTATTCAATTTATGTGTAAGCTCCAGCAGTTCATCCCTAGTGTAATGATGCCTGCTGCTTGGATTTTGCATATTATCGCCACCTTGTTAAAATATTTAAAATTAAGCCTTAAATCGTTTAAAACTAAAGCCGATTTTTTTGAATTTTGGGAAGTTTTTTTCTTACCATCTATCCCCCTTGCGTTGTAACTCCCCCCTTCTTAATATAAGGCATAGGGGGTAGGGGGGGATTTGTTCTGCTCTAAAAAAAATAATACTGGTGAAAATTTACCATTTTTCTTCATTTATTTGCGGTTTTTCTTCTGCTTTTTGAAATCGTTCATGTTCTCTGTTATGACAATCATCACAGATAGCCTCAAGGTTTCGCTTAACCTTTCCGTCAGCATCAACATAGTATTTGCTCAGTTTTAATTCCGGATAAAGCCTTAGCTCCTTGTTGTGATGCACATTAGCTCTGCTGAATTTCACCCGTCCAATCTGCCTTGGTCTTTCGCCCTTTCGACAAAGCAAAGTAAGTCTGCCTTCTCGTCTGCACTGCTGACATTCCCAGTGCTGTTCATTGAGTACCTCCAGCCTTTTAACTTTCCATATTGTTCTATGGTAGAATGCGTTTATTTCTTTGTCCGTCATATCACTATTTTAATCTTTTTTATCATTCCACAGCGGTCAATTTATCAAATAACAGTCTTTAGCTATTCTGTATATAAATTTGTGTTTTTCTTGATAGAAGTAATATGAACTTATTCCGGTTAAATCAAAATATTCAAAGGAAGCATTTTTATTTATGCAATTTTCCTTGATTGCATATCTTAACTTTTCTCTAAGCTCTATGTCTTGAATATGTAATCCGATTTTGTTTGCTGCATTATCAATAGACTTATTTTTTTGAATATCCTCCAGTATAGTTTGGTTTGATTCCAATCCGGCAGCTTTGGCAATATTAACACTTGCTTTGCGTCTATCATAACCAGCTATATATTGTTTAACAGTGTTGTAAACATCTTTAGGTACTTTATATTTATTTTTCAATGCACGCACCTCCAATTGTTTTATATCCTTTGCACAGCAAATAAAGCTAACGTGTGTTAGCTTGATAAACTCTTCTTCTGCTTTGCGGATTTATTTTCTTTACCATAATGACAGACGTATACCAATAGCCATTGTATTTGTTATACTTTGGCTTGTCTGTTACATATTCATATTCCTCGTATCTATTCTCCCAATACGCTCTGTCACCGGTATGTATCTTCGCCATTCTTTCAACATCAAGTCTACTGGTCTTTCCATCAATAGGCTTTGGATATTCAGGCTTTTTCAGATTTTTGCTTGGATAATATCTTTTTGCACCTACCGGAGCTTTCTGCACATATTTAACAGCTGCTTCATATCCAAAGCGTTCAGGCATAAAACGGTCTGCTTCTACTCGGTTATTCTTTTGGCCTCTTGGTGTCCACATATCTTCGGCCATATCACGAGACAAACCTCTTCCCGTCATCCAAAAATGAAAATGATAATTCGTTTTGCCGGCATATTTTCCTGTTTTATATGTTTCTTCCTCAGGCACACAAATATAAATCATTTCTCCAAGTCCGTGTTTTCTTCTGTATCTTCTGACTTTTTTGATGTAATTATAAAAATCGTTAAATGCTTCATCTCGATTTTTCGGAGCATTCTCCGGGCGATATGTAAAGTGACACCAAAAATCTCTATTATCAAAGTTTGCATGCACCAATCTGAATAAGTGCATCATTGCATTTTTCTTATTCGCTTTTTTCTGCTTCTCACTTGAAGGACGTGTTTTAGGAGCTCTTTCTGATACCCTGCGCCCACTTTCATGAACAGGGAAGAAATTGATCTCCATAATTTCACCTGATTTAATTTTCTGCTCTCTGATAAATGCCACTTTTCTCACTCCTTCATAAAATAATGGTCGAAGAGATAACACGGAATACAAGGTCTAAAGTCGGATTTTCACCGACCTTGTTTTTCGACATATATAATATGTATATAATATATAAAAGATATAGCGGTCAGAATGTAACCGCTATATTCAATACTGCAGCTGCCAGCCAGTAAACCAGCTTTTTATAATCACCTGCTGCTGCATAAACAATCCCTGCACCGATATCTAACAATATCAACACTGCCGGGAATATGTATTCTTTCTTAATCATCCTGCTGCTCCTTTAATTTGGCTTCTGCTTCGGATTTGGTGAGGAATACGGTTTTGCCAATATCTTTTTCCGAAAATTCAAGATAGCCCCTTGTTCTGCAATCATGTTCGCCCTCAAAAGATACCTCATCTTCATAAAATGGACATTTAAAACAATCATCACAATCAAATTGAATAACAAAATAAACTTCGCTTTCGATATGTAAAAACGAAATTATAAGAGGTACTCCTTTTACATACACGGTGTCTCCAACCTTACACGGCAGTTCTATGTATTTTGATTTGTCTTTGAAATAATCACACAGTCCGTCTCGGTTTATCTTAAATTCTGCATGTCGTAAATTACAAACTGTACAGATATTTCTTTTAAAATCCTGACACACCTCATAATGTAAACAATTATCTTTACAAGTCATTCTGTTACCTCCAATAATTCAGGGTTATCGTGGATGTTGCCGATTATTTCACTATCGGCATATTGACACAAATCGTCCGACCCCTCGTAATCTAAACCTCGTATTCTCCAAGCCAACAAACTTTCATCATATATAACAATGCATTTACCGTAACTTGTAGCAGGATAACCGAATTTATCGTCATAATCCTCGCTGAATTCAAGAATATCCCCTTCAAAAATCTTTGTCCCCATCCTATCGGTCAAGCCTGTGTATTGTCCTACGGTTTTAGGATCAACACAATACCAAGTTCTTTTTACAAGCAAATAGACACTGCCGTCTGCTTCCTGCCTTATGCTTGGACTGATAATCCATTTGCCTGATGAAACGTGCTTTCCTCTAAATAATATTTCTCGCATTTTATACCTCCTCAACATAGCACCACGATTGTGGTGGGCGAGTTAATAGTTTTTTATTGTCAAGCGTACACATTGCACAATCGGGTAATATTCCAACCTCTATGCCGTCTTGAAACATTCTCATTTATTAAATCCCTCCTCGTATAATAAAGTAGTAGTTATTATTGTGCCTCTCCAAGCACATATGCTACA
>JAMPGU010000003.1 GCA_023663865.1 Clostridium sp.
AGTTATCAGCGGTGAAGGCAATATGGAAGAAAATGTTTACAGACATTTTGTTGATGTTAATCGCTTTATTGATGAAGTAAAGTCTCTTCTTGCTGCAGAATATGATGTGGATGTGAAGGATATTAAGTATACAATTCCTGATGGTGTAGATGAGAATGATTTTATAGAGGTTGCTGATAATAGTGTTTATTATACAGAGGACGGAACCATTCTTGAGTTCTATGGTGATATGGTAGATATAATGAATTCAGAAAAAATGCTGAAGTGTTCACCGGATGCTCTCCGTTTTGATGGTAATGTAACAAGCATTTCAGATGGTGCATTCTTCTTCTGTAGTGATTTAACAGAAATCACCCTTCCACCAACCATTAAGACAATCGGCGATTGCGCATTCGCACACTGCACGAATCTCACAAGCATCGCATTGAACGAAGGTCTTGAGAGTATTGGCGCAGATGCTTTTATGAATTGTATTAATTTAAAAACGATTGACCTTCCGACAACGTTAGAATTCGTTGGTTCAGATGCATTTATCACTATTGCAGAAAATTCTGTTATTAATTGCCCAACAGCAGAGATATTTAATTATTTAAATACCTATACGAAGCATACAGAAGGCAGAACTACTGTAAGCGGTCCTGTTAATGTTTAACATTTAAGATAACCTTAATTTGGGTATCCTTTTATGTGATAATAAATATGAATAGAATTTATGAGGTTTATATTTATTATCCAATAAATAAAATGCCATTGAACATTTACCTGTTCAATGGCATTTTTGTTGTTTGTTTGCGTTTTAGTCAAGCTCACTATGGTAATTGCTTTCAAGCGTAACCTCTTCCTTAGGCTTGATTGTCTGGTATTTATCCTGATAATAATTTTCCTGAACACAGTCAAAGCTGCTGTCAGGCATAATATTTATTAATGTACATCCGCGCTGTAAGCCATAATTCATAATACCTGCATATGCAAGATAGTCTACAGAGTAGTCATATGTAAGCCTTATGTCCTTATAGTCAATAGAGAAATTGTTCAGATGCTCGTGACCGCAGAATATACCTTGGGTAGAGCCAAGCTCCTTCGCAGTATCAAAGAAGCCATAGTTATATTCGCTGGAAAAAACGATTAAGCCTGTTTCACCGGCCTTGCCGAATTTGTACTGTACATTTTCAGTATCCTGATAATTGTTGTCTCTGTATTCGTACCAAGCATCCTTGTATTCCTGCAGCGGCATATGGAAAAAGGCAAGTGATTTCGGCATTGCTCCATTGTTTTCAGCCTGAAATGTTTCAAGTGTGTTCTTATACCAATTTACTTGGTTTTCGTGAATACAATCATATTTCCACATAATTCCAAGGTAATCACCGTCTACATAGGAGTGTGTGTCCAGCATAAACAGGCTCTGTGTAATTTCGCCCTTTGTGTTTTTTACATTAATGGGATAATTTCCATAGCCGTCTATATCCTCAGGTCCTGCTTGAAAAAGGCAGTGCGGATACGCTTCGCTTTCATAAAGCTCGGAGATAGTTTCCCTGTCAAAATAAGAGTATGCCTCTGTATCGTGGTTGCCGAAAGCCAAACACCAGTAAACACCCAGCTGTTCCATAAGCTCGGCAAACAGCTTCGCACTTTGCTTATTGTTCAGTGTACCTGCCTGAAAAGGTACGGGAAATGCAATATCACCTGTAACCACAACAAGATCCGGCTTTTCTGCAGTTATCATTGAAGCAACGGCATTCAGTGCCATAGTATCCTTTTTAATGCTTAGAAAACCTGCACCGATATGTATATCTGTTAATTGCATGACTTTAAAATTGTCATCTGTCACAAAGGTATAGTATCCGTTGCTGTCGAGCTGCGGCTCCAGCTGATTTTCATATTTTACAGCGTCTATGTTTGATATGAAATTTTTGTTTGATTTTACCCCAACAACAGATACGATGGAGCATAGGGCGCAGAGGATACCTATAATAAGTATAATAACCAATAGTATTCTCAAAAATAATAGGAATCTTTGCTTGTGCGTTCTTTTGACCTTTTCCATAATGTGTTCTCCTAATCATTTATTAAAAATTTTGTTTGCTCAATAATTACTTTTGCTGAGCTGATGACAACCAGTGTGCCGGTCAGCATGGTTAAAAGTGCATCAACAGCAAAATTTATTTTTACGGATAATGTAAATCCGATTAATATTGCAGCAGTAATGACACAGTCAAGAATGCTGTCGGTTATCAGTGCTTTGAATACAGGTGAAGCGTTTTTCTTATGAATCATGTAATAAATAACAGCCATTACCATTTTCACAGCTACTGTAACCATCAGCAGGATTGCATATAGTCTTGAATAGGATGTCGTTACGGGATAAAGCAGTCTTTCAACCCCCGAATAAATAAAATAACCGCCGGTTACAAAAAGTATGGAGCTGATGACAAATGTTGCCAATGACTCGGCTCTCCTGCTCTTCCGCTCATTAAGCCTGATGGCAAGAATAAATCCTATTAGTGCAATTACGCAGGATACCGTGTCACCCAGATTATTGATGCTGTCACAGTAAATGGATAAAAAGCTGGTGCTTATACCAATGTAAAGCTTCAGCAAAAATAATGCAAAATTTACAGAAAATCCGAATATTGCTGTTTTTATTCCTGTTTTTGACAAGGGATATTCACCTCTGCTTTGGTGATTGTTTTAATGATGTACGAAAATATGTCTAATTCGCATAAAGTTTTGTTTCTAACAATTATAACATATATAACCATAAATATAAATTAGAATAATGCATAAAATATTCTTGGTGATTTTATGGAATTTGCTTATATCGTTATTTTATCCTTTGTATCTTTGGCGTTTTTATTTGTTATTACAAAGCTGATTGGCTTCAGACAAATAAGTGAAATGAGCTTTTTTGATTATGTTGTGGGCATATCAATCGGCTCCATTGCTGCCGAAATGGCAACCAATATTGATATTGAGTGGTGGAAAGGCATTACCTCTATGGCAATTTACGGAGGCGTGGGAATTTTGCTGTCCGTATTTGCCCAGCGCAGTGTAAAGGCAAGAAAATTTATTTCAGGCAAGCCGATTATTTTAATTGAGCGCGGCAAGCTTTGCAAGGATGGACTGAAAAAGGCAAGAATAGAAATGGATGATTTGTTATCCAGTGCAAGAGGAAACGGATATTTTAATCTCAGTGATATTGATTATGCCATTATGGAAACTACCGGAAAAATCAGCTTTCAGCCCGTGGCAAAAAAACGACAGCTTAACCCGCAGGATTTTAATTTTTCCCCTGAACGAGAGGGCTTGTATATCAATGTGATTATGGATGGACATATTATTGAGGACAACCTGTCTGTTGCGGGCGTAACAAAAAAAGAGCTTGATAATATGCTGAAGGGAAAGGGCGACAAACTGGAAAATATTATGCTTGGTACAATTGATATAAATAAACAGTTGACAACGTATTGCAAATAATATATAATGCTCATATGAACAATTATTCATATGAGGTACATATTATGGAAGAGAATGGAATTCTTGATGAGGAAATCATCTATGATTTGGCTGATTTGTTTAAGGTGTTCTCAGATTCTACAAGAATAAGAATATTGGTTGCGCTGTTTGACGGTGAGCTTTGCGTCGGTGATATTGCCGATAAGCTTGAGATGAGTCAAACGGCTATATCCCACCAGCTGAGAGTACTGAAACAAAATCATCTGATTAAATACAGGCGTCAGGGTAAGAGTATGATATATTCACTGGCAGACGACCATGTAAAAACAATTATAGATTGTGCGACAGAGCACGTGGAGGAATAACTATGGCAAACGAACATAAGCATAAACATAATGAGCACTGCGATTGCTGCAATCATGAGCATCAACATAACGAAGCGCATTGCGGATGTGAACACGAACACCACCATCATGAGGAGCATTGTGGATGCGGGCACGAACATCACCATCACGAGCATGGAGACGGCTGCGGCTGCGGTCATGACCATGCCCACGAGGAGCTGAACAAAAAGGATTTTGCATTTAAGGTCGGCTTCGGCGGAGCATTGCTGGTTATCGGTTACATATTAAGCGAGCTGACAGAAAAAGGCACGCTGGATATACCGAGCTTTGCATATCTTATCTGCTTTGGAATTTCCTATTTGATTGTTGGCTTTACAATTATAAAAGAGGCTGTGGAGGGAATTATCCACGGAGATATATTCAACGAAAACTTTTTGATGAGTATTGCTTCTATAGGCGCCTTTGCTGTGGGTGAATATACAGAGGGCTGTGCCGTAATGTTCCTGTTCACTATCGGCGAATTTTTACAGAGCCTTGCAGTTCAGCGAAGCAGAAAATCAATCAAGAATATGCTGGAGCTGCAGCCGACAGAGGTTACCGTTATCCGCGACGGAAAGGAAATAACGGTTCAGCCTGAGGATGTAAAAATCGGAGAGCAAATGATTATCAAGCCGGGCGAAAAAATTGACATCGACGGCAAGATTGTCAGTGGCAGTGCTGAGGTAGATATGAAAGCACTGACCGGTGAATCTATACCGGTTACAAAAGCAGTGGGCGATGAAGTATTAGCAGGCTCGGTAAATATTGATGGAGCCATTACTGTTGAGGCAGTAAAGGAATATAAGGATTCCACGGTTGCAAAAATACTTGATATGCTGGAGGATGCAGAGGATAAAAAATCTCACGCAGAGCATTTTATTACACGCTTTGCACGAATTTACACTCCGATTGTATGCCTTATTGCATTGCTGATCATTCTCATTCCACCGCTGTTTTTAGGCGGAGAGTGGAAGGAATGGATTTACAGAGGCTTATCTGCACTGGTAGTATCCTGCCCGTGTGCACTGGTCATTTCTATTCCCCTCAGCTTCTTCGGCGGTATCGGTGCTTGCTCTAAAGAGGGCATACTTGTTAAGGGCAGCAATTATCTTGAAGCACTGGCAAATGCAGATACAGGTGTATTTGATAAAACCGGAACAATCACCAGCGGTAAATTTGAATATGTAAAATGTGAATGCCACAACTGTCACTGCAGTGACAACAGTCATCGTGAGCTGCTGAAAATCATTGCAGCCTGTGAAAGATATTCTACACATCCGATTGCCAAGTCAATCAGCCTTGCCTTTGGGCATTATGCTGACGAATGTGAGGTTCAGGATGCAAAGAACTATGCCGGTAAGGGTGTATCGGCAATTGTTGACGGCGTTAAGTATTATGTAGGAAATGATAAGCTGATGCAGGATATCGGCATTGATTTTGAGGAAACAAGCACGATTGGTACTGCAGTTTATTGTGCAACAGACAGTGAATTTAAGGGCGATATCGTATTTGCCGATATTATCAAGCAGGACAGCAAGGATGCAATTGCACAGCTGAAGAAGCAGGGAATTGCAAAAACGATAATGCTTACCGGTGATAAAGAGCCTATAGCAAAGGACATTGCGGAGAAAGCCGGTGTGGATGATGTTTATGCAAAGCTGCTTCCTGCAGATAAGGTAGCACGTGTTAAGGAGCTTCAGGCAAGCGGCGCAAATGTTCTTTATACAGGTGATGGAATTAATGATGCACCTGTACTGGCGCAGGCTGATTTAGGTGTAGCAATGGGCGGTGCAGGCAGTGATGTTGCAATTGAAGCATCAGATATGGTAATTATGGGCGATTCTCTTTCAAAGCTTTCTGTAGGCAGACGAATTGCTAAGAAAACCGTGAATATCGTCAGACAAAATATAATCTTTTCACTGGCAGTCAAGATACTGATTATTATTGGATGCGCAGTGGGAATCTTTGATGAAAATGCAATGTGGCTGGCTGTATTCGGTGATGTTGGCGTATGCCTGATTGCAATTGCAAATGCAATGCGTACCTTAATTGTTAAGAAGAAATAATATAAAGCTGAGAAACCAATACTTCGTTACGGCACCTCAGCTAAAAGGCACAGATTAGAAAGCTCTAATCTGTGCCTTTATTTGTGTGCTATTTAAGCAGGGGTATAATTCTTTTTACAGCCTCTTCATATCCGAATACTGTCGGGTGAAGTCCGTCATAAGTAAATTCCTTTTTAAAATCTCCGTCATTATCAGCAAGAACTTCCGTTAGATCAAGAAAGTTTACATTATGCTTTTTGGAAACAGTTTTTATATCCTTATTCAGCTCAACAATCTTTTTGTTCTTTTGCTTGTCATACTTTCTCATTTTTGTGTTAACAGGATATACTGCCTGAACAATTACATTTGCCTTCGGGCATTTTTGCTCAATGCATTCTAATATTTTATCAATATTGCTTATGGTTTCACCCATTGGCAAGCCATATCCGAAATCATTTGTGCCAATCAGTAAAACGATATTAGAGGGGTTAATATTAAGAACGTTGGAATCAAATCGTTCCAGCAGTCTATCGCTGGTGTCACCGCTTATGCCGCGGTTATATACGATTGTTCCTGTTTTTTGGGTGTACTCGGCAAACAGCTCATTGTCGTTCAGCAGTTCGGTTATGGAGTCACCTGCCAGTACGGTCTGTTCCGATTTGCAGTAATGGGTGTTAAGATGAGTGTAGTTAATCATCTTATTTCTTTTTTCGGAATTATATTCGGTTTTGATTTTTTTATTAAATAAACCCATAAGCGTTCTCCTAAATTTTAATTACGGATTGTCCGTCAGCTTGATTTTCAGTGCAAGGGTCAGCACATTTTTTGCAGTGCGTTCCAGCTCTCCTCGGGTAATTCCCTCATTTTCTCCCAAAGATTTTAACAAAGAGCCGTCAGACTTATACTTCTTCTCCAGCCGTTTCATACCGCCGGGCATAAGCACATCCACCTGTGCTCTTACTCGGTATGCATTGTCCTTTATATTTGGAAATTCAGGAGATACGGATTTTTGCATCCACCAGTCCGTCATAACATTTCCGTTGTAGCCCCATTCTCCTCTGAGAACAGTTGTAACCAAATCATAATTATAATGGCTCCATACACCGTTAATTTTGTTATAGCTGGTCATAATGTTGAGGGGGTTAGCGTCCTTCACGCATATTTCAAAGCCCTTTAAGTAGATTTCTCTCAATGCACGCTGGGTAACTCGGGAATCATTTTTTGTGCGCATAACCTCCTGATTGTTGCAGGCAAAATGCTTAGGACAAGCAGATACCCCGGCAGACTGAATACCCTTTACATATGCACCTGCCATTTTTCCTGACAGTACAGGGTCTTCGCTGAAATATTCAAAGTTTCTGCCGCAAAGAACATTTCTGTGTATATTCATACCGGGAGCAAGCAATACATCACTTTTATGATGGACAAGCTCTTCGCCCATAACAGAGGTTAGCTTTTCAATCAATGCACAGTTCCAGGTGCTTGCCAGTGCAGTACCGCAAGGGATAAGAGAGGTGTATTTTCTTACCCTGATGCCTGCAGGTCCGTCTGTGGTAATGATAGGGGGAATTCCCTTTTCCCTGAGGGATTCGATAATTCCGCCGAATGCACCTGCATTTCCGATTACACCAAGCTCGCTGTCCATTTTTCCCTGACCGCGGGACAATGCCTCAAGCTCTTTATTGCTTAATTGTGAAACAAATTCATCAAGAGTGATTGTTCCGTTTTTTACATCCATCAGCTTATAGCCCTTGTCGCCCTTATATCCTACTTCCGACGGCAGGTTCTCGATTATACGGGCTTTTAGGTTTAGGTCACCGGTCTTTGCCATTTCACCGTTTATTAAACGGAAGGATTTTTGCACAGGGCAAATTGGCTGGAGCTTATCCAGTATCTGATAATCCAGCTTGATTTTTCCTGCTTCTGTAGTGGACTTTACGCTGTTTCCAATGTGAAAGATATATGCACCCTCCTCTAAAATATAGGAATAAATATCTTCATCAAAGCTGGCAAAATCATAAGGCTTGATAACAAAGTCTATGCATTCACTTTCGGATGGCAGCAGTTCCTTGGTTTTTGCAAAGGCAAGCAGACTCATTTTCGCCTTAGACAGCTTGCCGTCAGGCGCAGTAACATAAACCTGCACAACTTCTTTTCCGGCAGTGCTTCCTGTGTTGGTAACCTTTACGGATATCTTTATTTCTTCATCAGCAGAAAAGCGGATTGGCTCAATAGCAAAGTCGGTATAGCTCAGTCCAAAGCCAAAGGGATAGAGCACGTGCTCAGGGGCAAAGGTTTCAAAATACCTGTAACCCACAAATATATCCTCGGCATAATTGTTGTATTCCTTGTTTCCGAAATTGTCAGAGCTTGGATAATCCTCATAGTGCTTGGCAATGGTGTCAGGCAGCTTGCCGCTGGGATTGGTTTTGCCTGTAAGAACATTTGCCAGTGCATTACCGCTTTCCATTCCGCACTGCCATGCGTAAAGGATTGCCCCCAGCTTGTCACCGAACTCCTCGGTCCAGGACATATCAATAATATTTCCGCAGTTCATTATGATTGCGGTTTTATTAAATTTGCTTGTAACAAGCCGAAGCATATTCAGCTCTGCGTCAGTCAAATAGTAGCTGCCCTTTTCAAGCTTGTTTTCTCTGTCCTCACCGGCAGCTCTGCCGATTATAATCAGGGCAGTGTCACTGCTTTTTACAGCATTGTCAACAATTTCCTCCGTAAGCTCCATTTCAGGAAAATTCATTGGCCAGTGACCCCAAAAGCCGTGGTTAACAGGGTTATCACTGCACCATTTTTCGTATATGCTCAGCAGTTCGGTGTTTATTTTAACCTTGTTATTTTTCAGTCCGTCAATAAGATTTATTTCATAGGGCTGATGCACATCTCCGCCGCTGCCGTAGCCTACATAAAAATAATCAAGCTGGCATCTGCCAAAAACAGAAACCTCCGTTTCATCAAGGGGAAGTACGTCGTTATTTTTCAGCAGAACAATACTTTCCTCCCCTGCAGTGCGGATGCATTCAGGCATATTGGGAAAAATGAATTGCTCGCCGTCTGCACGGCTTTCCTCCTGCATAACGCCGCTTCCTGCAACCTTGTCTATTATATTCTGTATTAAGGAATTGATTTTGTTTTTTATGTGCATAATACCACCTCAAATTCAGTATAGCATATAATCCGTACTTAGGCAAATGATTGTTTGCCGCAAAAAATAAAGCGATGCATAGCACCGCTTTATCTATAGATTATTTATAATTTATTGTATTAACAGAGAAGAAGCTTAACCTTTGCCTTGAATAAGTCACCGTCAATTGTCAGTTCCAGTCTGCCGTTTTGGAGCTTGCACAGCTCGGTTGCAATGGAAAGACCCAGTCCGTTGCCCTCCTGATTTCGTGATTTATCACCGCGTACAAATCGTTCTGTCAGCTCCTCAGGTGAAATATCAAGAGGCTGTGCAGAGATATTTTTAATTTCAAATACGCCGAATTCATTTTCTTTGTAAACATCAACATAAACGCGTGATGCCTTTGCACTGTACTTTCTTGCGTTAGAGAGCAGGTTTTCAATAATTCGGAATGCCTTTGCTCCGTCCGCCATAACAACAGGTGGATTTTCACAATTCTTTACAATCAGCTCAAGTCCTGCCTTGTCAAAATCAGGCTGGACATCAACGGTTGACTGCAGGCACAGCTCTGCCAGATTTATTTTTGTCAGGTTTACACTGATGTTACCGCTGGTAACCTTTGATGCTTCAATTAAATCATCAATCAGTCTTTTCAGCTTTGCACCCTTATCATCAAGTACGCCGATATATTCTCTTGCCTTTTCATCCTGAATATCACATTTTGACAGCAGGTCAACATAGGTGATTATAGAGGTTAAAGGTGTCTTTAAATCGTGAGATACATTGGTGATAAGCTCCGTTCTCAGCCTTTCGTCCTTAATTGCCTGGGCAACAGCATTCTGCAGTTCAATATTGGTATACTTCATACCCTCGGCAAGCGTTTTAAGTGACTGGGGCAGAGCGTTTATGTTCACTGCCAAGTCCTCATGCTTGTTGGCACTGTCTATGATTTTGTCAAGAGAACCGATGTACTGAAGCACCTTAATAAACAGGAACAGATTCACACCGAAATCAATGACCATCATCAAAATTGCAAAAACCGGTACATTAATCGCAACGAGCCATACAATCAATCCGATTACAGCAATGTTTATAATAACATACAGCAGAGAGAGGATAATAACATTTAACTTAAATCTTTTTGGCTTGTAGCTCAGTGCCTTGCCGGTTGCCGCTGCGCCCTTAACGAGCAGTTTTCCTATCTGATAAAACAGGAAATTGTTTTTAACTTTTTTATCGCTGTGGGTGTATCTGGCAGCAGCTGCAGAAAATTCAAACAGCAGGAACCATAACGCAAAGCCCATTACTGCAACGGCTATACAGTTCAGTTTGGAAAAGCTGGTATTGGCAATATCCACCAGACCTAACAGAAGAATATATAAACCAAAGCCTATTCCGCCTAGCAGTGCAAAATGAATTTCAAATGGTACATAGTCAATAAAATACAGCTTTGCAGGGCTTTCTTCATTCTTTTTGCCTGCTATGGAGAAATAGAAAAATCCGCTGATGAAGGAAGCAATCAAAAGTAAAATTGTGCCGATAACCGCAGCTGCAAAATGATTGTTCACAGATACAGCCAAATCATTAAAATTGTAAAGCGTGTAATATATGTCTGACCAGTATCCGATTTTTGTCACAGGATTATCACTGCCGCTGATATCTATGGACACAATAAAATCTGTATCCTTGGTGTAGGCATCATTTTTTATCTGGCTATTGTAAATATAATTTGCAAATTCTTCACTGATGCCGTTGTAAGACAGTTTTCCATCAACGTAGGAAAAATAAATCATATGACTCTGAGACAGACTTTTAATCAGCTTATCACCTGTGGCTATATCTCGGTCTGTATTCTGAATGGCATCATCATCGCCGTATTTTGCATAGTATTTAAGAGAGTGATTTGTGTAATACCAATCTATACTTCGGTCGCCCAAATTTTCCGTTGACACTTTAACAAAGGTATCATATAAATCAGAAATGTCCTCTGTATAATTATCCTCTTCTATTTCATAGAAGCTGACATAAAATTCATAGGTATCCTTATAGTACAAGGTATCAGCCGCAACATTTTCGGTTATATTTGACTGCAGATTTTCAAGTTCATAATCATAGTTAATATATTCATCATTTTCTTCATCGTATCCGTCGAATATGCCGGCGTCAATTTTTTCCTGATATTCGTTATACTTCTTCAGCCAATACTGATAAGATGCAGCTGTTTTCTTAACAACCGTGTCCTTTTTTTTTCACCAGTTCCTTTTGCAGCTTTCTCTGCTCCGCTGCAAGATGACTGTTATAAAATACCGATGAAATATCCTGTGAAAAATAGTTTTGAAATTCGTCGGAATCTGTCCACACATTTATCGTATTTTTACTGGTGTCATTGTATAGAACAGATAAGACGGTTAATGCACCTAAGCCGCTGGCGGCAGTAAAGGTTATCGCTGCAAGAATAATACATAACAGCTTTGTTATAGGGGAATATTTATACTTTTTCGCATTTGTATCCAAGGCCGTACACCACCTTTAAGTATTTCGGATCTTTCGGATTGATTTCAATTTTGTCTCGGAGATTTTTGATATGAACCGTAACTGTTTTTTCGCTTGAGAAGGAGGGTTCCTTCCATACAGCCTCATAGATTTGAGAGGAGGAGAGCACCTTTTCCATATTGCTCATAAGATATTCAAGTATCTTATATTCAATAGGTGTCAGCTTGACTGCATCACCATCAACCGTTACCTTCTTGGTGTCTCTGTCCAGTATAATGCCGCCTGTTACAAGCTGGCTTTCCTTGATTTCCAGACTTCCAAGTGTAACGTACCGCCGAATTTGTGACTTAACTCTTGCCACCAGCTCCAGCGGATTAAAGGGCTTGGTTACATAATCGTCGGCGCCAAAGCCAAGTCCTGCGATTTTATCTGTGTCCTCACTTTTTGCAGAGAGAAGAATAATCGGGAAATTATATTTCTCTCTGATTCTGAGGGTAGTGTTCAGTCCGTCCAGGCGGGGCATCATAATGTCAAGCACAACACAGTGAATGTCATTATTGTTTATCTGCTCCAATGCCTCTACACCATCACTGGCAGTCAAAACATTGTAACCCTCGTTTGACAGATAAATTCTTAGTGATTCCAAGATAGCTTCATCATCATCACAAACTAAAACTGTTTTCATAATTCATCTCCTGATTGTCAATCCTTTTTCCGATATACACATTAAAGCATTTTAATTCCAAGATAGCTCTAAGAAAAAATAAAGATATAGTAAAGAATAAGTGAGTCAAGATAACCAAATCCAAACTCACCTATAATATAATTTAAATTTCTATTCCAAGCTCATTGATTTTATCCCTGACCTTCAGCCAGTCACCAAATGCAAGCTCTTTGTTATTTGGATTTCGCAAAATAGCAGCAGGATGGTATGTACCCATAAACAGTGTACCGTTCTTATCAATGAATTCTCCGTGCTGCTGTGTAACCTTAAAGCTTTTGTCAATAAGCCTTTGGGCAGAAATTCTGCCGACACAAATTACAATTTTAGGCTTAATGATTTTAAACTGCTGTCTCAGCCAGTTGATACACATATCCTGCTCCTCAGGCTTCGGGTCTCTGTTCTTGGGAGGACGGCACTTTACCATATTTGCAATATATACATTTTTGTCACGTGACAAATCAACGCTTGCTAAAAATTTATCCAAAAGCTGACCCGACCTGCCTACAAAGGGTTTGCCCTGCAAGTCCTCATTCTCGCCGGGGCCTTCGCCAATCAGCATAATGTCGGCATCCTTTTTGCCCATACCGAATACTAAATTTGTTCTTCCCTCGCACAGACCGCATTTTGTACAGCTGCGGCATTCAAGCTCCAATTCATCTAATGTCATATTCATCACCCGAAAATATTATACCAAAAGCAAAGCATAAAAACAATACAAATAAGCAGTAAGAATTTTTTAGTTCTTACTGCTCAGAATTCATTAAATCTTGGTATTAATTGTTGTTTTCAGTCTGCTTGCTGTTTGTCGTGGTATCCTTTGTTTCAACCTCTATTGAAACAGAGCTGTCACCTTTCGTGCTTTCTGCAGCGGCACCTAGGGTATCCTCAACCATTTCAAATGAAATAGAGCCATCATTCTCAGGTAAAGCAAACTTATATTCTTCAACGGTTTCTCCATCATCATTCTTGTAAGAATTGTGAGCTTTAAGATAATCTGAAAGATTTGCTTCCTCGCCGTTTATTACGAGCTTAACACCCTCAAAAAGCGCTCCGCCTGTTGCAGCATTTGCTGTTAATGCACCGCACATCAATGTGCTTAATACAACGATTGCCACAATGAGACCTGTTCTAAAACCTCGTGCTCTTTTTCTTTTTTCTGTCATATCAAAAATCCTTTCTAATCTTTCGTCAGAAGGACGGATATTAGAAAAAGCCCTTTTATAATTATCATTATTCATTTATCCAATCATCTCCCAACATTTCTTTGAGCTTTAATCTTCCTCGTCGTAATCTTGTCTTAACGGTGGATTCATTTGTTTTTAAAATCTGTGCAATTTTATTTACAGATAAATCCTCATAGTAAAACAAATGTATCACGACTCGTTCCTTTTTAGGTAATTTCATAACAGAATTGAATAAATCATAATCTCTGCATTCATCAAAAACACCTCGGTCAATATAATCCTCCATGTCAGCACGTCTGCTTCTGAAAAAAGATTTAAGCAGATCCTTGCTTTTATTTACACAGACTGCTGTCAGCCATTTGTCTATATGTGCATCATCGTTAAAGGATTTATTGCAGCACCACAGCTTTTCAAAAACGGACTGGATTATATCCTCACTGTCATCGATGTTTTTTGTAAATGATAGAGCTATAAGATACAGTCTTTGATTATTGCGCTTTACAGCTCTTATAAATTCATTCTCTGTCATAATCACCACTCATTGAAAGGTCCTTTCACTTTAGTAACGAATGGGAAATAAAAAAGGTTTCATTTTTGTATTGTTATTTTTCTGCACTATTTTAAAATACCAAATTTCCTATTGAAAAACAATGATAATAGGTATAAAATAAAAGCAATATCTATAACTTTTTAATATTAAGGAGATTATAAAATGGAAAATCAGGTTTTAGTTGAAATTTCAGCAAGACACGTACATGTGTCTAAAGAGGATTTGGAAACCCTTTTTGGTGCAGGCTATGAGCTGACCGTAAAAAAAGAGCTTTCTCAGCCGGGTCAGTACGCTTGTGAGGAGAGAGTTAAGGTTATCGGTACAAAGGGTGAGTTCCCTGCAGTTTCTATTCTCGGTCCTTGCAGAAATGCAACACAGGTTGAGCTTTCACTTACAGATGCTCGTTCAATCGGTGTTTCTGCTCCTGTACGTGAGAGCGGTGACATTGAGGGCTCAGGTGCTTGTAAATTAGTAGGTCCTGCCGGTGAGGTTGAGCTTGCACAGGGTGTTATTGCTGCAAAGCGTCATATCCATGCAACAACTGCTGATGCAGAAAAGATGGGTCTTACAAACGGTGAAATTGTACAGGTAGAAATTCCTACAGCCAATGGCAGAAATCTTACCTTTGGTGACGTTGTAGTCAGAGTATCTGACAGCTATGCACTTGCTATGCATATTGATACAGATGAAGCAAATGCAGCAGGTATGGCACCAAACACAATGGGTACAGTTATTAAATAAGGATATACTATATAATTTAACACCTCCCGCAGCTTATGCTGCGGGAGGTGCTTTTTGTTTTTAATAGTCAAAGGAATAAATATCACTATTATCATCTATGACATAGATTTTATCTCCGATATAGGTACAGCGTGCCGTAACGGCAGCCTCGCTTTTTGGCTTAACAGCAAATTGATTTGTGACATTGATTTTATTTTTTTCAATCTCAATGGTTAATGCACCCACCTCTATATCATCGGTATAATCATAATAATCAATGACAAGGCAGCCCTTTTCTTTGTTTACAACAATTGCCTTGTGATTACTCTGCGCATCGGAATAGAGATCGGGAAGCTCTTTTGTGTCAAGCACCTTAGGGTTGGTTTTATCGGTTGTGTCAAATAATGTCAGTTTAAGTCCGTCTATCCAGGAATCATCCTCCTGCTGAGAGGCGATGTAGCCGATGCCTAAAATTTTGTTTTCATCTATCGGTACAAGCTGACTGGAAAAACCGCTGATTTCTACCTCTCCAAGAATGCTTGGTTCACTTGGATTGCTTAAATCAATGACAAACAGCGGGTCTGTTTCAAAATAAGTGATAACATAGGCAGTGTCGCCCATAAATTTTACAGCCTTTATGTTTTCGTCTTTGGCAAAGCCTGTAACCTCACCAACCTTGTTCAGCTTGTCGTCAAAGATATACAGGCTGTTGCTGTTATTTTCAGTTACGGCAATTCGGAAATATCCATTATATTCATCCATAGAAAATTGGTTATTAACATAGCTTTGATTAATATCTGCCTTAGCCGTAAATTCAATTTTGTTCGGTGAAAGGGTCGCCTTGATTATGGTAGTCTTTTCATTGCCGCAGGCGGTGATATACATATTGTTTTCATTGCAGTATATGTCATTTCCGCAGCCAAACAGTGCTTTGGTTTTTGCCGTGCGCTGACAGCTTTTTGTGTCGATTGAGCTGATAATCAGGTAATCAGGGGAGATCGTGTTCCCGGTATAGCAGATATCCTTGGGGTCAATTTCACTTTCGTTGTTATTCTCTGCACTGTAAATTTTGCAGTCATCAACAGTTGCACAGTGATAAACGTATGTGTTTGAAACAATGTACAGCTGGTCTCCGATCATACGGGAGGTGCTGTAGTATCCGCTTTGACTGAAGCTTTTTATCCGCTTTGGCGTTTCGATACTGCTTAAATCATAAATATAAGAATTTGTGCAGGAGGTGTATGTGTTATCCGATTTGCATCGCTCACTGCCTGTATTCAGCACAAGCGTATTATCATGTACATATATATCATAAATTCTTTCATCTGTCTTGAAATCCTGAATTTTTGATATCAACCTGTCACCGTCATATATACTTACACTACTGTCAAAGATATTGCAGTAATAAATATATCTGCCGTCATTTTTTATAATATCAGCCTCGTCAACGCCGTCAACCTGCTTATAGGTTTCTCCATAGCTGACGGATGTGGAATCACTGCTTGTTTCAGCAACAGCCGTATCAGAAGCGGTTTTAGCAATATTAATATCATAGGTAAATGTTAAAATCAAGTCGTCGTAATTACATTTGTCTATTTTGCTTTTTATCTCCTTGTAGCTGTCAAAGGAAGAAAATGTATTTTCATTATTATTCTCAATAACTGCAGGGGCATTTGCAGTATGAACGGTGCTGAATATTCCAACTGCTATTGCAAGGCAGGCGGCAGCACTGACAATGGCTTTAAATGCTGGACGTTGATAGAATTTGATTTTTTTCTGCTCTGCATTTTCAAGCTTGTGCAGAACTGCAAATTCATTTATGCTGTCGGGAGCAGCAATACCGTCCTTATCAAATTTATCCTTTATAAAATCATAATCCTTTTTCATATGTCATTACTCCAAAAAGTTTCTCATTTTAGCAAGACTTCGCGATAGCTTTGATCTGACACTGCCGGGGGTCAAACCAATTGCTTTGGATATTTCCTTGCTTGTCAGTCCGGCTATAACAGAAAGCAGCACAATCTGCTGTTCCTCATTATCTAAAATTTCCAGTCCCTGCCTCAGCTCCAGCGAAGCTGTGTTTAATGCAGCGGACATCTGATTGGAATTTTCATAATCGGTAAGCTCTGCTGCGTTTCTCTGATTGATTTGCTTTTTAATATATTCTGCGCAGGTTATATTGAGTATCTTAAAAATCCAGCAGGAAAATGCTTCTGCATTTTTCAAATTACAAATCTGCTCATAGGCAGATACAACTGTATCGGAAACGGCATCCTCAGCATCTTCACTTATGCCAAGTCTGTAAAATGCATAGCGGTACAGCCTGTCCTTGTACAATCGGTACAAACCGGCAAAGGCTGCTTTGTCTCCGGCTTTCGCTTTTTTTACCAGCTGCTTTTCCTCCATATAACCACATCCTTTCGACGACGTCATAATTACAGTATAAAAAATACTTCAAAGTGTTGCAATAAATATAGAAAAATTATGAAAAAAGCTCCCTGATACCTAGATTATAAGGTATCAGGGAGTATATGCATTAGAATTTAATGGATTTTTACAGCATAGCGTGAAATGATTTCTCCGCTCTGGGCATTGATTTCATATTCATATTTCGTGAATCCGTCACTGAATTCAATTTCATATGTGTAAAGTCCATGGTCTTTTTCCTGCTCCTGTTCGCTGAAGGCTACGGCAGTTTCTGTTTTGCCCGCATCCTTCAGAGCAATGGCTCTGGCATCACCTATGGTGATTTGAACAGTATTCGAATGATTTTCGGTTCTGCTGATAAAAGCCGAAGCAGTAATACCTGAAATAAAAATAATTATAACCAAGATGATAACAGTCAGAACCTTTTTTTCACTTTTATTCATAAAGGTTATCCTTCCTTTGAGTTTATTTTTTTATAATCAGTACAAGCCAGTAAAACAGCGGAATAATCAAAAACAAAAGGCTTGCATATTTCCATATGCCGAAAATGATACCCAGTATAAGAAATACGGTAACAATCATTTCAGGTATCGGCAGCAAAAAGGTAAACACTTTTTTGTTATTAGCCTTGCAGGCAATTGCAAATCTATAGTACATAGGGATGGTTAAAAATATGATCCAAAACGGATGCCAGATATGAAATATCATAGACAGGGCAACGTATAAAAAAGCAATGATTATCGGGAAGGGAAAAATCAATAGCCTTTTAGAAACCTCCGGATAAATCCCAAAGTCATTTGCTTTTGATAATAAAGATTTCAGCTTGCCTTTAAAATCCTTTTCTTTTTTGTTGTCTTTTACAATTACCTTATCGTCGCTCGTGTCGAGAAGCTCATCAACGGTAATGCCGTATATTTTAGCCAGCGCCATAAGATTATCAATTTCAGGTGAGGACTCTGCTCTTTCCCATTTTGAAATTGACTGACGGCTGATGCCGAGCTTTTCTGCCAGAACCTCCTGGCTGTAGCCGTTCATTTTTCTCAGCTGCTGCAATCTGTTAGCTGTCATTAAATCCATAGTTTTGTTATCCTTTCCATTATTTCCTATGGTTAAATTTTATCAATTGCATAGGATTAAAGCAATATATTCTAGTTTACAAAAGGATATTTCTTTGTCAACCGATGGTTGCAATGTACGTTATGCCTTGTTAAATAGTGTTCGTCATCAAATATTTAAGTATTATATTATTTGATTTATATTTTCCGTAACACATAATACCATATGAAAATTTAAAATTCAACACCTTGGAACACCCGGTATAAAGAATATTGTTTTTTGTGTTTGACAAAAAAATTGTCAAATTGTATAACTAAACTTTAGATATTCGTACATAAGCAACAGTGCAGAGTGAACGGAGAATGATATGAAAAAGAATTTGGCAAACATTATTTCCTCCAGCAGAATTTTTGGAGCAGTAATCCTTTTTTTGTTTACCGAAATATCCAGTGTGTTTTTGGCAATATATATCTATTGCGGTTTTTCAGATTTGATTGACGGACCGATTGCAGGGAAAATAGGCAGTGTAAGCATAACCGGTGCCAGACTTGATACAATCGGTGATGTGTTAACGTATTTTGCGTTAACAAAAATTCTGATTATCAATCGTGTAATTCCGTTTTGGGCATTACTGTGGTTTGGCGCAACATTAATTGTTTTTGTTGCTTCGGCAGTTATTTCAAAGCTGAAATTTAATAAGTTCTATTTTGTGCATTCTCTCTTCGGCAAAATTCTCGGTGCAGCAGTTTTTATCCTGCCTGTAGCATTAAAGCTATATATCGCAGTGATATGCACGATTTCCAGCATCGCATCCATTGAGTCCGTGTTTATTCAGCTGAAAAGCAAAAGTACAAAAACGGATGTAGTCTCATTAAAAAAACTTGACTAATAATGTTTATAATATCAAATAGTAAAACCCAAGAGTTTTCCTCTTGGGTTTTACTGTTTTGTAAGCACCTTAACCTTTTATATATTTACAATATATTGATTTTTTAATGCGGTTATTTGCTTCGGGCTATGCTAAAAATTCTGAAACGTTTTCATAGTCCTTAACCTTTTCGTGATTGTTTTCAGCAATTCTTTCTGTAAATGAAAGCTTGGTTTTTCTCTTTTTAAGAGATTCGGTAAACCTTCTTGATACAGCAATGAAAATGATGAAGATGTAAGGCATACCGAGATTGGTTTCAAGCAGGGAGTTGATAATCATTGGAGAGATGGCATTGACATCCATTCCGGTTACACCAAGATCAGCAGAACGGATACCGCCGAGATACAAGCCGATTTCCCAGCCTGCCTGAACAAGAATGCCGATTATCAGAAGCCAAGGTATATTAACACGCTCGTCTTTCTTCTTGCGCGACATATTCCAGATAAACAATAAAACATAACCAATGAATAGAATTAAAGCCATCCAGCCGTGATATGCGCCTGTCTCGCGCCAAATCGTAATTGTGTAATTATGCGGACCAAATGTTTTTGTCAGCAGAGGACAGCATATCCACCAGCCGAGTATAAGGGTTGTCCATTCAAAAAGGTTTTTATCCTTGGAAATCCATAGCCATATCCAAGCAAAGTTAGTAAATCCATAGCTCATAGACATCCACATAAGCACCCAGAACAATTGACTTTCACTGCCTTCGGCACCGTTCATAAGCAAATGACGAGAGCCTGTTGCCAAATGGAAAATACCAAAGTCCACAATCTGATATAAAATACCTGCCAAAACACCAACAATAACGGTGGTATACTTCTTTTTGAAAAGCAGCATCCCTATAAAAAGAACAAGGAATGCAATGTCAAGCCACATATAAAAAGGCTCAAATACTCTTTGTGCAACAACTTCCATAGTAAACTCCTTTATTTTTAAATTTGATGTTTGCAATAAAATTAATTTTGCATCATTCCCCCTTGATTATAGATTTACTTCTTGTTATTTATCGTTCAAAATGCATTGTATATTAAGAATAATTATCTATCTGCAAATCATATATTGAATTGCTGATATGAATAATTGAATGATGCAAAACCTAACTAAAACCTGTGTATCCGACCAGCCGTGATTTTTTCTCATTTCATCGTGAATGGGGGTGCGAATATTTTTTAATACTTCTATTTTCAAAAATCTTTTAAGGAATATTTTAATTAATCCGGCTATACCATCAACGAGCAATACCGCCGATAACAGCAAATAGCTTAAAGGATGTGATGATTTTAAAATCAATAATACAATGAATATACCAATAGGTCTTGAACCTGCATCACCCATAAGCTGTGAACTGGGACTGGTGTTAAAGCACAGATACGCAATTAAAACGCCAATCATAATAAAGCTGTAAACAGCATACTGTTCACCGATTTGACTGAAAAAGATTAGAGTAATGCTCAGCAGAGAGACTATACTTAATGAACCACACAATCCATCTACACCATCAGAGCAATTTGTAACATTAATGCCAATCCAAAGTAAAATGGTTGAAAGCACTGCAAATAAAATAGGATGCACATAGATTTCATAATTGAAAATCATAATTGTAGTAGAATTATTACAAACAAAAACTACAGAAATGATAACGCAAATGATTAAATCAATAAATCCTTTTTTATAATCCGACCAGGGCTTGTCTGATGCGTCATCAAGATAACCGCTCAGCATTTCCAAAAAGATTAATATGTCATAAAATATAAACTCTTTGGTAATCGGCAATAGAAAAACGGAGCAAAGCACAAAGGCTATTATCATTATCAAGCCTACGCCTCGTATTTTTCCTTTTGATACTTCTCCGTTAACAGCAAAGGCTCTGCCCTTGTCCTTGGGCAGAAATGGCAATTTGAGCTTCAAAAGCACAAAGCAAACTGCAAATGCCATTATCGATGCGATTGCTATATACTGTTGAATATTGGTGAATTTATCAAAAATATAGAATAACATTTTTTACTTCCTAAATAACAAATTTGAATATATTTCTATAATGCTATTATATTACAATTTTCTGCAATAATCAACAAAAAAGGCAGCAGTTCAACTGCCGCCTATTATACCGCTGCATCACCCTGCAAACTAATATCATCAAACTCGTCATAATCGCCTATTATTCCATTACGATGATAAACAATACTATTTTGCTCGTTTGATGTTGCATCAAAACAGTTATATTTTATTGTTTTTGATTTTTATCCGCCATAATAATATGTTGTGCCTGATATTCCATCTAGTGCATTGTCGGTCAGCACACAAACCATATATCCCTCATCGCCCCATTTTTTACGTTCTTTGTGATAAATGCCATATTTACAAGAAGGCTCAAAGCCAAACCTACCATATAAAGCAGGATTACCACCGAGAAAAACAGCACCATAACCCATATCCTTTGCTTTAGTTAATGCTGTTTCAACAAGCATTCTCATAATGCCTTGGTTTCTACATTCGGGCAAAACAGCACTTTGGGAAAGTGTTAATTGCGTCACCCTTCCATTATCAGTAATTATATCTGTTTCGTGCAGAGCAACCTCACCGATTATTCTATTATCCAAAACAGCTACAAGGGAAAGTTCAGGTATAAATGTATTTTTGCCTCTTTCTTCTGCAAAATGCTTTTTCATAAAAGAACCAATATCTATACTATATGCTTCGGTAAATGTAGTATAAATCAGTTCATTCACTGTTTCATATTCACTTGAATTCTCCGGTCTTATTGAGAGTTTAGATTTATCAATTTTCATTTTACCCTCTATCTATATCTCTTTTTCTTAACAAAACTAATTTTTTTAAGCACTCCAATTCATCAATATTTGGATTGATAAATCTAAAGGTTGTGCGGCAAACATTATTATATTGATTACCGAATATCTGCTTTTGGGTACCACCTGAACAGGCACCGCAATTTTCACAAATATCAATGTGTTTTATTGCTATGCTTTTTGTATGCTCGTCCAAATCGGCATTGCAATACCAATTTGAATTGCTGTCATCAGACCATATTGTAAACGGATAAAATTCAGTCTCGTCATCTTTACCGTTGAATAAAATATAGCAAATAATTCTACCTTTGTATTTTACATAAAAATACTGCTGATTTTCCCAATAGCCAACTGCTTTTTCAAAAACCATTTTGTTATTATTTAGATAATCAACAAATTTCAAAGCAATAATTTTTATGTTGCTATCAAAAATTTCATTTATACAATTCTTTACAGATGAATAATAGTACTCTTTCAAATTCTTTTCCATATAGCCGCAAGTAAAGGGGAAGAAATCGTATTTTTCAGTGTGCGTAGTTTTGAAGCCAAAATCAATATACCAATTCTTTAAGACTTGATTTTCCTCAACTATACTGATATTCATTTTTGCTGCACCATTTTGCTTTGCAATATTAAATGAATGTTTTAGCAATTCTTTTGCAATTCCTCTATGCCTATATTCAGGTAAAACACAAAGATTATTGAGTTCACATTCAACACCATAAAATTCAAGTGTATAAAATCCAACTATATTATCATTATCAAAATATGCAAACATTTTTCTGCCACTGTCATATTGTTTCGTTAATTTTTCTTCTGTTGTGGTAAAGGCTACATATCTTGGTGCATTTTGTTTAGTAATATTAAATTCCTTTGCAACAGTTAAAAAGCTATCTTTTATAACCCTTACACACGCACTTATATGCTCCTTTGAAATCTCTTTAATCATAGTTACTCACTTATCTTTATTTTTGTATGCATACTCAAAATTTATCGGAGGTGTTGTAACCGATATATAAATAAATTCTTTGTCGGAATTATTCAGAAGTCCGTGTATATCTCCCTCAGCAAACCGGACAACATCGCCTTCAGAAAACTCTTTTTCCTCATTATTTGAAAGCAGCAACAATCCTGTTCCTTTAATTGCATACCATATTTGTTCTGATGTTTGGTGACTATGGCGGGATTGTTTTGCAAATGGCTCAAGGTGTACCTCTGTAATTGTAACACGATTACTTTGTGAATTATCAGGATTTAATAATTGCCTTGACACCACACCGATATTTGATAAACTTATAATTCCGTTTTTACTTATAAATTCCATTTTTACCCCATTCTAAATTTGCATAAGAATCACAGGCGTTTCCGCTCTTACAGCCTTTGCAGTTCTTTAAAAAACAATATGTACAATGATTCCCACAATAGCCTATATTATTACTTGACATATCTTTATTCCCTTGAAACAAAATGTTCTATGTTGTCATTGATATTTGTAATTTTTTCTTTGATAAATTCGGGATAAATATTCAAATTTTTAATTTCGTTTATATCGATCCAATCAAGCAAAATATTGCAATTATCCTTTAGGGAGGTAAATTCAGAAAACAGAATGTGCTCATTGGTATCAACAAGAAAATAAAATGCTATTTCGTGAACATTCTTACCATTATATGAGTATAGGCATTCATTAACCCAAATCAGTCTTTCGCATTTGATATGTAACCCTGTCTCCTCAACAAATTCACGAATAAGAGTTTCTTCTGCTGTTTCACCTATTTTAACATGACCACCCGGCAAAGCATATTCATTATTATCCTTTTGAACTAAAACTTTTCCGCCTTTAATAAAAATACCGACAGCCCTGAAAGAGCATATATTTTTACCACTCTTAAAATTCCAATCCTTATTCATTTACCGTTCCTTTCTTGCCCCTTTATAACACTTTGTTGGTTAATCTATATCATTAGATATCAATATGACAGCATCTTCAACGGATAAATTTTCATCCAATGTTTTTTCATTTATAAAACCAATATAATCCTTTTCTACATACCATCTGCACATATCATTTTCATTAAATCGACTTTGTATTTCAGCAGATTTGGTTTTATATCTCTCAATAGTTATTTCAAATGGTATTTCATAGTAATATGCAAATATATTATTTTCGTATAGTCGACTAGCTAATTCAAACAAATCGAAATACCAATCAGAACGCAATATACCTTCCAAAATAACAATTTCACAGTTGTTATATCCATATTCAAGCATTTGCTTGAGCAAAGGTAATGCCAATGTGTTTTCTCCATCTTGCGTATGGAGTATATCTCTGCGAACAACATCTTGAGAAATCAGCATTGTATCGTCCCCCAAATCTTCTTTGTAATCTCCTTGCAACAGTAGTTTTGCCACTGCACGAATTACCCCTGATAATTACTAATTTTGGCATAATAAACCTCAGTTTATAAATTTAAAAAATACTTATTTGATATGAGTTTAAATCCCACTTTTTCATATATATGTATTGCATCCGGTGTATTAGTTGTGAGCGTAATATCGTTAAAATTCTGCGATTTTGCAAAATCAAGAAGATATTTAATCAGCTGTTGCTGATGACCTCTGCCACGATAATCAAGTTTTGTGTATACACTTACAATACAACAATGCCTGCCGTTTCTATCGCTGCATACAGTTATCTGCGGTAATTCCGATAATTCCTCTATTGCACACATCGCAATAGGTGCTTTATCCATATACATGATTGCGAAATAGATGGATTTATTAAGCTTGTCCTCTAAATGCTTTTTCGTTATTTCCGCAAATTCATCTGCATAACAGGAAAAATCTTGACTTAATGTTTTTTGCCAATCCTCGATTTGCATTTCTACTTTTAGTTGAACAATACCGTTAATATCATTAACATCAGCAATTTTAATCAGCATAGAATTAAACACCTCGATAGTAATTAAGTTAATTATACAATACCTGAAAACAAAATACAATATTATAAGCCGACAGGAATAAATCCTGCCGGCTCGTTTATTATACAAAAATTATCTCATTGTTAACAATCTCCCTTGCTTGATTTGCAATATTGTTCATAGTTCCAACCCATGCCATCATATCGTCAGCTTTTAGCTTTTCAGTAATTCCCTGCTTTTCGGAAAGTTGTTTTATTAGTCGGCTATACATTTCCGTTGCCTGAACATCAATGTCGTGTAAATAAGAATTAAGTTTGCCTGTTGTTAGCAATGTTGTGTAATGACTTTTCTTATGTTCTTTAATATAGGATAAATGCCTATGTCCCCACATACCTATTTCATAATTTGTATCTGCAGATAACAGATTAGGGAGGTAAACATCACCAACAAGTGTATAATTAATACCTGTCTTTTCATCAATAATATACTTTTTCATAACAATTCTCCTTATCTTTCGTAATTTCTGTTTTGTTGCTGTTGTCTTGCCTGTTCAAGAAGGCAGTCAATTTGTTTTCTGCCAAAGGCTCGACATAGCAGTTTGTATTTGTTTGCGTTTTTATATAAACTTTTGTTTTCGGCTTTGTAGTATTCTGTATCACTTTTCAGTCTGCTGATTTGAATATTAAACCGACTATTTTTGTTTCGCTCATTATATAATTGATTAACCAAATCAAGATATTTGGCAAGCACAGTTTTGACTACCTTTTTGAGTTTGTCAATCAATGGCTCTACAATCTTTGTTTTGTAGGTTTTTGCAGTCATAAATCTATCAGGCTCAGACAACTGATATTCAGCCTCATCTAATGATTTCGGAATATCTATCATTTCTTGATATTCTGATAAATCATCAATCTTGCTTTCAAGATTGCTTACCTTTTGTGTTAGATCATCTACCTCTTTTTGTCTTTCCTGCTTTTTGTAATCAAGAACAGATAAATGCTTTTTGTGAGTACCTTTTTGCTCCCATTCAACGCCATTTCGTTCCATAATAGCAGCAAGATTTTCTTTTTCAAATTGCACCCACAAGTTCCATTCTGTTTCCTCCTTGCTCTTACCGACAAAGCTCTGTTTTGCAAGTGCTTGCTTGAGCGAAACTCTTGTATCTAATCCACGCTTACTGCCTGTTGTAAATGGCACAAAATCAATGTGCAGATGTGGTGTTGCTTCGTCAAGGTGGAGGTGTGCAGAGAACACTCTTAAATTCGGATTGCGTTTTTGAAAATCCTTGTAGTATTCATCAAGAATTTTCGTTGCAATTTCACCATTGTAGGTTTTAACTCCTGTATCATCACAATTACCTATCTGAACGATGACTTCGTGAAATGGTTTTTCCTGTTTTCCGCTACAAATTTTATCATAATAGTCAGCAATTTTTCTGTCATTTCGCTTTTGCTTGGCATTATACTTTTCAAGTGCATCGTCAAATAATTCGTGATAGACAGATTTTATATCATCATTGATATATTCAATATTGAGATGTGTTCGCTTTGGATCTGTATTGCCTGCATTGAAAACTCTGCTGTTATGATTAACACTACCTTTGCCCATTGTTATACTAATAGTTCTTTCTATACTATCACATTCTTTCTTTTTGGTTGGTAAGGTTCTGTTACTCTTGCCAAGAGTAATGCAAATGCACTTTTGACACTTGCGTATCAAAAGATGCTTTGCGGTCCCACGGGACACGTCCCCCTTTGTCTGCTTTCAGCAGACATTTCCCCCACAGTGTGGGGAAATCTTCTGCGAGGCCCCAACCGAAAAAAGTAAAGAATATCAAGTTGCAAATACAATAAGTTTCGGTTATACTATTAGTGCTATTCATTAGTGGCTGCTTTTCATCTGTGCCAGCAGATGTTTTAAAAGCAGTCTTTTTTATTTGGTCATTCATTGCTGTTCACCTCAATCTCTTTGAGAACATCAGTCATATAACGAATAAGGCAAATCATTTCTTCGCTGACATCAAAGCCTTTATCAATTCTGCAAAGCTCATTATACACATCTTCAAGACGATTTCTTAATCCCTTGTAGGCTTTGATGTTGCCTTTTACAATAACATCCCTTTTCAACACTCTGCTGATTAAATAATCTTGTTTGTTAAGACCTGATATGCTTACATAATCATCAAGCAACTTTGCTTCTTCAGAGGACATCCTGAACGATACTATTTTGCTACGCCACCTGCCATTGTGATCTAAATTCTTTTCAGACAAATCAAGCACTCCTTTCCATATCAAGTTTATTTGCAATTTCATCTTGCTTGGTAGGAAAAAGATGTGCATACCTGAAAGTAATATCAATACTTTCGTGATCTACTCTATCGCCGATTGCAACTGCTGAAAAGCCTTCCTCTATGAGAAGAGAAACATGAGAATGTCTTAAATCATGAATTCTGATTTTCTTCACTCCTGTTTCTTTACAACCTCTTTCCATTTCGTGATGCATATAGCTTTTGGTGATAGGAAACAGTCTGTCATTATCTGAAAATCCATATATACTTGAAATATATTCTTTCATTTCATCGCATAGGAATTTAGGCATTTTTACATTTCTTTTGCTTTTCGCAGTTTTCGGATCTGTTATAACATCGTTCCCTTTTAATCTTTGATATGATTTATTAATTCTTACAGTACCTTTTTCAAAATTAAAGTCAGAGGAAGTTAATGCCAATAACTCGCCAATTCTTAACCCACACCAATAAAGCATTTCAAAGGCATAATAAGATATGGGCTTATCCATCATTGAATCGGAAAATTTAAGATATTCATCTTTAGTCCAAAAGTCCATTTCTTTTTCTGTTTCTTTTTTCCCCATTGCACCAACTTTTGTGGCAGGATTAACAGGAAGATTATAGTATCTTACTGCATGATTGAAAACTGCACTAAGCTGATTATGAACTGATTTCAAATATGTTTGAGCATAAGGCTTACCATTTTTATCACGATAGTTAATCATCTCATTTTGCCAAGCAATAATCTCTTTCGTTCCTATATCATCCATTTTCATCTTTCCGAAATAGGGGATCAGCTTTTGGCTAATAATATGTTCTTTGGATAACCAAGTGTTGAGCTTTAACCTATTCTTTTTGTCAGCAGTATAGATTTCAACAAAACTCTCAAAGGTCATATCCATTTTAACTGCTGCCTTTAGTTCCTGTTCCCGTTCCCATGCTTGAGCCTCTCGTTTCGTGTCAAAGCCACGCTTTTGCGTTTGCTTTCGTTCTCCGGTTATTGTTTTATAGCGATAAAGCACTCGCCAAGTATTTGTTGCTTTATCCTTATACACAGACATAAATATCACGCTCCTTTCTGTTTTGTGATCTGTGCATTTGTACCATAGACCTTTTCATTAAAATACTGCTTGCTAACTCTGCCCGAAATGGTGATGTATCCCTTTTGAGCAAGCTCATCATTAAGCTGCTGCATAATCTTATAGGCGTGAGCCTTTGAAATTCCAAGCATATAAGCAACATCATCAGCCTTTAGAAATAAACTTTCTGCCATAGGTTTCACCTCCTTTGCAAATCAAACAAGGTATAAAAATGTATTCCTTGTATTTTATATTATACATTTTATTTTTCATTTGTCAACAAAAATAAGGTATTTTTTTGTATGACATTTTTCTTGCATTTATTCACATTATGATGTATAATGAGTTATAGATTATTAAGGAGTGTTAGAAATGTTTGCAGGAAACAGATTAAAAATATTAAGAAGACGCAAAAATTTAACACAAAATGATTTAAGTGACGCTCTTGGATTTGAACCTGTTTATGGTTATAAGAGAATAGGTCAATATGAACGAGAGCAGCGTCATCCTAAAGAAAAAATAGTTACAAAGTTATCAGAGTTGTTGTCTGTAAACCCAACATCTTTAATGGTGCCTGATATTCCTACATACGATATTTTAATGCAATTATTCTTTGCATTGGAGGATGAGGTAGGCTTTTCAATACATAAAAATGATAAAGGTTTTTATTTCACTTTAGAGGAAAACACAGACCATTACATAAACCTTGAAGATGCTTTAAATACTTGGTTTGAAAAGGCAGAAGAACATAGAGACGGAAAAATCACAAAAAACAAATATGACGAATGGCGTTATAACTATCCTGATTCAGCAATTAAGGATTTCAAGAGCGACCTTAACAAGTGTTGGGACAAAGCTCAAAAGGAAAATGCAGAGCAAGTATTAGATTCTAATTCAGAAACCATTGATGAACATTTTGCAAAAGCGCAGGCTATTATGTACGAGCATTATTCAAAACACCCTGAAGATGCGTCTGATGAATATTTAGCAGAACATCCCGAAATTTTAGAGAATAAGTAAAATTAAAGAATAATATAAAAAAGAGCTAATTGATTTTCGGTCAATTAGCTCTTAATCATTATGAATACAAAATTGTTGCCAAAATGTTGCCATTAAGGCTGTAAAATGTCCTGAAATGCCCTGTTTATCAGTGTTCTCGGACTTTTCCAACTCACTCCCACTCGATTACAAATGTCTTAATCTAAACAGTTTTGTTTAGATAATATGCGCTTTGATATTTGAGTTATTTAGTATATCTCTAATATAACACCTATACTGATTACTGTTATCAAAATGTTATCGTTGCTGATAACAGATAACTAATTTAGCTACTAATATAATCAGTTTTAGCATTTTTTATAATAGCATAAGTGCCGCACAATTTCAATTGCATTATATGAGTTATTCAGCCATCATCATATTATAATGTGCCTCATGATCCATCTTTATAAAAATTTCTTTGAAAATCTGCTTGTACCTATCAATTGAATCAGTATAACTATCTATGTAAAGATCGTCAGGAATGGAATGTGAACCATCATTTATCCAACTAAACAATGAACGGCATATCATTTTATCTTCTATTGAATCAAATGAATCTATAATTTTTTCGTCCATATCTATTCCTAAAATACCGAAATAATTTTCGATAATTCTTCTCATAATGTTTTGCGTTGTTACTAATGAAGCATTTGTGTTTGTTTTTAATTCTTGCCACAAAAGCTCATATGAAGTTTTTATTGGATTCTTTTTTCCAAAGGCTCTTATTGAGGATACATTGTTGTCTTTGTTAATAATCCAATAGTTTACCTCATTTAACTCTTTAGTTCTTTTATCTACAAATGATGCTTCTTTATGAAAGAAAACATTATGAGTAAGAATAAATATCTGTTCAACATCTGATATGCCATCTCGAATTTCTTTAATCAATGATTTCACCATTGAACTAACTATATACAATACCGTACTATCAAGACTACATATCGGATCATCTAAAACTAAAATCTTTTTTGCAGATATCTTATTAGCTTCAATCGAGCCTTTTGCAAACTGAATAAAATACAAAAAAGATATAAATGTTTCTTCTCCTTCACTCAAAGTGTTTGTTGCAAGTGTTCCATCCATTCTCTGTATTTGGTATGAGTTTTCTTTAGTCGGTGATGGAACAATTTGAAAGTTTGTAAATCCATATGCCTTTAAAGAACGATTAATTTCATCAACTGTTGGCTGGACACTTGTAACATTTTTCCCTGCCTCATAAATATCAATGTCGAGCTTGTCCAACTGTTTTTTGCATTTAGTTATACCATTACATATTCCTGATTTTGCTTTTTCAAATTTAGATAAATCGTTGATATATCCACTTATTAACTTTTCTTGTTCGTCCATTAGGAATTCCCAAATAGCATCAATTAAACTTTTCTTCTCATCATTGTAATTATCAACCATTTTATTATGGCTAACAATATTGCTATTGGCAACCGATATCATATCCAACAATTTGTTTACTATTGATATACTGTCTGGCAACGTTATTTTCTTCCCAGCTTCCTTTTCTTTCGCAGTCATTTCTATTAAAGAGCTTGAAACCAATGTTTTTAATGAATCTAACAATGTATCATATTTTTGAATGTCTAAGTTACCTACACTTAATACAACAGTATTTTCTTTAACTTTTGATAGGTTCAAAATTAGTAAATCAGATGTTGCCTTATATCTCCCTATTAAGTTTTTTATGTATTTGATGTTTTCTTCGTATTCACCACTAAAGAACAAATTTAATTGTTTCTCTAAATCTACGCTGATGGTCTTTTGTTGACAGAAAGGACATATACCATTATCACGAATGTATGAACGACCTCTATTAACCCAATCTGCATTATCGAGAAAGTCAATAAGTTTTGATATAGGTACATCTTTATTTCCAACAATAATTTTCTCCCAGATAGAATCTTTTTCTATTGATTCAAGTTCAGAAACAAAATGCGAAACAGTGATATTAAATGTGTTACATCTTTCAGGCTTATTTGAAAAAATAGCATCATAACGCTTTTTTAAAGAATCTCTTGTTTCGCTTGAAGAATGGGATGCTTTATATCTTTTAATAACTTCATCTTGAAACTTTTCTTTACTGCTTCTAAATCCGCTAAATGCTTCTTGAAAGTCCACCTCATTTTGTTTAAGAATAACATTCCAAACAGTATCTCTAAATCTTTCGTTATGAGCTTTTTCTTCGGATTTCTTATTATTTAAGGTTTCTGTTCTTTTGAAGTAGTCATTTCGCTTTTTTTCTCGCTCTTTTTTCATTTCTTCAAGAGCATTTATTTCTTCAATAGTTGCTTCGCCTAAAGTGAATACGCCTGCAATATCTTCTTTGAAATGACGTGTGCGAAAGTCTCTATTGTAGACAACAATGTCCGTAAAAGTATTATTGTCCCAATCTATTTCACAATCTGAATATTGAGGAACACTTTGATTATGCAAAAAATTACTTATTGTTGATTTGCCACTACCATTAGGACCATAAAAGAAATTTATTTTTTGACAATTTTCTATTATTGCACCTTCCGATGAATATGTGGCACAATTTTTCATGGTTATCGATTTGATCAATTATTTTCTCCTATTATTTAGAATTTATTGAATAAAAATTTAAACTATTCAAAAATAGTTCTCACTATTGTGTTCAATTGATTTTCCATACGACTAATATTTGATAGACAATTGTTTCTAATTTCATTATGAATTTGAATAGAAATGTTTGCGATTTCGTTATGAACATTGTTATCACAATCAAATTTAGGAATTGCAAGATATTTCAAAACATCTATGCCTCTGTTAGTTGAAATTGCATACCCATCAATAATGGAAACAATATCTTTTGAATTAAGAATACCACAAATATAGTTTGCTTCTTCAAAATCATCCAAAGCTAACATCAAGACTTTTGAATCAACTACAATATTCTTATCTGCTGAGAACAATTCGGCATCGGCATTAGGAATTGATTCCAAATATGAACCAACAACCACTGCGGACATACTACCAGTTTGTTCTTTCCATAACACTTTGTATGGAGAATATGTATATTCTCCAACATTATCAAGTCTATAATAAGGTTGAGTATTGGCATTAAAGAACTTCCCGTTTTGAATACGACTTGCTAGCAATTCGTCGTAATAATAATGTAACCATTGGCTGGTCTTAGGTGCAATTCTGTCTAATTCTGTAACTGGTATACCATACTTATGCTCGACAGTATGTGGTACTATCATAAATTCATTGGATTTAACTTCCCATTTACCTATATTTCTTCCACCCAGCATCGGAAAAATATAAGTTTCTTCAACTTTTTCTTTATGTATACCTTTTTTCAAAAAGTCTTTTCTTCGTTGCCTTTCTATACAGTTTTCAATTAATAACAATCCATCTCTACATTTTTTAGGTTTTCTTATTATATAAACACCTTTTGCTCCTGCCGGTTCAATTCCTTTCCTTCCAGAATAGAATCTTGGTTTAGTATGATCTAATACTTTATTTGCAAACTCCATGTCTTCAAGAGTAAGCCAAGACGATTGATTGTCATTTCCATCCACAGGTTGAGCAGATATTGTTTTTACTGAAAGAACAGTTTCAACTGACATCCACTTTGCATGAGAATCAAACGATGTTTTTTTTCCTGTTTGTGTCCACACGTTATAATTATTCATTGGGTAATTCATTGCTTTCCCTTTGCTTATTTTTATTGCAATAGTTGGAATAGTAAATAATTTAACGTTAGAAAAATCGTCAACAGAATCAATTGAAAATGGTATGTTTTGACCAAAGCGAGTTATTTCAAATTTTCTAAATCCTTCTCCTCCTTTTGTGGATTTCAGGAAAGATGCTGGTAACAAAAATACCATATTCCCATTTTTTTTCAAATACCTATCAACAGCAACATAAGTAACTGCCATACCAAAATCATCATGTGTGGTTTTTTTGTCGTATGCATTTTTCTCAAAAATACCATAACTTTTCCATATTTCAAGAGTTCCTTCGCGATAACTTTTACTCATGGATTTCCATGCAATCCACGGAGGATTTCCAATAACATAGTCGAACTTGTTTCCAATTAGTATTGGTGCAAAACTATTTCTCAAAATAATAGGCCAGAATGAATCGTTTCCTGCACGATGTAATGTATAAAGACGATTAAATAATTCTTCAACGATAGATTTATATTTATCATCCACATAACGATTTTCAACCTTATTCCAAAAATCATTAAAGTCACATTTATCATCTATACTTTTGCTTAATAATTTTAAAAATTCACTTGCTTTTTCATATTCATAAAATTTAGGAATCTGAAATTTACCAACAGAAGTATCTATTGATAATGTCAATTCATTTTCCTCAGTATAAACTACTGGAGCAAGAATAGAGTCCGCGATATAAATAGGAATATCAATTGGATCTGCAAAATCATCAAATACAGAATCCTCGCAAGATGAGAAAACAGCGAGAATATAATTCGCCTTGGCAGATACAACTGAAATAGGATTAATGTCAAATCCTATTACGTTGTGAGTAATTTTATCTATGTCATCTCTTGATAGTTTTCCACCAACATTTTTAACTATTCTCTTAATAGAATGAGTTAAAAATGTTCCTGAACCAGCAGTTGGATCAATTACTGTTTTATTGACTTCACCATCATATCCAATCATATCTAAAGCATGTTCAACAATCCAATCAGGAGAAAAATATTCGCCCATCAAATGTCTCATTTCTGCAGGGATAAGTTCCATATACACTTCCTGCAAAATATCTTGTATTTCTTCAGGCTTCAAAATATATGTACTTAAGTCAAATTTGTTTACAACTTCCAAAATCTCATTTATTACTTTTGTGTCAAAATTATTATCTGAGCATGTATAGGTAAACCATTCCATAAAGTGTGATTCAAAGAAGTTATTTACCAACGACTCATACTTACTGAGTTCGCCATCAAATAGTCTATCAATCTGAGGCTTCGTCAAATTTTCGGGTTTAAAAGTTGGGCTTACAAGTTGAGCAAGGAAGGAATATATCAGTAACTTCAAAAACATATTAAAAAATGTTTGAAGTGCAAATAAATATACTTTGCTATCAATATTGACAGTATCGCTATATCCATATATTTCTTTTATTACAGATGAGACTTCTGTAAATGAGGTAGCCTCATCATCTTCTCCGTACATCGTTCCAAAAACACGATCCCATTCTTTATACAAAGTTCGAACGCGAGTGCTACCGTTTAAATCATTAAGATTAAATTCCAACTCATCATATATGGTTTTTATGCTGTTGCGAACAAATGCACTTTTAGGATTAATGATAGAAATAAGATTTTTTTTATTTAATGCAATCTTGTCTTGTTGTTTTAAAAGTAAAGCTAATCGTTTTAATCCAGAAGCAAAATCTTTAGTTTCATAAACAAACGAAATTGGTAATAACACATCTATATTAATTTTTAATTTTGAAGTGTTAATTTCTTGATATGTTGGAGATGGTACAAAACGAGCAAAAATAAATGAGTCGCCATCAAATCCTACCCCTATACTGTTTAGCAACTTAGAAACCATTGTTTCCGAAGAGTCTGTTCTAGAAACTCCAGAATTACTGATAATATAATCATATAGTCCGTGATCTCTATCATTTCTTCCATTTATTGCCTCTTTAATACCATTGGTAGTCTTAAAGTATCTAAATTTTTTCAATTCAAACGAAATGTTCTGAAAAGTCGCATCAGTTCTTCCGCCAGCCAGAAGATTGTCTTCACTCTTATACTGATTAACCATTGTAGGATTAACTTCCTCCAGCAAAGGCTTAACAATATCAGAATGAAAGTGTATTTTTACATCGTCTTCAGTATTAAAATTATTAAGTTTGAAAGATTGTTCAAGTTTTATGAGTTCCATAACGACACCTCCGTTTTTAGTTATTATACAGCATAATAATTTATTGGTCAATATATAATTTACATAAATATATAACATTTTTGTTAATATTTTATCTATTGGTCAATTGACCAATAATACTATAACGGCAGAGAAATTTTTCCACCGTTATTTATCTTATACTTTAAAAATCAACTCTATATTTACACACTCTCTTGCTTGATTTGCGATATTGTTCATAGCACCAACCCAAGCCAGCATATCATCTGCTTTGAGTTGTTCTGTTATACTTTGACTTTCGGCAAATTGCTTGACAAGTTGGTTATACATTTCCGTTGCTTGAACATCAATATTGTGTAAATATGAATTAAGTTTGCCCGTTGTTAGTAATATTGTGTAATGACTTTTCTTATGCTCTTTTAGATAATCTGCATGTCTTTGCCCCCAAATACCTATTGCGTAATTTGTATCTGTTGATACAAGGTTAGGGAGGTAAACATCTCCAACAAGTATATAATTAATGCCTGTTTTTTCATCTGTAATGTACTTTTTCATAACTATTCTCCTTATCTTTCATAATTATGATAGCGTTGTCGTTGCCTTGTTTTTGTAATGATTTTTTGTTGTTGAATTGATTTTTCAGCTTCGATATTTTTTTCGATTTTTTTATTATCAGTCAAGATATTATTTGCTGTACGAACATCCTTTCGCAATGATTTTAATGTATTTGTGTAGCTATCTCGTTTAGATAATAATTCGGATTTCACATCAGGATTAGTACATCTTCTCAGCTTGTTGTAGATATGCTGTCGTTCATTTTCTAAAAGACATATTTGTCGTTTTGATGTGTCAATAAAATTCTGCACATCATCAAGATTATCAAGTTTTTCCCTACATATTAACCTTATCTCTTGCGAATACCTGTCAAGCTTTCTGCAAGCCTGCCTCATTTCAGGAGATAGTGGCTTATGCTGTTTCTTTCTTGGCAAATATCCTAACAAGTAACAATAGTAAAAATATAACGCTCGCAATCCTGTAACTTTTCTTGTGTCGGTAAGGCTGCCAATACAAGAATATCTTTTCACTTTAATTGGCTTGGACTTGCTTTGATAAGAGAAGTCTTTCAACCTGACAAACGCTGTTTCAATATCATTTTCTTTTATTCTTTCAAGAATATTTTCTCTGTCATAGTTTTCTCCTAAACGATACAGCCTTGTATTCTTTTTAGCATTAACAGAACAGATTGTCGCATACTTATGATATGGATTAATATCAACAATATATCCTTTTTGTTTCATTACCCATATAAAATCTTTAGGGTCGAAACTCATGTTGATTGCTTCATCAATGGATTGACGCATTAGATTGTACTTTGTTGGCTCGCTATTCTTTTCAGCAATATGAATATTACGAGGAGTATGTCCTACAGGATGTTCAATTACTGACAAACCATAGGCCTTACATAATTCATCTGAAAGTTCTCTCATTTTGCTGTAAGTTCTTTTATTGCAATCAAATTTCTTTCCGTTTGTGTAGGCAACAGAATTGATAACAAAATGATTGTGGCAATGTTCTTTATCCAAATGTGTTGTAACAAGCACCTGATAATTTTTGCCCCACAACTGTTTCGCAAAATTCACACCGATTTCATGACACTGTTCAGGTGTAACCTCTCCCGGCTTGAAACTCTGATATGCGTGATAAGCAACATTGCCACCAATTTTACCAAAGTGCTTTTTTACTGCCACCATTTCTGTATAAGCATTACCAGCCGAACAGGAAACACCCGTTACAAACATTGTCTTTTCATTAAGCTGTGTTTTCCTTTGATTGGATGAATAGTGAATAACCTGCCACAAGTCATCATCCATAACTGTCTTTTCAGGATTACTTGCATAATCAACAAGTCTTTTCAAATTATCCTTGACCGCCCATATTTTTGTAGTAGCCATATCTATTCAAGCTCCTTGAATATTTTAGAACGAACATCATTCAACATATTTTCAAGATACACATTGAATTTAGGCTCTGGTTTTGGATAGTTCCATTCAATGAGAAATTCAATATCTTTGCATAAATCTATTAAATGCTGAGGATATGCCTTTGGAGTATATCCATTAGCAAGCTCACGAACATAAGAAGAAATGGACATTTTACATTTTTTAGCATTCTGCATTATCCGTTTTTTCTCTTGTTCAGATACTCTTATTTGAATAACCTTTTCTCTTTCTCTCGTAAATATCATCTCACTTTCATATTGGGGTTTTAGGGGCAATCCCCTAAGTGTTCCGGGAATGTATGGCAGTACATTTCCTATGCTCGCTACAGTCTGCGACTATAAATTTATCATACTTGTAATTCTTCGTATTTTCAGTTATAATATCATTACTACATATTTGAGATGACTGCTCTGCACCTACGCCAATAGGTGCATTATGGGCGGTCATTTCTTTTTGATTATTCATTGCTTTCTCCTTTCATTCCATAGAGAATTACAGCAATCAAATCAATAGTATCAAGCAGTTCATCCGATACATTTTCACAATCCGAAATACGCTCAAGCTCTGCTAAAATATCCTGCACTTGATTTTTCAAAGCCTTATATACTCTCGGATTTCCAACTACTTTAACCTCTTGTTGCAGTGAACGACGAATAAGATAATCCTGTTTTGTAAGTCCTGATAATTTTGCATTTATATCAAGCTGTTTTGCCTCTTCAGGTGACATACGAAAGGCAACTGTCTTGCTGCGCCATCTGTTATGGTTATCAAGGTTTTTAGCTGACATTTAATTTTACCTCCCTGAAATTATTCAATTTGTTAGCCATTTCAGTTTGCTTTGAAGGGAATAAGTGGGCATAGCGGTAGGTTATTTCAATGCTTTCGTGTCCTACTCTATCGGCAATAGCCACTGCCGAAAAGCCCATATCAATTAACAAACTGATGTGACTATGTCTTAAATCGTGTATTCTTATTCGCTTCACGCCTGCCTCTTTTGAGCCTCTGTTCATCTCGTGATGAAGATAGCTTTTTGTTATAGTAAATATCCTATCTTTCTTTTTTAGTCCGTAAATCATACCCAAATAATCTTGCATTTCATCGCATAAAAACTTCGGTATTTGTATGGTGCGATTACTTTTCTTTGTTTTCGGTGTAGTGATTACATCTTCACCGTGCAGACGCTGATAAGACTTGTTAATAGTTACTGTGCCTTTTTCAAAATCAAAGTCTGCAGGCGTTAATGCAAGCATTTCTCCAAGCCTTAATCCACACCAATAAAGCATTTCAAAGGCATAGTATGATACAGGCTTGTCCATCATAACTTCGGCAAATTTTAGGTATTCTTCTCTTGTCCAGAATAACATTTCAACCCGTTCTTCTGTTCCCATATTGCCTGCTTTAGCTGCAGGATTGCATCTTAAATCATAAAATCTGACAGCATGATTAAAGATTGCACTTAATTGATTGTGCAGAGTTTTTAAATAAGTTTGTGAGTAGGGCTTATGCTTTTCATTACGATATGCAAGCATTTCATTCTGCCAAGCCACCACATCCTTTGGTGTAATTTCACTTATTTTTCGCTTTGCAAAATACGGCATAAGTTTCTTATCAATAATATTTTCCTTTGTAAGCCATGTGCTTTCCTTTAAACGGGGCTTAATATCCTTTTTGTAAAGTTCCACAAATGCTTCAAAGGTCATATCCATATCGGCAGCAGTTTGTTGATGAAATTTTCGCTCCCAATGGGTAGCCTCTGCTTTTGTAGCAAAACCACGCTTGCATTTTTGTTTGCGTTCACCTTTCAAATCGGTATATCGTGTCATAACATACCAAGTGTTTGTTTTCTCATTCTTAAAAACTGACAATTACTATTCCTCCTTTTCAGTTCCATAAAATCTTTGGTTAAAATACTGACGATTAACTCGTCCTGCAACAGTAATAAAGCCTTTGGATTTGAGTTCATCATTGAGCTGCCGAATAATTTTGTAAGCATAGGGCTTTGACACATCAAGTTCCCTTGCCACATCATCTGCTCTAATAAATTGATTTTTCATAATTTCACCACCTTTCTTTTTAATCATTAAACTTATTTGTTTAATTTCATTATATTAAACATAATTGTTTATGTCAAGTGGTTTTCAGGAAAACATTAAACAAATTAGTTTTATTCTTATTGACATATCCTAAACAAATATGTTACACTCTGTTTGTAATTACAAATTTTAAGGAGTTTATCATAATGGCAATCGGCAAAAGAATTAAATTTATTCGTAAAAAAAGAGGAATAACACAAAAGCAATTAGGACAGCTTGCTGGTCTTTCGGAAAGAACAGCAGATATTCGCATGGCACAATATGAAAACGGCACAAGAACGCCGAAAGAAGATTTGGTTAAGGCAATTGCAGAACAGCTTGAGGTTTCTCCTGCGGCATTAAATATACCTGACACTGATACATACGTAGGAATAATTCAAACACTTTTTGCACTTGAAGATAATTTTGATTTCAAAGTTGACTTGGTAGGAACTGAAATTCATTTGTGCTTTAAAGCTACCGATTCAATATTTGCGTTTAACGATATACTTTATAACTGGTATAAACAGCAGAATAAATATCTCAATGGTGAAATCACAAAAGAAGAATATGATAATTGGCGCTACAATTATCCTTCTAAAGATGACGATCCTTATTGGATTAAAACAGCAGCAAAAGAATTAGAGGAATTCCTTGTTTGACATGTAGATAGAAAAAGACCTTGCCGATATTGCTATCAGCAAGGTCTTATATTATATAGATATATATTTTATATTATTCTTAAACCTGTAAACCACTTGGTATTAAGAATAATTACACTTTATCAAAGTGTTATCAAATCGTTATCAAGTGGGGTATTTGAAACTCAAAAAGCCTTGTATTTATGGGCATTTTGAGCATTTTTCAATTTATTCCCACTCAACAGTTCCGGGGGGTTTTGAGGTTATGTCATAGACTACTCGGTTAACGTGGTCGACCTCATTGGTGATGCGGTTTGACACGGTTGCCAGGATATCGTATGGAATTTTTGCCCAGTCGGCTGTCATAAAGTCATCGGTGGTAACGGCTCTTATGGCAATTAAATTGTCATAGGTTCTATGATCGCCCATTACACCAACGGTGTTTACACCGGGGAGTACACAGAAGAATTGTGCCAGATTGCTTTCGTAACCATTCTTAGCCATTTCGTCACGGAGCACCCAGTCAGCCTCCTGCAGTACTTTGATTTTTTCTGCAGTAATCTCACCGATAATTCTTACACCAAGTCCGGGACCGGGGAATGGCTGACGCCATACAAGCTCTTTTGGAATGCCGAGCATTTCGCCAACCTTGCGCACTTCATCCTTAAATAAATCTGCCAGCGGCTCAACGATACCTAAAAATTCAACATCCTTTGGTGTTTCCACTCTGTTGTGATGTGTTTTGATGACATCTGCATCGCCCTTTCCGGATTCGATACAGTCCGGATAAATTGTACCCTGGGCAAAGTAACCAAGTTCCTCCTGCTTTCTGATTTCATTCCAGAAAACATTGAAGAATTCCGTGCCGATTATTTTTCTCTTCTGCTCCGGATCAACAACACCCTTCAGCTTTGAAAGGAATAAATCTCCGCAGTTTACACGAACAAAATTCATATCAAACAATGAGGTGAAGGTTTGCTCTACAAAATCACCCTCGTCTTTACGCATTAAGCCCTGGTCTACAAATACACAGGTCAGCTGTTTGCCTACAGCACGTGACAGCAGGCCTGCGGCAACAGAGCTGTCAACACCGCCGGACAGACCGAGAATAACCTTCTTATCGCCGATTTGCTCTCTGAGCTTTGCAACGGTATTATCAATGAAATTGTCCATCTCCCAGTCACCGGCGCATTGGCATATTTCATATAAGAAGTTATAAAGAATCTGTGAACCAAACTGAGAGTGGGTTACCTCAGGATGAAACTGCACAGCATAAATATTTTTATCTGTATTTTGCATAGCCGCACAAGGACAGTCATTGGTAGTGCCGATAATATCAAATCCCTTTGGTACAGAAGCAATATAGTCAGTATGGCTCATCCAAACAGTTGATTTTTCATCAATATTTTTAAACAGCTTTGCATTTAAATCCGCTGTAAATTCGATTTTTCCATATTCAGATACGGGCGCGGTTTTAACCTCACCGTCACCCATCCATGCGATAAGCTGGCAGCCATAGCATATACCGAGAATAGGCACGCCCAGCTCCAGTATATCCTTTGTATAATGCGGTGAGCTCATATCATAAACAGAGTTTGGTCCGCCGGTAAAAATAATGCCCTTGTAATTATTTTCCTTAATTTTATCAATTGGAGTGGTATAGGGCAGAATTTCAGCAAAAACCTGATGGTCACGAACTCTGCGTGCAATAAGCTGATTATATTGTCCGCCAAAGTCAAGAACTAGAATTTTTTCCATTAACATTTCCTCCATTAAAACACTTGGTATTATTATATAGTATAAGTGTTTTGTTTGCAAGGGCAAATCACTCAATTTAAACCACGGTTCGAATTACTACGCATTGCCTATACAATCTGCAATGATTTCTACTGTTTTATCAATACCAAGGGCAGATACATTTATGGATATATCATAGGCTGCAGCATCGCCCCATTTATTATCACTGTAAAAATTGTGAAATTTTGCACGCTTTTTATCTGTTGCTTTCATTTCCTTCAAAGCCTTTTTTGAATCAATACCATATTGGTTTATAATTCTGTTTAATCTGAAATCATCATCGGCATGAAGAAATACAGACAGCATATTTGGATTATCTCGGAGTATGTAATCTGCACAGCGTCCGACAATAATACAGCTGCCCTCATCCGCAATCTTTTTTATTGTGTCAAACTGGTACTGAACAATTTTATCCTCTAAGGCTAAGCCGGTATTGTTCATTGAAACATAGCCATCGGTTGAAACATTGTAAAGAAAGCTTCTGGTAGGCTTTTCATCATAGAACTTGAATAAATTTTCATCAATACCGCTATCCTTTGAAGCCCGCTTGATAATCTCTTTATTATAAAAAGGAATACCCAGCTTTTCGGAAAGCTTTGTGCCGATTTCACGTGCTCCGCAGCCATATTGTCTGCCAAGTGCGATAATATATTTTTTCATAAAATCACCCCTTATTTATTTTTATTTTACCATAAGTTGATAGTGCTTGCAATTTATAATTTTATAAAGTACAATGTGATTATGAAAAATCAATTGTATTACACAAAAAAGGCTAAATATTTTGAAGAAGCACTGCCTGTTGGAAACGGTCGAATCGGCGGACTTGTATTCGGCAATCTTAAAAAGGAGAGGATTGCATTAAATGAGGACAGCTTTTGGTCGGGATATCCAAAGGATTTAAACAAGAAGGATGCGCACAAATATTTAGATGCTGTCAGAGAGGCTATATTTAATAAGGATTATGATAGGGCAAAGAATATTCTGAATCAGGATATGCATGGTCATTGGAGCGAGGCATATATGCCCTTCGGTGATTTGATTATAGAATATAAAAATGCGCCTAAACGAAATTATAAAAGAACACTGGATTTAGAAACCGGTATTGCAAGGACAAAGTCAAATGGCTTTTGCGAGACGGTGTTTGTGTCCCATCCGGCACAGCTTATGATTGTGAATATCCATAGTGACAAGGGCGTCAGCTTTAAGGTTAAATTTGACAGTCAGATGAAGCATACAGTAAGAACAGAGGAGGACTGTCTGATTCTTGACGGTCAGGCTCCTGAGGTTTGTATGCCGCCATATTATAACCAAGGCGATACGGTTGTCTGGGGAAATCAGGGTATGAAAATGTGCGGTGCTGTGAAGGTGCTTGGCAATGCTGTCTTTGGCAGTGACTGTATTGAGATTAATAATCAAAAGGATACTACACTGCTTGTGTCTCTTGCAACCAGCTTTGTTGATTTCAAATCAATGCCTACGGGTGATCCGATAAAGAAGGCATACGCTTATTTTGAAAATGTCAAATCTTATGATGAGATGCTGAAGGCGCATAAGGCGGATTTTTCTGACCTGTTTAACAGGGTTGAATTTTCTCTCGAGGGCGGAGACGAGACCATTACTACGGATAAGCGTATCAAGAGGATGAACAAAAAGGGCGACGATTATTCGTTAATTGCACTGCTGTTCCAATACGGACGTTATCTGACAATATCCGGTTCAAGACCGGGCACAAATGCTATGACCCTGCAGGGAATATGGAACACACATTTGAGAGCGCCTTGGTCATCAAGCTATACGACAAATATTAATACCCAAATGAACTATTGGTGTACAGACATAGTAAATCTCAGTGAGTGCTTTGAGCCGTTAACCGAGCTGGCAAAAAAGCTGGCATACAATGGTGCTGTTACGGCAAAGGATTATTATAATTGTTCAGGCTTTTGTTCGCATCACAACAGTGATATATGGGGTGCTGCTTATCCGGCAGGCTACCCGAATGGTGACGGAGATTCCTGTCAATATGCACCTTGGCCTATGAGCTTGCCGTGGATACTGAATCAGCTTTATGTGCATTATTTGTATATCAATGATGAAAATTATAAGGCTGAAATACTGCCGTTATTTGAGGGCTGTCTTGATTTTTATAAGGATTTCCTGACAGAGCATAATGGTGAATTGGTGACCTGCCCGTCCATAAGTCCTGAAAATAATTACTGCGACAATGGGCATAAGCTGGCTCCCACATATATGCCGTCTATGGACAGAGAAATATTGTTTGAATTTTTTGAAAATTGCAGGGAGCTGGGACTTGATGCACCTGTTATAGAACAGGTTAAGCCTGCCGAGGATGGAAGAATTCCTGAGTGGGCAGAGCCTTTTGAGGAAACAGAAATCAATCACAGACATGTCAGCCATTTGTATTGTATTTACCCATCACGATTGCTTCAGAGTGAGGCACTGAACAAGGCTGCGGAAAAATCACTGGAAAAGCGTGGCTTTGGCGGCACAGGCTGGTCACTGGGCTGGAAGGTTTGTCTGTGGGCAAGGCTTGGCAACGGCGAAAATGCACTGCGGTTAATCAAGCAGCAGCTTACATATATAAGTCCGTTTATTAACATCAAAGCAGGCGGAGGCTCCTATCCGAATTTGTTTGACGCACATCCGCCGTTCCAGATAGACGGAAACTTTGGCGTAACCGCCGGCATAGCCGAAATGCTTAGGAATAAAGCACTTCCGGCAAGCTGGAGCGGTGAAATTAAGGGCTTAAAGGATTATGATGGCAAAATCATATCTTATAAGTTTAAGAACGGTATCAGCATTTAAATCTGAATACAGTTAGATAAAACCACCGCTTGAAAATGAGGTTTTCAAGCGGTGGTTTTATCGTTTGTACTTATTTCACCTTGATGCTCTTTGTTTTTGACCAAGCACCGTAAATCTTTTTACCATCCACGGTTTTGTATGCACGTACTCTTACATAATATTTCTTTTTGCTTTGAGCAGTAGAAATTGTTGTGGACTTGGATTTTGTGTAAACAGATTTATAATTGGATGTGAATTTGTTGGTGGTTGACCACTGTACCTGATATCCGGTGCAGGTTGTTCCCTTCCAGCTGAGCTTCATTTTCTTTTTAGACGGAGTGGATAATGTGCTTACTGTGGGCGTGTTTGGCTTTGCGGTAGTTGCATGCTGGGAGCTCTTGTAGCCGGTTCTGTCACTGATGCCCGAGTCCGATACATACGCAGCTACCTTATAATAGTATACCGTGCCTTGCTTACGATTGGAAATCTTAAAGCTTGTGTTATTCACACCTTTTACTGTGCCTACCAGTACTGCCTCTTTCTTTGATGGATAATAGAGATAAATTTTATATCCGCTGGCACCCTTCTTTTTATCCCAGGACAGTGTTACAGTGCTGGTTGTTCTGGAGGAGGTTTTCAGTCCTGTTACCTTATCCGGTACAGTATGTGCCTTTAGCACAGCAGAATATTCACCATAGCTGTTCCCCTTAACTGCACGTACCTTTATGGAATATTGGTTAGACGGTGTTAGGTTATTCAAGATTATGCTGGTCTTTGTTGTGGTTTTTGTAAAGGATGTACCCTGCGTATTATTATTCACATAAATATAATAGCTGGATGCACCTTTGACCGCATTCCATTTTATGCTGATACTCTCGGTGGTTCGGCTTTTATCCAGTTTTAGATTTGTTACTCTGTCTAAAACAATTTTGAATTTATAGGTCCAGCTTTTGCCTTCATAGTCATTCATGCCCGTTGCGGTGATGGTAGCTGTGCCTAGGTTGGTATTGTTGTTGTAGCGCAGTGTGTAATCTTCATTTTCTGTCAGAATTGTATCCTCGTCGGTAATAATGGGCGAGGGTGTTATTTTTTTTCCTGTATAGATATAATTCTCAAGATAATTGCTTTCATCCGGAATGTACCAGTAGTTTACGTCATAGGTTTTTCCGGCTATTTTTCCGCTGCTGGAATACTGCCAAAACTCATATTCACCGGAATAATTGGTGTTCGTGGTGTAATGAGCAAGCCAGATTTTATAATTTTCCGATATCTGCGATGCATTTAACTGCGTTGTGAGGAAGCTTGCGTTGGCATACAAGCATCCTGTGTAGCCTGCTTTGTTGATTTCATCCAAAAATGCAAGTGCATTTGCTGTCATTTGTGTTTTGTTTATTTCTGCATTCTTCCATGCATAGTCCAGTCTTCCGCCGGAGGTATCTGCAAATTCATAGTCCATAACAACGGGAAGGGTGATGTTGTAGTTTCCTATGACCTCTGTCAGCTTTTTAGCCTCGGCAACTGCCTCTTTTTCGGTAAGTGCCTGTGAATACCAATACACACCTACGGATAAGCCGGCATTTATTGCATTGGTTATATTTTGTTTATAATAATCATCATAGTTTAAGGAATGCTTTGAGCGTGTATAGCCTGTCCATCCTACTCGGACAAAAACAAAATCAATTCCGGCAGCCTTGATTTTTTTGAAATCTATGCTTCCGTTATGCTCTGACACATCAATGCCGTTTAATTTTTCCAGCTTATCAAATCTTGTTTGATGTGTATATGTACGGCCGGTATATGCACTTACGGAAGTGGTGCTGGCATTTGCGGCAATTGTACTCTGAAATACAAGCAACACTGCCAATATAACAGAAAACAGCTTTATAACCTTTTTCATAGTTTAACCCCTTTTGTACCAATAGTTAAGATCTGTATATTTGCTGGATACACCCGGGCAGCTACCCCTTTCTGTATACTGCCAGATGGTGTAGTCGACGTTATATGTAACGCTGTCGTTATAATCGGCCACCCAAACAACCAGATCTTTATCAATCTTATTCATATCTATATTTGTGTTATAGACATAGGAGGAGGCATAAACGCCGGTGATATATCCTTTCTTTTGCAGTCTTTTTGCAAAGGCATTGATAATTTTTGTGTTGCTTTTGGCATCGTTATGCTGTTCAACAACTCGTCCTACTGCATTTCCGTCTACGTCAATGGGATATTCAAAATCAAAAAATACAGGCAGGGTAACATTATATTTTTTTATAATGTCATAAACAAAATCGGCTTCCTCCTCGGCTTCTTTTTCATCAATTGCCTGGGTATAAAAATATACACCAAAAGGAATACCTGATTTTTCTGCCCCTTTCAAATTATCGTATACATACTTGTCCTCAAATAAATTGCCCTTGCCGCCGTAGCCTCTGTAGCCAACACGGATAATTGCGAAGTCCTGCTGACGGCTGAGCGCTGCCCAGTCAATCGCTCCGTTATGCTCGGATACATCAACACCGCAGGCAATGTCCTTGTTAAAATGATAGACCTCCTGCTGTTTGCCGCTCTTATGAACCGAAACCGTGATTATCGAAACGATCAGTGCAATCGCAATAATAACTGCGACCAGTAAAACAGGTATATTTACTTTTTGTTTATTTTTTGTTTTCATCACCGTACCTCGTCATATCAGTTAGATATTTTAGCATATGTTTATCCAAAAATCTATACAAATTGTAAATTTGGAAAAACTTTTCATAATATGCAGCTGTACAGCCTGTTTCAGCAATACGGCAATAGGGGATTTCAGCTAACTTGACAAGTTTAAATAAAAATCTATAATATAATTAACAGCAAATATGAGGTGCAAAATCATGAATAATATGAACTTTAAAAGAAGGCTTCCTATTCCTAAGGAAATCAAGGAGGAAATGCCTCTGTCCAAGGAAGCTGCAGAAATGAAAGCGAAGAAGGATGCAGAAATCGCAAAGGTGTTTAAGGGCGAAAGCGAGAAGTTTTTGCTTGTTATAGGTCCATGCTCTGCAGACAGAGCAGATTCCGTGCTTGACTATATTAACAGATTGGCACAGATTCAAACAGAGGTTGAGGACAAGCTTATCATTATTCCTCGTATATATACCGGCAAGCCGAGAACCACAGGTGCAGGCTATAAAGGTATGCTTCATCAGCCTGACCCGGATAAAAAGCCGGATATGCTGGAGGGTATAAAAGCAATCCGTCAGCTTCACAAGGATGCCATTGAGCAGACCGGCTTGGTTTGTGCAGATGAAATGCTGTATCCGCAGAATTACAGATATCTTTCGGACCTGCTGTCCTATATTGCTATCGGCGCTCGCTCCGTTGAAAATCAGGAGCACAGGCTGACCTCCTCCGGAATAGATGTGCCTGTAGGTATGAAAAACCCCACAAGCGGCGACCTTTCTATTATGCTTAATGCGATTAAGGCAGCACAGGGTAGTCATACATTTTTATACCGCGGCTGGGAGGTTGAGTCCAAGGGTAATCCGCTTGCGCATGCTATACTTCGTGGCAGTGTCAGCAAGCACGGCAATAACCATGCAAATTATCATTATGAGGATTTAAGACAGCTCTATGATATGTATTGCAACGGCGGATTTGAAAATCCTGCAGTTGTTGTTGATACAAACCATTCCAATTCAGGAAAGAAATATCTTGAGCAGGTCAGAATTGCCAATGAAGTGCTTCATTCTATGCGTCATAGCAAGGATGTTAAATCTATGGTGAAGGGCTTTATGATTGAGTCCTATATTGAGGACGGATGCCAGAAGGTCGAGGACGGCGTTTACGGCAAGTCCATTACAGACCCGTGCCTTGGCTGGGATAAAACAAAGGATATGATTTATTCCATTGCAGATCAGCTGTAATTTGCATTGGCTATTGGCAGTATATTAATGTTTTAATAAATTAAATTATTTTATTAGTTTGAAAGGATGTATTATTTTGCTTAGTAAAAGAAAGGTAGTAATCATCGGTGCAGGACATGTAGGCTCTCACGTTGCTATGGCGTTATGCTTTCAGGGTACCTGCGATGAGATTGTATTTATTGATAAGGACCATGAAAAGGCTATCAGCAACTGCTATGATGTAGCGGATGCCTGCCTGTTTCTTGGCACAACAACAAAAATCAGTGTAGGTGATTATGAGGATTGCAGGGATGCAGATATTATTGTTATCTCAATCGGTATGCCGAGAAAGCCGGGGCAGACAAGACTTGAAATGCTTGATGACTCTGTAATTATGCTTAAAGATGTTGTTGAAAATCTCAAGCCCATTGACTATAAGGGTATCATCGTGTCCATTACAAATCCTGCTGATATTATTGCAGATTATGCCAGAAAGCATTTGGGACTGCCGAGAGAAAGATGCTTTTCAACCGGCACCTCTCTTGATACAGCAAGATTAAAGAGAACGGTAAGCGAGCTGGCTGATATCGACAGAAGAAGTGTTACTACCTGTGCAATCGGCGAGCATGGTGATTCTTCCTTTGTTCCGTTTTCTTCACTGACCTTGGGCGGTAAGAACTATAAGGAATTGCAGGAGGCGAATCCTGAAAAGTACGAGAAGCTGACAGAGGAGCTTGTTTTGGAGCGTACTCGTTATATCGGATATGATATTATAAACGGAAAAGGCTCTACCGAGTTTGGTATAGGTGCTGCCTGTGCAGATATCTGCAAGGCTATTTTTCACGATGAAAAAAGAGTTATTCCTGCATCCGTATTGCTTGAGGGTGAATATGGTATGCACGATGTTGCCTGCGGTGTTCCCTGCGTTATAGGCAGAAATGGCATTGAGGATATTATCGAGCTGCCATTAAATGAGAAAGAAAAAGAGCAGATGGAATATACCTGTAAGGTAATCAGAGAAAATATTGAACGTGCAGAAAAAATATAAATAGCCAAAACAGAAAATGCCTATGAATTTTTATGCGGATTTTCATAGGCATTTTATTTTTATATTGACTTTAACACTTTTGTGTGTTAAACTAGCATTATCAAATTGCACAAAAAAATTAAACAGAGAGGTAATTTTATGAACAAAGTATTTAAAAAGATTGCTGCAGTCGGACTTGCAGGTGTGCTTATGGCATCTGTATTTGCAGGCTGTTCAGCAGGCAGCGAAGCAAAGGATAAAGAAACCGAGGTTAAGGATTCCTACACAGTAGGTATTTGCCAGCTGATGAAGCATACTGCACTTGATAAGGCAACAGAGGGCTTCCAGACTGCACTTAAAGATAAGCTTGGCGATAAGGTTACATTTGACCTTCAGATTGCAGGTGAGGCTAAAAACTGTACACCTATTGCAGAAAAATTTGTTGCAGCTAAAACAGATTTGATTATGGCAAATGCAACTCCTGCTCTTACAGCTTGCTACAGCAAGACCTCTGAAATTCCGGTTGTTGCAACATCTATTACAAATTTTGCAACTGCATTAAAGCTTGATTTTGAGCCGGAAGGACAGAGCGGTGTTAATGTAACAGGTACACATGACCTTGCTCCTCTTGAGAAGCAGGCTGAGCAGCTTCTGTATTTCTTCCCTGAGGTTAAAAAAGTTGGTATTTTCTATTGCACATCAGAGGCAAATTCAAAGTATCAGGCTGACGGAATGAAAGAGCTTCTGGAAAAAGCAGGCGTAACCGCTACTTATTACACCTTCAAGGATACAACAGATTTGCAGACCGTTATCGCAAAGGCTGCTGCAGATTCAGAGGTAATCTACATTCCTACAGATAACACAGCTGCGAATAACTGTGCTGTTATCAGAACCGTTTGTGAGGATGCTAAAACTCCGATTATTGCCGGTGAAACCGATATTGCATTAAATTCCAATGCGGTTGCAACATACTCAATTGATTTCTATGATATCGGTTATGAGGCAGGCTTAATGGCATATGAAATCCTTGTTAACGGAGCAAATCCGGCAGAGATGAATATTCGTGCGCCTAAGAAGCTTACAGCGCAGTACAACAAGGATGCTGTTGAAAGATATGGTCTGACTGATAAGATTACAGCAGATTATGTGGAGCTTGTAGCAGAATAATTTGTTATTGACTTTAATCAATTAAAATTTTATAATAAAATAAACATTTAAAGAGCAATAGTAATTATTGCTCTTTATTTATACTAAAAGATATTTAATGGACGGAGAATAAAATAATGCTGGATTTAGATTTATTCCTATCATCAATGCCCGGTGCTATTGCGCAGGGTGCGATATGGGGACTAATGGCAATAGGACTTTATATCAGCTATAAAATTCTTGATTTTGCCGATTTGTCAGTTGATGGCTCATTTACTACCGGAGGTGCGGTATTTGTAATATCTGCATTAAATGGCATTAATATTTATGTAGCTATGATTTTTGCTTTTCTCGCAGGATGTATCGCGGGATTGGCAACAGGTATATTTAATACCAAATTTGGTATACCGCCTATTCTTGCAGGTATTTTGACACAGCTTGGTTTGTATTCCATTAACCTGAGAATAATCGGTCAGGATTTTTCAATTACCGGTTTGGATGTTAAGGCTTTGGAAGCAATTCCCCGTGGCTTATATACACCGATTATAAGCAGCATGTATACAGCTCGTTCGCTGGCATCATTATTTATTATTTTGGCGTTGATTATCGTAGTTCTCTACTGGTTCTTCGGTACAGAGCTTGGTCATTCTATCAGAGCAACAGGCTCTAACAGAAATATGGCAAAGGCAAATGGTATCAATATTGACAGAACTACTATTATTGCTCTTGTTCTTTCTAATGGTATTGTTGCACTGTCAGGTGCTGCGTTTGCACAGTATCAGGGCTCAGCAGAGGTTTCTATGGGTCAGGGTGCAATCGTTATCGGCTTGGCAGCAATTATTATCGGCGAGGTTCTGTTCAGCAAGATTTTCAGAAATTTTGCATTGAAGCTGCTTGGTGCAGGACTTGGCGGTGTTGTTTATTACATAGTTATTCAGACTGTTGTAGATATTGGATTTAATACAAATGATATGAAAATCCTGACAGCTTTGGTTGTTGCTCTGTTCCTTGGTATACCATATTGGAAATCTCACGTAGATCAGAAAAAAGCAGGAAGCAGCAAAGCAAAAAATACTAAGGAGGTTAAGGGATAATGCTTGAAATTAAGAATGTTCACAAAACCTTTAACCCGGGTACAATTAATGAAAAAAAGGCGCTTAACGGCGTGGACCTTGTATTGAATGAGGGCGATTTCGTAACGGTTATCGGCGGTAACGGCGCCGGTAAATCTACAATGCTGAATATGATAGCAGGTGTTTATCCGGTTGACAGCGGTTCAATTATCATTGACGGAATTGATGTTACAAAGCTTCCTGAGCATAAGCGAGCAAAATATATCGGACGTGTTTTTCAGGACCCGATGATGGGTACAGCTGCAGATATGCAGATCGTTGAAAATCTTGCCCTTGCTTCAAGAAGAGGACAGCATCGAGGATTAAAATTCGGTGTATCCCGTAAGGAAAAGACAGGCTATGCAGATTTGTTAAAATCACTTGACCTTGGGCTTGAAACACGTCTTACCTCAAAGGTTGGACTTTTATCAGGCGGACAAAGACAGGCAGTTACTCTGCTTATGGCAACCTTGAAGAAGCCAAAGCTGCTTCTTTTGGATGAGCATACTGCGGCGCTTGACCCTAAGACCGCCAAGAAGGTTCTTGATTTAACAGAAAAAATTGTTGCAAGAGATAATCTTACAACCATTATGATTACTCATAATATGAAGGATGCTATCGCAATAGGCAACAGACTTGTTATGATGAATGACGGAAAAATCATTTATGATGTAGCCGGTGAGGAAAAGAAAAATCTGACAACTGCGGATTTACTTGCAAAATTCAAGGTTACTTCCGGTGAAGAGCTTGACAATGATAGAATGCTTCTTTCAGCAGATAAATAGTCGAAAGCAAGATAAAATAAGGCTAACCCAGTGTTCCTTAAATAATTACTTCAACACCATAGGGCGTTAGCCTTATGGTGTTCAGCGTGCAGAAAAAGTACAAGAACAAATTTCTGCACGCTGTGAGACTTCGAGAAATGGAGCTGAATTTCGTATTTTGTGAGTGGGAGCTATGAATACCAAGTTGCTACAAAACAGTTCACTGAACTGTTTTTCCCAAATCAAAGATTTGGAGCAACGGTCTCTTGTGCTTTGCACAATTCACTCCCCCGAACAAAAGACGGAAAACGCCAAAAAATGGCTTAACCTCGATGGTTAAGCCATTTTTAGAATTCCTTTGTCAGCAATAAATATTATCACCTTTCTTTTACAAGGAGACTAAAGGATATTAATATTTATTAATTTGGCGTGGTTCAGTCCACTTTATCGACGGTCTAAACACCATAAGGTTGATGCCTTATGGTGTTTTGTGTTTTAATCTTTTTTTAATTTTTGTATGATAAAATATAGAATAAAGTGAGGTGTCGGTATGAGAATATTAATTGCAGAGGATGAACGAGATCTAAATGATATTATTAAGCAAAAAATGATTGAGGAGGGCTTCTGTGCAGATAGCTGCTATGACGGTGAGGATGCGCTTTATTATTTGCAAAGTGCGCAGTACGATGCAGTTATTATGGATGTTATGATGCCGAAGATGAATGGCTTTGATGTGGTTGAAGCATACAGAAACGGAGGCGGAAATGCACCGATACTGTTTTTGACCGCCAGGGACTCCATAAGTGATAAGGTTCACGGGCTGGATTTAGGTGCAAATGATTATTTGACCAAGCCCTTTTCCTTTGATGAGCTTACAGCACGAATCAGAGTGATGACAAGAATAAGCAAGGGAAATGCAAGCAATATTTATACGGCTGCAGATTTAACCCTTGATTCCCTGTCAAAAACCGTTAAGCGCGGGGATAAAGTCATTGCGCTTTCTGCCAAGGAATTTTCCTTGCTTGAATATTTAATCAGAAATAAGGATAAGGTTTTATCAAGAGAGCAGATAGAAAACAATATTTATAATTTTGACTACGAGGGCGGAACAAATGTAGTGGATGTTTATATAAGATATCTTCGCAAAAAGATAGATGAAAACTTTGAAGTTAAGCTTATTCACACAGTTCGCGGTGTTGGTTATGTTCTTGGTATAAGATAAGTATTTGGAGGAAAAATGAAAAAACTGACGATAAGAGCAAAAATCACGCTGTGGTTTTCTGTTTTAGTGATTATACTAACATCCATTATGTTTGTGTTAATGTTTGTTATCAGCAATTCGGTGCTGAATGATGATGTTAAGGAAACGCTTGTAAAGGTCGTAAATGACAATACAAATGAGATAGAATTTGTTGAAGATATTACCACTCAGGAAAGAGAAGTCGGCGACCAGTATTTGCAGTACAAGGATGCTTATATTGAAATTGATGACGACTATCTCAATGAAAACAGTGGTGTTTATTGCGCACTTTATGATGCAACGGGCAATTTGGTTTACGGCGAAAACGTAATTAATGCACAGTTAAATCCCGACAAGGGTATAGAAAAGTATACCTATAAGAATGAAAAATACTATGTGTTAAGCAAATCCCTGTCCGGCGAAAAACTGGATGGCTTAATACTTCTTGGCATTGTGAATGAAAATGCAAATAAAACCACACTGTCAAGAACAGTGAATCTGATGCTTGTTGTGCTGCCGGCATTGGCACTGTTCGGCATCATCGGCGGATATTTGCTTGCAGGACGTTTTTTAAGTCCTATAAGAAAAATTGCTTCCTCTGCCGAAAGTATAAGTGACGGAAAGGACCTTTCAAAACGAATAGAATTAGACAGCGCACAGGACGAGCTTTATGCTTTGAGTGAATCCTTTAACAAAATGTTTGGCAGGCTGGAGCAATCCTTTGAGGAGGAAAAGCAGTTTACCTCTGACATTTCTCACGAGCTTCGTACACCTGTGTCTGCAATCCTTGCCCAAAGCGAGCTTACGCTGAGCAAGGAGCGAACCATAGAGGAGTACGTAAAATCATTAAAGGTTATTCAGCGTCAAGGTTTGCGGATGAAAAATATTGTTGAGGAAATGCTGCAGTTTTCCCGTCTTGAAAAGCTGAAAGAGGTTCCGAATTCTCAGGAGTTTGATTTGTCAGCTTTAATGGAAAATATTAAAGAGGAGCAGCAGACAAGGAAGGAACGTGCAATCCAATTGCAGGGCAGTATCGAACCGGGTATAATTATAAATGGAAATCAGGATATGATTTGCCGTCTTGTGCATAATCTTATTTCAAATGCTTATAAGTATGGAAAGGAAAACGGAAGCATTCTGCTGTCACTCAGTCAGAATAGGGATGAAATACGCTTATCTGTGCAGGATGATGGAATCGGTATTGAAAAGTCCGTGCAGGATAAAATCTTCAATCGCTTTTTCCAGGCGGATAATGCGAGAACAGCAGTGGATTCTAAATACAGTATAGGCTTGGGTTTGTCCATTGTTTCACAAATCGCAAGGCTTCATGGTGGTTATGTAGAAGTGGAAAGTGAAATCGACAAGGGAAGTATATTTACCTTTGTTCTTCCGAAAAACAGGAACAATCTTTAATGTTCTTTTAATCTTCTGATGATACAATGGCAGTACAATAAAGAAAGGGTGAACGTATTATGAAAAACAAAAAGAAATTAGCAGCAATTATAACAGCCGTTATTTTAGCGGTGGTAATTATTTCAACAGCCACATTTTCCTATGCCTATGATGTGGCAAAAAAGAATTCTATCGGAATAGACCAAGCCTTGAATATTGCAATGCTTGATGCAGGTGCTGCAGAAGAAGACACAACGGTAACCAAGGCAAAAATGGATTTTGAAAAAAGTGTCTTTGTTTATGATATTGAATTTGTTGTAAATGGTGTTGATGAATACGATTATACGATTAAGGCTTCTGACGGAACGATTTTAGAAAAGGATCACGAGCTTGACGACGATATTAAAATTGACAAGCCGGTATCAACGACTGCTGCAGATGTTTCCGGCGGTAATGCAGCCGAAGCAACACAGGCACAGACTACACAGCAGAGTGAGGCAGTGCAGGAAACTACAACAAAAAAGAATAAGACAGAGAATAAAACAACAACACAAAAAAATGTAACCAAAAAGCAGGAGAGCAAAGCAACAACGAATGCAGGCAATGCAATTACGCTTGAGGATGCAAAGAATATTGCGCTTAAAAATGCAGGTGTTTCCAAGAATAATGCCACCTTTACTTCTGCACATAAGGATCGTGATGATGGTATCACATATTATGAAATTGAGTTTAGAACCTCCTCCTATGAATATGAGTATGAAATAGATTTAGACGGCAATATTCTTTCCTATGATAAGGATGCTATTAAGCCGGCAAAGAAAAAGACCACAACCGCAAAAGCATCCACAAGTGCAAAATATATTGGTGTAGACAGTGCGAAAAAAATAGCACTTAAAAACAGCGGTCATTCCGCCGGTGAGGTTGTCTTTACAAAAGCAAAGCTTGAAAAGGATGACGGAATTTATATTTATGAAATCGAGTTTGAAACCGCAACAACAGAATATGAATATGAAATTCATGCAGTAACAGGCAAAATTTTGGATAAGTCATCTGAACCGATTGACGATTAAGCATTAACATAATCATAAGTAATACTAAAGCAAGAAATCACCTCGGCTTTGCCGAGGTGATTTTTTTGTTTAAGCATATTTTATTATTTTAATCTATAGCCTCTGCCCCATACTGTTTTGATGTAGTCGGAATCGGGATCGGTTTCTTTCAATTTATCTCTAAGCCTGTTTATATGCACAGTGAGCGTTGAGGTGTCCCCTAAGGAATCGTAGCCCCATATTTGTTCAAAAAGGTCATTTTTACTGAATACAGTATCCGGCTTCGATGCAAGAAGAAACAGCACTTCAAACTCCTTTTTTGTCAGCGTAATTTCTGTTCCGTTAAGAAAGACCTCTCCGGAATCCTTGTTAAGCGTTAAATTCCCCAGTGTCAGGATGCTCGGCTCAGGTGTATTTGTCAGCCGCTGATATCTGCTGATGTGCGCTTTTACTCTGGCTACAAGCTCGCTTGGTGAAAATGGTTTGATGATATAATCATCAGCACCAAAGCTAAGTCCGTTGATTTTATCCATATCACTTTTCTTTGCGCTGACAAGCAAAATCGGAATGTTTTTTTCAGCCCTTATACGCTTGCATATTTCAAAGCCGTCCAAACCCGGAAGCATAATGTCAAGAAGTATCAGGTCATATTTATTTTCAATGGCTTTTTTTGCACCCGTTTCGCCGTCTACAGCAAAATCCGTTTCAAAGCTGTTTGCTTCTAAATAATCGCGTTCAAGCTGCAGGATGTTTTCATCGTCCTCAATGATTAAAATTTTACTCATTGCTTAGCCTCCTTTTTTGGCAGTGAAATAAAGATTGACAGTCCCTCGTTTAGTTTACCGCTGGCCCAAATTGTTCCGCCGTGCAGTTCAACAATTTGTTTACAGATTGAAAGCCCCAGTCCCGAGCCATCAGATACTTTAGTTCTGGCTTTGTCTGCTCGGTACATAGTGTCAAATATTTTCGGCAGACTGTTCATATCAACACCGATTCCGTTATCGGATATTTTGATGATAATGCTTTTTTCATATTCGTTAAGGGCGAGAGAGATTTTTCCCTTTTCATTTTCCTTAGCATATTTCATACTGTTGGATATAATGTTGTTGATTACTCTGGCAAATCTGTCTGTGTCAATACTGATAATAGCATCCTCGCTGCAGTTGCATTCGTATTCAAAATCAAAATCGGCTTTGGTGAGCAGCTGCTTGATTTCATCAGCACCATCATTTAGAAACTCCGTTGCGTTCACATCAACCAAATTCAGTTCATAGGAATTCAGCTCAAGCTTTGACACAGTCAGCAGGTCATCCAGTATTTTTTCTGTATCATTAATGGATTGACATATTGTTTTGATATAGCGTTCCTTTTTATCCGGTGTATCGGCTATCCCGTCAAGCAGACCCTCAGCATATCCCTTTGCCGAGGTTAACGGCGTTCTTAAATCATGGGCAATTCCTGCTACAAGCACACGACGTTCTTCCTCGGTTTTTGCCTGCTTTTCGATAGATTCCTTTAACCGAAGTCTCATATCGTTAAAGCTGTTAACGGTTTTTCCCAGCTCGTTTGTGGAGTCGTATTCTATACTGTAATCCAGATTTCCTCTGGCTATCTCATCTGCACCCTCAGCAATTTTTTTAATCGGCTTTGCAATGGTGGTGGATGTGATAAAGGAAATGATAGAGATGGTTACAACAAACAGAAGTATAATAATCAATACGATGATACCGGTTCTGCCCAGCAGTAAATCCGTAAAATCCTTAAAGCTTACTCGCTGATTGATGTCGTTTACAGTATAATCCTCGTTGACAATTACGATAAGATAGTTTTCGTGACCGGAATGAACATGGTTCACAAGCACCAGTCCGTTATAACCGAAATAACTCAGGTTTTGATTTTTGTCTACAGATACCAACTCATTCGCCTTTTCGAGTATGTCCGTTCTGTTTTTGCTGGCGTAGAATAGACTGTTGTTGTTTTCTATATAAATCAAAGAGTCCATCTTTTCCAGCGGTGCTGCAAAGTTTTTGAGATTTTCAAGCTTTTGACTGTTGCTGTTATCACCTGTCAGCTCGTTGGTGATACTCGTTAAGGTTTGCGACCACTGTATCTGATTGACAGTGCTGTAGGTATTTGTTGTAACGGTTGAAAAGTTGAAATAGGATGACACCGTACTGACAAATACCGTTGAAAAGGTACCTATAATAATCAAAGGTATAAGAATGGCAAGCACGGTTGTAAGGACAATACGGGTATTGATTTTCAGATTTTTAGAGCTTCTCTTCTTTTTGTTTTTACGCATTGCCGTACTCCGTTGATGCCTTTTCTGCAGACATTTCTATAATTTTACCAAGATGAATTTTTGTAAAATAAAGACATTTTTCATCGATATTGTCTATTTGATTTGCAGAATAGTATTTGATAAGTCCAATCATACCCGAAACGATATATTCACGTGAGAATTTATCTATTCCGCCGATACTGTCGGTAAATAAATCCAGACAGCGTCCGATTACACTGCTGAGCATACTTGTAAGTATATCCGAACTGCTGCTGTTAAAAAGAATTCGGTACGCATTTTTATCCGTATCAATGGCATAAATTCCGTGACTGATAACCGTTGCAACACTTTCTGCATTTAACTGACCGCGCTGCACTCTTCGCAGCTGCTTTCCCACCCTGAAAAATAAGGAACGCATCATATCGGCACATATTTTGTTCAGCAGGTCATACTTATCTGTATAGTGAAGATAAAAGGTATTTCTGCTTATCATAGCACCGTCGGTGATATCCTTAACAGATATACGTTCAAAGCCTTTTTTGTCTACTAAATGAAAGAAAGACTCCTTGATAGCCTTTTGGGTTCGCTTAATTCTAAGGTCTAAAGAACCGTCCTTTTTAGCCATAATGTTCGCCTCCTGTTTATTCGTGCTTATCAGTTAAATAATTAACTATGTGTTAATTATAACACATTCTTGTAAAAAATACAAATTAATAGTCAAAGAAGAATCCGTGAACAATTTAACATAATTTTAACATAATGTTCTTGACTTGAAATAAAATTTATAATACAATTAGCATAGACGTATATATAAATTAAAAATTCAATATTAAGGGGGATTTGCATTGGCGATAGCTACTTTTAAACGTTATGAAAAAAAGTATCTTATCACCAAGGAAAAGCTGGATCAGATTTTGCCCTCTTTGCTTGAATATATGGAACTGGACCCATTTTGTCTGAATGGTAATGAGTACAGAATTTACAGTATTTATTATGATACGGATAATCATGATGTTATCAGGCAGAACTCATCAGGACCGGTTTATAAGGAAAAGATGAGAATACGCTCTTATTATGACCGTAAAGACCCTGAGGATAAAATCTTTATGGAAATTAAAAAGAAGAGTGAGGGCCAGGGCAATAAGCGTAGGATTAAACTTAAAATCAAGGAAATAGAGCCCTTTGTAAACGAAGGTATTATGCCGGAGACGAAGGATTATTTATCAGCTCAGGTAGCCAAGGAGCTGAAATACTATTTGTCAAGAAACAAGGTTCACCCTGCACTGTATGTTCAGTATGACAGGCTTGCGCTGTTTGGCAAGGAGGATAAGAATTTCAGAATGACCTTTGACAGAAATGTCAGAACAAGAAGGTCAAACTTCATATTTGGTGAAAGTGAGGATGACGAACTGCTTCTGCCAAATGGTGAATACATAATGGAAATTAAAATTCTCGGTGCAATGCCATTATGGCTTACACGAATTTTAAGTGAAAACAATTTATTCAGTCACGGCTTTTCAAAATATGGTGTTAAGTATAAGCAGGATGCCCGTCAAGGACTGCTGGAATACCATTTGACAGATAACGATGGCAATGTGCTTTCGTTTGACGATTTTAAATAAAGGAGAGAAATATGAATTTTAATGATTTTATTACATCAGCATCAACAGGAGAAATTGCTGATTCACTGACACTTGTCAGTGTGCTGGAAATTTTAGGTTCTTCAATTATTATAGGCTTAATTATCAGCCTTGTATATTTGCTTACCCACAAAAAAGAGGGCTACAGTCAGGCATTCTGTGTGGCATTGATACTGCTGGCACCGATTGTAGGTATGGTTATTCTGCTTATCGGTAATAATGTTGCAAGAGCATTCAGCCTTGCAGGTGCGTTTGCATTGATTCGATTCAGAAGTGCCCCCGGCGATCCAAAGGACATTGCGTTTGTATTTATGTCTGTTGTAATGGGTCTTGCCTGCGGTATGGGCTACTGGCTGTATGCAGGAATTGCAACCTTGGTTATCTGCGCAGTGATTATTATTCTGCACGTTACAAATTATGCAGGTAAAAAAGGTGATACATACACACTGAAGATTACAGTTCCGGAAACGCTGAATTATGTTGGCGCTTTTGACGAAACACTTGAAAAGTATACAAAGAGCTTTAAGCTGGCAAAGGTTAAATCCGTTGATTTCGGTGCGCTGTTTGAGCTCAGCTTCACCGTTGAATTAAAGGACAACAAGCAGATAAGAGAGATGCTTGATGACCTGAGAGCAATGAACGGAAATCTGAAGATTATGCTTTCAACAGAGGCTCCTGCTGTTAAGAGCTTCCATTTTCAATAAAAAATTCAGGAATGCTGATCTTCAGCATTCCTGAACGTATTTTATAAGACAAATTAAAAAAGCACAATATATAGTGCTTATCTTTTACAATGGCACAAAACAAGAAGGTATTTGAATGAAATTGAAGAGGATTTTTGCATTTGCACTAGCTGCAATTCTGGTTTGCTCCTGCTTTGCAGGCTGCTCGAAGGAACAGGAGGTTCCCGAAATTACCAAACCTGTAGTTGCGGTAACGGATGCGGATGATGATGTTAAGGTAGATGTTGATTCTGAGGAAAAGGCAACGCTTGAGCTGACAGACTTAGACGGCAATGTGCTGACAGCTGTTCCTGTATATAACAGTGACGGCGTGTCCATTATTGCAGTTTATATTGAGTCCGCTAAGAGTAAAGACGGAAAGGCACTTGACGAAAAGTCATATGCGTACATAAAACAGGTTATAGCTGTTGAATTTGATGAAGAAAATAATTGCTTAATCAAGTATGATGAAAACAAGAAATTTATAACCATGACTGCTTTGGCAGACGAAAAGGGTTATATTGTTGCCATTCAGGACACAATTGACCTGGATAAGGATAAGGATACAGAGGAGTATTTCAAAGTCGTTACAAAGATTGATAACTCCAAAAATCTGTTTATTAAGCTGGATAAGGATGATAAAGGCAAACTGATAAATGTAACCGTTAAGACAGAAAAGGACGGCGAAAAAACACTCACTACCAGCGACGGAAAAACCCAGAAGGTTGTTGAATCCGTAAAGGCACAGAATTTGGTTGAGACTGCTGAAAAGGTTGTTGAGGAAAGAGAAAAAACCAGCACTACGAAAAAGGACAATGCCGGTGCAAGCAGCAGTGACAAGGACAACAGCGGTAATAGCGGCAGCAGCGGAAGCAACGGCAGCGGTGATGACGCTAAAGAGCCGAATGATGATGATAACAATACCAAGGAGCCTGAAAGTCCTGCAGTTGACTATACAGCCATAGTCCTGAAAAAAGGCGGACAGATAGAATGCAGTGCTAAGAATGTAAGGCTGGCAGGTTCAGCTGCAACAGGCGGTATGGAGGTTATTGTTGACGGTGCCGGTGAGTATAGTAAGTATTATGTTACCAGCGAGACGGATACATTCTCAGGTCAGATGGAATTCAGATTTTCCATCGGTGAGGACGTTGAGGTTAAATTCAATGATGTAAATATATCAACCCAGAAAAAGACAGCCATAAAGTTTACGGATGTTGATAAGGAAAATCAGAAAGAGAACGATGGAGAGGAGTCCGGAGCAGGTACAGGCAATTTCGGCTCAAGTGTTGAGGCTGCAGCACCGAAGGTCGAGCTTTCCTTCACCGGTTCAAACTCTTTCAGAGCAGCAGGCAGCGGTACAAATGGTACGATTTACAGCGAATGTAAGCTGGGCATAAAGGGTCATGGTACTGCCGATATTGACGGAGGTCCGAACCTCAGCGGTATCTGCTCTACCGAGTCTGTAACAATCAAGAATGCAACGCTGAACATTACAAGCAAGGCAAAGCAGGGTATTTCCTGTGACAGAAAGGTAACTGTAGAAACAGGTGCTACAATCAATATTGACTCAATGGGTGACGGCATTCACTGCAACAAGTTTGAATATGAAGGCGACAGCACAAGCAAAATTACAATTAAGTCTCTGACTGACAGCAATAGTGCAGATGGTATTGATACAAATGACTGGATTATTATTGACGGCGGAAGACTTGACATAACAGCATTAACTCCGGGTAAGTATGCTCTTAAAGTCAGAAAGATTATTAAGCAAAAGAATGGCGTATTTGCCATCAACGGCGGAACAGTCACTGCATCGGGTGCAACGAACTCCAGGCCAACAGCCTGCGGACAAAATACTGTTTTGGCAACAGCTGCTAAGCAAGGCCAGTTTACCGTAGGAGATTATAAATCAGCAGATAAAGCAAAATCCTTTATCTGTACATCAACAAGTGCAAAGACGGCTTCTTTTGCAGGAACATCTAAGGATATAGGATGGTCAGGTAAGCTGGGCACTGTAACCTTTTAATTAAAATAAGGGAGAATATTATGAACAAATCATTTAAAAAAATGCTGTCGGTGTTTATAGCCTTTGTCATCATTTTGACAACGCTTGCTATATCACCTTTTACAGCCAGTGCTGCCAACGGACCTGTTGAGGTAGAGAAGGACTATATCTCTATCTGGGCAGACCCGCAGAATGTACTGACCCAAAACAATATCAATCTTGCAAGTGCAAATACCCTGGCAACCTTAGGTGGTATTAAGCCGTATAAGAGAAGTCACAGCTCCGGTTCAGGTATTTCATCAGGTACGGCAAATTACTATTGGTTTTTCCCGTCCAGTGCTGACCTTGATGCGCTGACCCTTTGGTTTGATACCGGCAATACGGTTACAATCAACGGAACACAGGTGTTCAGCGGACAAGCAACCGGTATATTCAGTGAGCTGAATGCAGGCGGTATATCAAAGGCTTATACCGTTAAAATCAATAACACAAGCTATACTGTAACTGCAATCAAGAGCGGTGATGTTGGCACTGTATATATTGATACGGATTCAGGTTCTTTAAGCGATATCATTGGCAGCTCAGACCACAGCGTCTCCGAGGGCGGTTCCATTATGATTGTGCAGCCTGACGGAAAGGTTGATTACAACGGCATTATGGAAAAGATGAGCGGCCGCGGTAATGGTACTTGGGGCAGCTCACATGATAAAAAACCATTTAATATAAAGCTTGCTAAATCCACCTCTTTACTTGGAATGGGTTCAGCTAAAAAGTGGTGCCTCTTAGCAAACGATGTTGATAAAAGCTTAGTTAAAAATCAGATTACCTATGATTTTGCAGATTATATCGGCGTTAAGTTTCAGCCCCACTGCAAGCCTGTTGATTTATATGTAAATCAGCAGTATATTGGCTCCTATCAGCTGTCTGAAAAGGTTGAAATAAAGTCAAACAGAATTAATATCAGTGATGCATATGAAAACCTTGAGATTGCAAATGGTACTACAGACCCTGCAACAGGTGCAATTATTCCTGCAGATTTAACAGGCACAGCCGTTCAGACTGTTGGCAAAACAACAGGTGGTCTTTTAGGTAAAAACGATTTTACAGGACATACTGTAGGTGCTTATAACTATTCTAATCTTACCTCTCCCAGTGATTATTCAGGCGGATATTTGTATGAGCTTGAAATAAGCAACCGCTGGGTAAACGAAAATGCAGGCTTCTGTGCTTACAACAGACAGGGCTGGGTAATTAAGAGTGCAGATTATGCCAGCGAGGATATGGTTAAGTACAGCTATAATCTCCTCTATGCTTTGGGTGCATCGGTGTATAATAATGGTATTGTTCCGAGCACAAGTACAACAACGAATTGTTCAAGTTTATCTTATGCAACAGAAAGATCATATGGTTCACGTTCTATAACAAATCCTGCCCCTGATGCGCAGTATCAGGGCAAGAGCTGGAGTGACCTTTTGGATGCTGAGTCCGCGGTTAAATATTACTGGACACAGGAATTCTTTAAGAATATGGACTCATCCACATCATCAACCTATTTCTATAAGGACAGTGATGCAGTTGACAGCAAGCTGTATGCAGGCCCTGTATGGGATATGGATAATTCATTAGGTATAATAGGCGATGGAGAAGCAAAGCGTTGGGGCTTAACCTATTCCAGCCCTGAGGGCTGGTATACAAAGGGCAGCCGTATCTATCGTTGGAGATCCGATGATTCAACGATGACATATTCTACGGATAAACAGTCTCCTTTGAATTTCTATGCTGCCCTTGCAACAAACTGCACGGATTTCTGGACAATGGCAGAAAAGTACTATTACAAATATATTACACCTGCTGTAGATGTTCTTCTTGGTAATACTGTAGATACAACTGGCAAGCTGAACAGCATTGCATATTATGTAAATACGGTTAATAAGAGTGCACAGATGGATGCGATTCGTCAGGATACAACCTACAGTGCATCAAGCTATATTACCTCCCTTACAAATTGGGTGAACAACCGTCAGACCTGGATTGACAATAATATTACAAAGGTTGATTTAAGCGGAGCAAGCATCGGCGCAATCAACAATCAGTTCTACACAGGTGACGAGGTAAAGCCGTCCCTGAGTGTAAAGCTCTTTATTTCAGGCACAGGCACAGTTACACTGGAAGAGGGTCTTGATTATTCTCTCTCCTACGAAAATAATGTGAATACAGGCAAGGCTACCGTTACTGTAACCGGTATCGGAAAGTATAAGGGTCAGGTCAGCACAACCTTTAACATTGTTGCAGCTGATATAAGAAACTGGCCTTTGACTATTGATAATGCTGCTTATAAGGATATGGAAATCACAGCAGCCTTAACAAATGCAGCCGGAAAAGAAGTTAATTCCTCCGTAAGTTATCAGTGGTATAAGGATGGTGCTGCAATTAACGGTGCAGCACAGCAGACTTATACAGTTACAGAGGGTGATGCCGGTTCTGTGATTACCTGCGTTGCTACAGGTGATGGTGTTAACCTTTCAGGCTCTGTAACATCAAATGTATGTAATGTATTTTCAGGAACAAGACCTGAGGGTTATGACAGAACCATTGCCTCCTGGGATTATGATTACACCAATGCTTCAGAAGCACTTATAAGTGCTGCAGCACTGGGTACAGGATATTATTATACTGCTACAGATGGCGAAAAGCAGGCAGACTCAAACCTCTATGCATCTGTGAATGCAGTGGATGATGCAAAAATTAAGTGGTCAGGTACAGCTGATTTGTATACCAATGATACGATAAGTGATCAGGCACCTGTAATGGGAACCTCCAAGACAGACGGTCTTGGCTGGGGAACATATCCGTATTTTGAAACGGTTGTTTCAACTGCGGGTTATGAGAATATTAAATTCAGTGCAAAGCTCGGCGGTACAAAGAAGGGACCGCGTGACTGGAAGCTGCAGTACAGTCTGGACGGAAGCACATATACCGATGTAGCAGGAGCAACCTATTCTATTGTAAAGAATAAAACAATGGAAAATGCCTTTAACGAGGTTGTTCTGCCGGAGGCTTGCAATAACCAGCCTGTAGTTTATATCAGAATGGTTGTTGCCAATGACATTGCAATCAATGGTACAAATACCATTGTTAACCAGACAAGCGGTGACGCAGCTGTCAATAACATTAAGGTTACCGGTGCATCCCTCTCTGTTGTTACAGAGCTTTATGAGCCGACAGTTGCTACCTCAAATGCACTGACAACTATATTTGATGACAACAATGTTGTTATTACGGACAATAACGGCGGTGCAGATGTTTATTATTCTGTAAACGGCGGTGAAGATACTCTTTACACCGGTGCGTTTAATCCGTTTAATGCAAAGACAGCAAAGATTGGTGACAAGGCTGTTATTACTGCATATGCAGCATTTAATGATATTAAGAGTAATGATGTAACATATACTGTAACCTTCGCCGGTGTAGATATTAATGAATTCAGTTATGAGACCTATTCAACGGATGTAACCTCCGGTGCAGTTCAGTCTACAGGCGGTGTATATGACCAAAGCGGAAAGATGACAGCATATACTGACGGCGTGTCACAATATGTTCCGCAGTGGAATGCAGATAAAGGTGCATTCCTGGTAGCACCAGATGACGGTGCTAAGTGGAGTGCAAGCTCCGGCTTTACATATCAAATCAGTACTGCCGGATATGATAATGTGAACTTTAGTGCAATGGCTTATACAACAAATCAGGGACCAAACAGCATAAGCCTGCAGTACAGCCTTGACGGAAAAACATATAAAAATGTAGATACAAATGTAGTACTTCCTGCTAACGGCGTATTAGAGTATGTATTCCTGACAACAGACCTGCCTCAGGAATGTGATGATAAGGCAGTTGTTTATATAAGACTTGCGACTACAGAAAATGCTACCGCTTTGGGTGCAACACTGCATAACAATGCGTCAAAGGGTAATTTGTATGTAAACCATGTTGTTGTTGCCGGTGAGGATAACGGCAGCTACAAGATGCCTTATACCAATAAATCAACAAACTACTTTGGTGCAAACGGTGTCATTAAGTATGTAAGCCCTGACGGACTTGAAATGAAATATGCTGTAAGAGACAGCAGCAATCAGATTGTTCTTTCAGGTACTTATCCGCAAACAGGAATACAGCTGTCCACAGCCCTCGGCTTTGATAATACAAAGCAGGAGCCCTATACAGTAACCATTCATGTTGAAGAGGATGAAGATACAAGTATCGACAACATTGCAACCTATTACTATAAGGGTGAAACGGTTGTTAAGTTTAACTACAATGACACAACTGCACTGTTCAATGATTATGTATCCGGCGACCTGATGTCAGTTACAAATTCAGCCGGTGCAAACAGCGGTAAGCTTGAAATGTATCCGAATGGTGCTGACGCAACACCTTTGACTTATACCAATACCTATGGTGTAAGAGTTTCATACAGCACAATCAATGCATTTGCAGCTTCCAAGAAGCTTGATAATCCGGCAGGAAATGGATATTGGCTGATTACGACAAGCTCTAAGGGCTTCACAAATTTAACCCTGAATGCAGAACAGCTTAGCTCAAATAAGGGTCCTCGTGATTGGGGTATTGCTTATAGCACAGATGGTACCAACTTTACTTATGTTGACAATTCAAATGCAAGAGCAATCAGCAATGACGCAGCAACCAAGCCGGTTGAAACCTATGGTAATTTAGCACTTCCAAGTGCTTGCGACAATCAGGATAAGCTTTACCTTATGGTATTTATCAATGGCGGTGAAAGTGTTGACGGTACAGAGCTTGAGCTTATTACAAAGGGCAATACCGGTATTAATGGTGTTGAACTGAGCGGTATTCCGGTTACTGAAAATGTTGCGCTTTCCACAGTGCTTTTGGCAGATACAAATGATAAAGCAAGTAATATTCCGCTTGCAGGTGCACAGGTTTATGCAGGCAGCAAGCTTGTAGCTGTAACCGATGAAAGCGGTAAGGCACTTGTTCCTGTTCGTGTTGACGGCAAAACAGTAGTTACCTTAAAGGGTGACGGAATTGCGCCTAGGGATGTTGCTTTTGATACGCTGAACAGCAAAACAGTACCATTGATGGCATACGACGTAAACAATGATGGTTATGTTAATGCCAAGGACTTTGCAATGATTGTAAAGACTCCGTCCTTATCAGGATATAAAGATGGTTACAAGAACTTTATTAATGTAAAAACAAACGAATATACCTATTAACTTTCAACATATTTTGAAAGCGGATTGACCTTTAAGGAGAGGGTTTTATGAAGAAACGAGTTATTTCACTGGTATTAGCGTCTGCTATTATTCTGTCTTCGATTGCCCTCTCCTTTTACGCATATGCCAGCTCCCGTCAACTGACGCTGAATGTTAAATCTACTGCCGTTATAAATGGTGCAAATGATTTAGAGTGGTTTTATTATACCCCTGATGAGTCAGGCTTATATTCCTTGCTGTCCTATAATACGCCTAAAAGTCAGGCTTATCTGTTTGTAATGGAAGAGGACAAGGATACCCATATCAGACAAATGGTTAATCTAGCATATTCCAACAGTGATCCCAACTGGGAGAAGAATGGCCACGGGAATCTGCAGTTTTGCTTGACTTATCATTTGGATGCAGGTGTTACATATTATTATGCTGTTGGCTGGTATATGGCTGAAAGCCGTGTGGATGGCTCAACAACAGTCATGCTCAGATGTGATGCCTATGATTCAAATGCAATTGAGAGTATTGATTTCAGCTGTCCTGCAGAGCTGGATGTGTATATGAACGGCGCGTGGGAAAATGATGCGAAGGGAAATGAATATTTCAAATATAATTTATCCAGACTGACCTCCAACAGCGTGGTAACCGTTCATTATTCTAACGGAACCTCCTCTACTGTATACGGTAAAAATGAGGTGGATGGATACCGAATAAGCTATATTGATAATCAGTACGAAAAGCATTGGTACCCCGAGAATGACCCGAATTACAACGGAAATATATTCACTGTAAAGATACTGGATAAAACGGCAAGCTGCAGTATTAAGGTATCTTCAAGCTCCAGATATTTGGTTAAGGGCGTAATCCATAATACCATTGGTGAGCCTGTGGATAATGCGACAATCAGTAACAATGGGCAAAAGCTGGCAGTTACAGATATCAACGGTCAATTTTCATTTTATATGATTAGCGGTGCGCACACCTTCAATATTTCTACTGCAAGCTCTATTGACAGGGATGTGCTGATGACGATTTCAGCATCTGCTGACAATAATGATTTTACGGATAGTCCCTTTGTTTTGTGCAATTGTGATTACGTAAAGGACGGTTATGTTAATGCAAAGGATTTTGCGTATATCTTGAAGAATAAAATTGATGCGCAGGATGAGTATAAAGCATCCATAAACTTTAACAGGGACAGCTATAACAATTTGTAAAAGCAATAGGATAAATAAAAAATCTCTGTATGGCTTCAAATACCATACAGAGATTTTGTTTTGTTACATATCCATTAAATTGTTTTCATTCAGCATATTTATAAAGTTTTCTATATCCTTTTTTGCAGTGGCAGCGTCAATATCATATTCGTCGGTTACCAGTGCTACTGCCTCATCCATTGTAATGTCCTTGGTGAAGCAGTCCCAAAAGAAAGCACCGCTTTCATTCAGGGTAATCATTCCGTTAAACTCTTTTGCTTTACTTCCCACAGGAACGACAATGTGTGAGCCGGCTATTTCCCTTTTTGCAAAACCTTTTTTTATTTTCATAAAAGCCTCCTATACTATTGCTCTCTGATATTTAGTATATCAAATATTTTCTTTATTAGCAATATATACAAAATAAAAGTGCTAAAATCAGCCAATTTTTTCGTATTTGCTCTTGAAGATATAGTATAAATTGGGTATAATATTTTTAATAATTTAAGTAATTATTATTTTAGGCTGTTATATGTATTTGTAATCGGCTTAAAAAATGGAAGGAGTAATTCAAATGACTTATTCACATGAAGTTGAAACAATGTGTCCTGTAGCTCAGGGCGTTGCTCACGGTGCTGCTCCAATCCCAGAGGAAGCAAAGTGGGTAAAGGCAAAAGAAATTAAGGATATTTCCGGCTTCACACATGGTATTGGCTGGTGTGCTCCGCAGCAGGGTACCTGTAAGCTTAGCCTTAACATCAAAGAGGGCGTTATTCAGGAAGCTCTTGTTGAGACTGTTGGCTGCTCAGGTATGACGCATTCAGCTGCTATGGCTGCAGAAATTCTGCCGGGCAGAACAATTCTTGAGGCTCTTAATACTGACCTTGTTTGTGACGCTATCAATACCGCTATGAGAGAGCTGTTTTTACAGATTGTTTATGGACGTTCACAGAGTGCTTTCTCTGATGATGGTCTTACAATCGGTGCCGGCCTTGAGGATCTTGGTAAGGGTCTTCGTTCACAGGTTGGTACTATGTATGGTACACTTGCAAAGGGTCCTCGTTATCTTGAAATGACAGATGGATATGTAACAGGTATTGCACTTGATGAAGACAATGAGATTATCGGCTACAAGTTTGTAAACTTTGGTAAGATGATGGACTTCATTAAGGCCGGTGATGATGCTAATACAGCATTTGAGAAGGCTCAGGGCCAGTATGGCAGAGTTAACGATGCTGTTAAGATTATCGACCCAAGAAAAGAATAATAAGGAGGAAAGTACAATGGCTTTATTTGAATCATATGAGAGAAGAGAAAAGCAAATTCTTGAAGTTCTCGCTAAATACGATATTAAATCAATTGAAGAGTGCAGAGAAATCTGCAAAGCTAAGGGCTTTGATCCTTATACAATCGTTGAGGGTATTCAGCCAATCTGCTTTGAAAATGCAAAGTGGGCTTATACAGTAGGCTGCGCTATTGCTCTTAAAAAGGGTGTAACAAATGCTGCTGATGCTGCTGCCGCTATTGGTGAGGGTCTGCAGTCATTCTGTATTCCGGGTTCTGTTGCTGATCAGCGTAAGGTTGGTCTTGGTCACGGTAATCTTGGTAAAATGCTCCTTGAGGAGGAGACAGAGTGCTTCGCATTCCTTGCAGGTCACGAATCATTCGCAGCTGCTGAGGGTGCTATCGGTATTGCAGAAAAGGCAAACAAGGTAAGAAAGCAGCCACTTAGAGTTATTCTTAACGGTCTTGGTAAGGATGCTGCTCAGATTATCGCTAGAATTAACGGTTTCACATATGTAGAGACTGAGATGGATTATTATACCGGCGAGGTTAAGGAAGTATTCCGTAAGGCATATTCAGACGGTCTTCGCTCAAAGGTTAATTGCTACGGCGCAAACGATGTAACAGAAGGCGTTGCAATTATGTGGAAAGAGGGCGTTGACGTTTCTATCACAGGTAACTCAACAAACCCAACTCGTTTCCAGCATCCTGTAGCAGGCACATACAAGAAGGAATGTGTTGAAAAGGGTAAGAAGTATTTCTCAGTTGCATCAGGCGGTGGTACAGGTCGTACACTTCATCCTGATAATATGGCAGCAGGTCCTGCTTCTTATGGTATGACAGATACAATGGGCAGAATGCATAGTGATGCACAGTTTGCCGGCTCTTCATCCGTACCTGCTCACGTAGAAATGATGGGTCTTATCGGTATGGGTAACAACCCGATGGTTGGCGCAACAGTAGCTTGTGCTGTAGCAGTCGAGGAAGCTGTAAAATAAGATAATTTAAAATAGAACCGAGATGTTGGCTGTTGCGCCAACACGAGTGTCCAAAAGTAAGGGCATCCCAAGCGGGATGTCCTTTGATTTTGGTAGAAAAGGTCCGGTGGACCTTTTCGCAACTGAGTGAGGTCACACAATTGGCGCATTGAGCAGGAATGTGAGGTTGGTGACAGTAATTAAGCTGTTGCCGTTGAGGAAGCTGTAAAATAAGATAATTTAAAATAGAATCGAGATGTTGGCTGTTGCGCCAACACGAGTGTCCAAAAGCAAGGGCATCCCAAGCGGGATGCCCTTTGATTTTGGTGAATAATTTATTATTTGATTTGTTTATCCATATTCCTTTTAGCATATATAACACGCATTATTGTTACAGTTTTTGTATCTTCATCAATCGTATAAAACATCATATAATTTTTAACAATAATTCGTCGGTATTCTTTTTCCAGCGATTTTATGGGCGTATACACATTATTTGAATAGGGAAAGACACATATATTTTCTGCAGATGCTATAAGGTTTTCTGCTAGTTTTAATGCTGCCACAGGATTTTTAAGTTCATCGGAAATGTATTTTGCAATTTCAAGCATATCATTTTTGGCAGTCGGCAGAAATTCAAGTTTATACATTATTTATAGCACTTTAAGCTCTGAAAGAACATCCTTTGCTGAAAATCTTTTATCAGTCAGCTGTGCTTCTTTTTCGGCAGCCAGTAATTTGAAGTAGACTTCACTTTCAAATTGCAAATTCTCGTATGCTTCCATACTGAGCACAACCATATCGCCAAAACCATTTTTAGTTAAAAAAACAGGCTTTGATGTTTCATGCACTTGCTTTGATATTTCTGCAAAATTGTTTCTTAAATCAGATACAGGTCTGATTGAATTATTCATTACATCATCTCCTTGATAGTATTTTAGCATAATTATGCTAAAATATCAACAGCAATAAATTTTGCAAAACGCAGTTGAATTTTTATGAATAGATTATTTATGTTTGATTTATTGTTTAAATGGTATATAATTATATTGAAGAGGTGAGAGGATGGCATTTTGGTCGGTGCATTTTTTAATAAGTGATTGGTTTATAAAAAGGCTTGATAATCTTGATGTGGAATATTTTGTGATTGGCAACATTGCGCCTGATTGCTCACCGGCTTGTAACGGAGGGTATTATCCGCCGAGCGAGGTTACGCACGTAACGCACAATGGTAACAACAAGAGCAATTGCGATTATCAATTTATTTACGACAATTACATTGCAAATGCGAGAGAGAATAAGGCGCGTTCCTTTTGGATCGGCTATTATGTGCATTTGTTTACGGATGTGCTTTGGTCGAGGCAGTTGTATTACGCTAAAAAGGCAGAGCAGAAAACTGCTGAACAGGAAAAATATTTTAAGAAGAAAATAAGAGAAGAGTGGAGCAATTTTGACCAAATACTGATTAGAGAAAAGCCGTCGGAATCCTTTGAAATTTTCAAACAATTACCGGGCTTTGATGAAGCTTATCCCGATTTTTATAAGGATAATGAAATTGCAAGGCAGCAGTATAATATTATTCATCATCGCTACTGCGGCGAGAAGCCAGCGGCTATGGAATATGAATTTACGGATGCAGAAGAAATTTATGCGTTTATCAAAACTGCACCCGAAATCATTTATAAAAGGTTAATGGAAATTTAATATTGATAGAAAAGCACACAAGGTGACAAGCCTTCGTGTGCTTTTTTTACGAAATTATTAGTTGAAAAGGTTATGGTTTAATTTTGTTCTAAACCCAGCAATTCAAAAACCTTTGTGCATAAGCAATAGTAATTTGCGGATGAGGCAAAATGATAACCAATATAATAGGGTATAAGAAGCTTATTATCTGTTATAGCAACGCTTAGCATTGAGCTGGCACGATTCACGTATCCGTCAGCAGGAATTTCCAGCATTTTTTCCAAAGCGTCGGTATTACCGCTAACGAATGCTATATTTATAACATTACGTTTTGAAATATTATAAATAGAGTCTGTTGAATGAACAGAGTATTTTTTATTGAAGCCTTTGTTAATGCTTTTCCTTTTGCGATAATATTCTTTTTTGTTAAAGTTATCAGTAACGTAGAGTAAAACCCGATAATTCTTTCCTTTTTTATCAAATGAATACAAAAAACAATTGCTGTCAGTGGAATAAGTTTTTTTAGAAGAAGCTTCCAGTCGTCTTTTTACATCCTCCAAAGAGATATTATCTAAATCAAACTCATACCTTTTTTCTATTCCGAAGTTATATTTTCTACGAAAAATGAAGATTAATCCGGAGAACAAAAGAAAGAACAGTAAGCAAATCAGCAGTAATTTATAATACTTTGCAACAAGAAGCACGAGTGAAATACCAATCAGCATAATGCATAGTATAAAGCATACCAATGATATGTTATCTGTAATCATCTGCATTTTTATTTTTTTAATAAATCTTTGCATATGGACTGTCTTCTTTCAGGGGTCTATTTTGTACAATAGTAATCTAAGAGAATATGTTAAAAATTAAAGTTATTATATCCCCAATGGTTGATTTCGGTATATTTTACATAGGTTCTTTCGGGAGAAACCTTCAGATATTTCTCGCTGATTGCGCAAATACGTTTTGTTAAATCGTCATACGCATTGTCTTCTGCTTTGCCGAAAATATCAATCTCAAACATTGCACAAGGCTCGTCTGTACCTTTGAAATACATATTTTTATTGCCCTCAAGCTCAATCATAAGCCATCCTTCGGTTTTTCCCGGGATTGCAGTGATTGCCTGACCTAATTCTGATTTTATAGCGGTTTTCATTTCGTCGATATTTTGATTGGTTTTTACCTGAATAAAAGGCATAATAATCATCTCCTGAATATTTATATTAAATGATTTTGCTGTGTTTTGGCAGATTGGAATTACAATCCTGCTTTAATTTTCGATTGCAATTCCTCTTATCTTTCTCTGTTCAGCCAGCTCTGTTTCAATTCTTTCTTTCTCCTTACCGCTGATTTTGTAGAAGAACATTGGTATTGCACAAAGAAGAAGGCTGATGCCAGGAACGATAGATACGAGAGAGAACATAGCAAAGCGCTGATTCATAGCCAAATCTGTTGCGGCCATAATTACATCGGAGCTCAGCATCTTCTCAGGCTCTAATCCGATACACATATACATTACAACAATTCCCGAAGTTGCAAGGGCATTGCCAAGCTTGTTTACAAAGCCCTGACAGGCAGAGCCGAGCGCATTGTCTCTAAAGCCGGTTTTAAGCTCCATATAGTCAAGGCAGTCACAAATCATTGCATAGCTGACAACATTGAGGACGCCAAGCGGTATACAGGATATTACAATAAATGGAATGCAGATATAAAGATTCATTGTAAACCAGCCGATAAGCGTTGTGAATATGCTGGCAGCAAAGCCTGCAAGACAGGTGGTAATTACAATTTTTTTATAATCGAATTTCTTCATCAAAAGCGGCATAAACAGCATTGCGCCAAACATACCGACGATAGCACAAGCCTGGAAAATTGTTTTAACAGTGGACACGCTGGCCTCGATAGCAGCAACTCTTGCAGTGTCGGACATACCCTCAAGAGGCTCGCCTATGTAAAATGTATATCGTGCAACGTGAACAGCTGCAGCCTGCACCATATATCTTCCGCTGGACAGCACGCCCATAAGAATAACCAGCATAAGCGGCTTGCATTTGAATATGCGGGAAAGTCTAGACGGTTCACCCTTAATAGGCTTTACATCCGGAATAACTACTCTCTCTTTAACGTGAAAATATGTGTTTGAATACAGTACAAGTCCGATTGCAACGGTAATGATTGCCATTATCAGATACTTTGTTTTGTTGTATTCCAGTCCGTCTGATGCGCCGAGAATTCTCGGTAAAATAAGTCCTATCACCAAGAACAGCACCTCGGGAACAGCAGAGCCGATTCCGTTTAAGATTCTGCTAAAGGATATGGCAGAGCTTCGCTCCTCTGCATTGGGCGTCATTACATTAGGCAGGCTCCAGAAAGGAACGTCAGCCATTGTATAAAGCATACCCCAAAGTACATATACAACTGCTGAAAAAATCATCAGCGGCCCCTTGTTCAGATTCGGGCTCAGATACATTAAAATGGTCAAAACACCAATGGGTATGGAGGCGTAGATTATGTAAGGACGCATTTTACCGCGCTTTGTGGTGCGTCGGTCAACGATCATACCCATCATAGGATCGTTTATGGCATCCCACAGCCTTGCAAACAGCATAAGGAAAAGTACAAACATAGGTGCCAGCTGAAGCACATTCAGATAATAGTCGCTGATGTAGCTTGACATCATAGCGTAAATCATACCCTGTCCCAGTGCACCGATACTGAATGCCCATTTTTCTTTGTTGGGAATATAGCTTGTCTGATTCATAATGTTACCCCTCTTAATATTGATAATTGATGTTATTCAATTTTACTGAATTCCGGAGAAAATTTAAATTTAACCTTGCCTATGATTTTGCTTTTATGAACAAATTTATGATCCCAGTATCTGGAGTCCCAGCTGGTATTTCTGTTGTCACCCATCATAAAGTAGCTGTCTGCAGGTACTTCATATGGACCGAAATCACCCTCAGGCTTGCAGTTGGTAACAAAGCTGTCATCAAGCTGAATGGTTTCACCGTCCGTCCTTGTAACATATACAATGCCGTTTATAACCTGAACCGTTTCACCGGGCAGACCTATAATACGCTTAACAAAGTACTGCTCCTCATTGTCGGGATATCTGAATATAACAATGTCATATCTTTCAGGATCATTTGAGATATAGGTTAGACGGCTTGCCAGAATTTTATCCCCCTCCTCAATGGTATTCAGCATGGAACCTGTTGGTACAACAGCAACGGCAAATATAAGGGTTTTTAAAATAATGGCAACGATAACAGCAGATACAACAGGAATGAAGAAGTCAATCGTTTCACGAAGCTTGCTTTTTTGCTTTTTTTCATCGGTGCTGTTCTGCTCATCCTCATTCGGATTATCCTGATTTTCGGAAGGGTCAGCCTCAGATGTGCTTGAGGCTGGGACTGTGCCGTCTGCTTCCGTATCTATAGTATAGGTTACGATATCTGCTTTGTCCTCGGGTGCATCGCTGTCTATACGCTCCACCTCTTTGGTAGGATTTTTAACATCGTTAATTTTTACCTCTGTGTCAAATAGAATTGCACCGCATCCGACACATTCATACCAATCGTCTTTTTTTATTAATGCGTCACATCCGCATTTTTTGCATTTCATATAATATCTTCTTTCTGTAATAGATATGCTTGGGAATAACTGTTGCTTATATATTAGATAATCGACACAGTTACTCTATTTTACTGAATCCCGGATAGTATTTAAATAATACCTTTCCCAGAATTTTATCCTTTTGCACATATTTATTTGTCCAGAAACGTGAGTCATCACTGTGATTTCTGTTGTCGCCCATAACAAAATAGCTGTCTGCCGGTACCTCGTATGGTCCGTAATCTCCCACTGCCGGCAAATCATTTGTAACAAAGCTGTCGTCAAGCTGAATGGTTTCGCCTGTTGTTTTTGTTACATAAACAATGCCTTCAACGACCTGCACGGTTTCCCCCGGAAGTCCCACAATTCTTTTTACAAAATACGTTTTCTTATCCTTAGGGAAATTCGGGTCAATCTGCCAGTCAGGGTATTCGAATATGATAACATCATAGCGCTCCGGGTCATCCTTGATATATGCCAGTCTGCTTGCAATAACCCTATCCTTCATCTGGATGGTGTTCAGCATTGAGCCTGTTGGTACAACTGCATTGGCGAATACCAGAAATTTCAGAAGTGATGCAATCACAACAGCAATCACAATTGGTGTAAAAAAGCTGATTATATCCTTTTTCTTATTGCTGCTTTTTTCAGCAGTCGTATTTATTGATGGTTCATTTGTGTTCATATTATTTTATCCTTCTCTTTCCGGATGCTATAAACATATTTTTTAGTGAAATGATTTCATTGTATGGAGCTGCTTTGCTTTCGGCATTGAATTCGGCAGCGTCACTGAAAAATTCCGTGTTGATTTCGCCCTTTGCCTTTTTATCATATCCGGAGCAGTTCAGTGCTTTGTCAATATAGATTTTAACCATTTTGTTTTTCTCACGAACAATGGTGATTTTATGCTCTTTATCGTTAATCTGCTTTGTTGATGTAACTTTAAGCGTGTCGCACTTCACATTCAGATATCCGTTTTCGACATAAACCGATACGTCTTCATTTTCGCATATTGCATTGTTTTCTTCACCGCTGTTATATTTAAAGCTGATGGTAAATTCCCTTGTTGCTTCAATGAAATCATAGCGTCTGTCCGCCTTGCCGAACTGTAAAATTTTAACCTCAAAGGGCTTTAGGGTTAAATCAATTTTGTCGCCGTAGGAATAGCTGTCAAAATTCTCTGCTGCACCCTCGTTGTATACGTTGTAGCGGTTAACATTTTTTAAATCCTCGGGGCATCCCATAAGCTTATTCAAGGTTAAGGTCAGCGGTGCTTTTTCATCCGTAGGATTTCGCAGTGCAATAATTCCGTCGCCCTGCTCGTTCCAGCTGAAATATCCGTAAACGTTATTGTCCTCAGGATTACCGCCTATAAAGCTGGCATGCTCTAATATGTCAAAATTGCTTTTCTGCCACTGCAGTACCTTTGAAAGTATACGCCACTTGGTTTTGTTCATCATAGTATAGCTTAGATGAAGCTCGTTGAGCGCCTGACCTCTGCAGGCATTGAAATATAAGTACTTTTCAAATTCCTCGTCGGTATAATTTACCTTTGCCTGTGTGCCGTAAATCGGCTCATGGTTATATATATATTTGTTAGGTACCTGCAAGGCTCTGGTGCATAAAAAGTTAAAATATCTGCTGTCACGGTAGGTGGTTTCCCTGTCCATCTGTGACTGATGCTCCTGATTGTTTGCAAAGCCGATATCGTTGCTGTTTTGCAGCCAAATGCTGTTTACATATTGCAGCCACCAAGGAGACGGATTGACATAACAGGTCATATTAATCCATATGTCCTTGCCCTCTGCCTCACGCTGCTGACGGATGCTTTTTAAAATATCAATCCAGCCTTCCCACATCTCGGTGTAGTAATACATATCATTTTCACCGCCAACAATGTGATTATGCTTTGGATTTATACAGGGTTTGAGGCAGAAGCCGTCAAGCTTCCAATAGTTGATATCAAATTCCTTTGTAGTATCAAGAAGGAATTTTTTAACATTTTTCTGATAGGTTTGATCGGCTATACAGATATCCTTAGACTGTGCATTGTATGCGCCCAGTCCGTTCTTCTCCATTCTCTTTGCAAAGCCTGCCTGATAATTATAGCCTCCGCGTGGACCAAGCCACAGTCCGAAGGAGGAGCCGATGCTGTTTGCAAAATGAACGGCATCCTCCAGCTTGTTCGGGAATTTTTTGTTAAAGCTCCAAAAGGCAGATTTATAGTCATTCCACCCGTCGTCAATAACATATGCATCAATGGGAGGAACACCGTTTGCAGAAAGCTGCTTCTCTATTTCAAAGAAGGATTTTTGAATGTTATCTGCATCTATATTCAGCATATGGTCATACCAGCTGTTATATTGCAGACGAAAATCTGTTTTTACGGCAATGCTGTTAATATATTCAAAAAATGCATTTTGAACATCAATCATTGTATTGTTTTTTGCACCGCCCACAACAGTAACAGGGCAGTGAAATTCTCCGTCAATATGTTTGCCGAGATAGTATTTTATCTGTCCGACACCAAAAACAATGGAGTTAAAGGTAACAGGAAATTCACAGCCGAAGAAAAGGCTGTCAATATAAAAAGGCTGACCAAGGGCTGAATGAAAGCCGTCAAGCTGAGGGCCCTCAACCTCTGTAGGCACACAAAAATGCGTTTTGGAATTAATGATTCCGATATGCTCCAGAAGAATATAATCTATTGTTTTTGTATCATTTTGAACAAAGCTGATTTGCTTTTTGAGCGTGTTGCCGTCTTCACCGGGCCAGAAGCTGAGTGTGACGGTAACGCCCTCACATTCTTCAAAGGTGAAAGAAAGCTTGCGGTTTTCTTCTTTATGCCCGGTAACCTTTAATCCCTTTGAAGTGAATTCTGTTCCGTCAGTAAAGTGAAACAAAAATTCCACACTGTTGCCGTCAGGAATAAAATCCATTTTGGACAAGGTATTTCTGATTTGTGAGGCATAAAGATTGTCCTCATATATTTTGAATTCTCGTTGTAAAATTCTGCTTTCCAATCTGAACATAGCTTACCCCTCGTTGTGCTTTTAAAATTCTTCCTTAATTTGCTCCAGAGCTTTGGAGAGCTGATCAGGGCAGGATGTACCTCTGCCGTTGCAGTCAATACCCCTGAGGGAAGCAATAACCTCGTCTATGGTTTTACCCTTGGCAAGGGCGGAAATGCCCTGCAGGTTGCCATTGCATCCGCCGAGAAATTTTATATCATTAATGGTTTCGTCATCGTTAATATCAATGGTAATCTGCATAGAGCAGACACCGTGCGGTCTGTAGGTATAAGTCATAATTTTTCTCCTTATAAATTAAGAACATTTATATATATTATACATATTATTATTGCCTAATGCAATAAATTATTAGTGAGGAAAAAATATTTAATTTTATCTTTATTAATTATTGAATTACCAAATACGTTGTGATATTATTTAAATTGATAAGCTAAAGCTTAATGAATATATTTTGAGAGGTAAAATTATGGAAAAAATTAAGGTAGGCATAATTGGTGCCGGTCGTATCGGTCAGGTACATGCAAAATCAATTACATACCATATTCCGCAGGCAGAAATCGTTGCCATTTCCGACATTTATGTTGATGGTGCAAAAAAGGTAGCCGAGGAGCTTGGTATTCCAAATTATTATGAGGATTATCACGAGATTTTAAACAATCCTGAAATTCAGGCTGTTCTTGTTTGCTCCTCAACAGATACACATGCTGATATTGCTATTGATGCTGCTAAGGCAGGCAAGCATATCTTCTGTGAAAAGCCGGTTGACTTAACAATTGCAAAAATCAAGGCTGTTATTGATGCAGTTAATGAAGCAGGTGTAAAGCTTCAGATCGGCTTTAATCGTCGTTATGACCATAACTTTGCTGCAATCAAGGACCTTGCAAACAAGGGTAAGATTGGTGAGCTTCAGACAATCAAAATCACATCACGTGACCCTGAGCCACCCCCGATTTCTTACGTTAAGGTATCCGGCGGTATCTTCCTTGATATGACAGTGCATGATTTTGATATGGCTCGTTTCATCGGCGGTGAGGTAGAAGAGGTTTATGCAAATGCTGCTGTAACTGTTGATCCTGCTATCGGTGAGGCAGGCGATGTTGACACAGCGCTTGTTGCACTTAAATTTAAGAGCGGTGCTATTGGTGTTATCGACAATTGCCGTAAGGCAGCTTACGGATACGATCAGAGACTTGAAGTATTCGGTAAGAAGGGTCAGGCAAGTGCAGCAAATGATACACCTACTCACGTTGAATTTATGGACGAAAACGGTGCTGTAACAGATAAGCCGCTGTATTTCTTCCTTGAGAGATATATGCAGTCTTTTACAGACGAGATGACAGAGTTTATAGACTGCGTTGTAAATGATAAGGAAACCAAGACTACAGTTTATGATGGCTTAGAGGCACTTCGTCTCGGCCTTGCAGCAAAGAAATCTGTTGCAGAAAACAGACCGGTTAAACTTTCAGAAATTGAGGCTTAATTATGAATCGTACAAGACTTACAATGTCACAGGCGCTTGTTAAGTTCCTTGACAATCAGTATATTGAATGTGACGGCGTTGAAACAAAATTTGTTGAGGGTATCTTCGGTATCTTCGGCCATGGTTGTGTTGTCGGCGTTGGTCAGGCTCTTGAGCAGGGCGGACACAGCTTAAAGTTTTATCAGGGAAAAAATGAGCAGAATATGGCTCTTGCTGCTGTAGCTTATGCAAAGCAGATGGACAGAAAGGCAATTATTCCTTGTGTGTCCTCTATTGGCCCCGGTGCTACAAATATGGTAACCGCCTGCGGCTGTGCAACTGCCAACAGAATTCCGCTGCTGGTACTTCCCGGAGACACTTTTGCATGCCGTCAGCCTGATCCTGTTTTACAGCAGGCAGAATTTTTTGACAATTACGGCAGAACAGTAACAGATGCATTTAAGGGTGTGTGTCATTATTTTGACAGAATTTCCAGACCTGAGCAGCTTATGACAGCTTGTCTTAATGCGATGCGTGTGCTGACTGATCCTGCTGATACAGGTGCAGTATGTCTGGCAATGCCTCAGGATGTTGAGGGTGAGGCATATGATTATCCTGACCATTTCCTTGCTAAAAGAGTATGGCATATGGACAGACGTCCTATTTCTGCATCTCAGCTTGAAAGAGCAACAGCTGCAGTTAAGCAGGCAAAGAAGCCAATCATTGTTTGCGGCGGCGGTGTAAGATACAGCGGCGCAGAGAACGAGCTGCTTAAATTTGCAGAGAAATATAACATTCCGATTACAGAGACCCAGGCAGGTAAGGGTGTTATCGACTGGAAGCATCCGTTAAATCTTGGCGGTATCGGCGTAACCGGCGGCAAGGCTGCGAACATTGTTGCAAGAGATGCGGATTTGGTGATTGGTGTTGGTACACGCTTCAGTGATTTTACAACATCTTCAAAGTGGCTGTTTAATGAAAACAGAAAGGTTCTCGGTATCAACATTTGTCCGTTTGATGCCTTCAAGATGGACGCAGAGGCAATTATTGCCGATGCTAAAGAGGCGGTTGCAGCTCTTATTACCTCATGCGATGGTTACAAGAGCGAATATACCGATGAAATTGAAAAGGCTAAGACCGAATGGGATGCTATTGTTGACGAATATTATTCAACAGAGCTTGAGGGCGGACTCAATCAGACACTTGCCCTTGGTATCATTAATGAATTTATGGAAGACGATGCAATTGCCCTTGGTTCAGCAGGTTCACTTCCCGGTGATATGCAGAGATTGTTCAGACCTAAGGACAGAGGCACATATCATATGGAATACGGATATTCCAATATGGGCTATGAGGTCAATGGTGCTTTAGGTGCTAAGCTGGCAAAGCCGGAGTCACAGGTTTATACCTTCTGCGGTGACGGTTCCTTCCTTATGGGTCACAGCGAGCTTTATACTGCTTTGCAGGAGGGACTTAAAATTAATGTCTGCCTGTTTGATAATATGGGCTGGGGCTGTATTGAAAATCTGCAGAATAATCAGGGTACAGATACCTTTGGCACAGTATTCAGAGCAAGAAATCCTGTTACAGGTATGCTTGACGGTGCAGAGATTGATCCTGATTTCGCAAAGATTGCAGAGGGCTATGGCTGTAAAGCATATACCTGCAGAACATCTGACGAGCTTCGTGCCGCACTTGCTGACGCACAGAAGCAGACAGTTTCCTGTCTGTTTGATATAAAGGTACTGCCAAAGACAATGACACCGGGCTTTGAATCCTGGTGGAGAGTCGGTGTTGCAGAGGTTTCGGAAAGTGAAACTGTAGCTAAGGCATATGATGATATGCAGGCTCATATTAAGCAGACCTTTGATTATTAAATTGTGGCTTGTCCGAAAACAAAATTCATCAATTTAACTGTTAAATTATATTTTGAAAGGTAAAATAAAAATGCTGGATTCAAATAAAGTAAAATTAGCAATTGCGCCAATCGGCTGGACAAATGATGATATGCCTGACCTTGGTGCAGAAAATACATTTGAGCAGTGTATAAGTGAAATGGCACTTGCAGGCTTTAAGGGTTCTGAAATCGGCAACAAGTATCCTGCTGATCCTGACGTATTAAAGCCATATCTTGATATCAGAGGACTTCAGATTTGTAATGCTTGGTTCTCATCCTTCTTAACCTCTAAGCCTTACGAGGAGACAATTGAGGCATTTAAGGCACATTGTGATAAGCTCTGCAAGCTGGGTGCTAAGGTTATCGGTGCATCAGAGCAGGGTAATTCCATTCAGGGCTGTCTTGATAAGTCTATCCTTGATGAAAAGCCATACTATACTGACGAAGAGTGGGCAGTGGTAGCAAAGGGCTTTAACGAAATGGGTGCTTATGCGAAGAGCAAGGGTATGTATTTCACTGTTCATCATCATATGGGTACAGGTGTGCAGACTGTTGAGGAAATTGATAAATTAATGGAGCTTACAGATCCTGATTTGGTTTATCTTCTTTTCGATTCAGGTCATTTAACCTTTGCCGGTATTGATCCTGTCCCTGTATTAAAGAAGTATGTAAACAGAATTAAGCACGTTCACTTAAAGGACGTTCGCCTTGATGTTTATAATAATCAGGTTGTTCCTAATCATATGTCCTTCCTTGACGCAGTAAGAGCAGGTGTGTTCACTGTTCCGGGTGACGGCGATGTTGATTTCAAGCCAATTTTTGATATACTGGCTGAGAATGATTACGAAGGCTGGGTAGTTGTTGAGGCTGAGCAGGACCCTGCTAAGGCAAATCCATTTGAGTATGCAGTAAAGGCAAGAAAGTATATTGCAGAAAAAGCAGGATTATAAAGCCAAGATACTATAACACTTAAAATTATTGTGTTTCATTAAAACATTACAAGGGGCTCCTTTTTGTCTAGGATGCCCCTTAATTTATTTTGAATTTTGCTAATTAAGCAAATACATAATTAGAAACATCGAGGCTGTAATGATATTTGTATGTTGTGACAGCTCTTATACATTGAAATATATAGAATTGTTCTATAATGATTTTATAATTAACCTGTGAGGAAACAAATGAAAGCCGGAATGTCAACGAATAAAAAGCATAAAGAAATGGTATCTCCACAAAAAGAGGATAAAGTTTTTTGGATAATAATGATATTTTTTATTGCTGTTTCTGTTATTGCACAAATACCGAGTGTTCAGGAAAATAATATTATTTTCGGTATTTTTATTCTGTTACGAAATTTGATTTTTACTTTTACTGTAATTGGCTATTCTTTCTTTTGTAATAAGCCAAACAGAGTAAAAGGTTTTGGAATATTTGTATCGGCAGCTTCAATTCTGTTTTTTTGGATAAGAGATTTTGTAGCAAAGAAGACGGAGATAAATATTCTTACTATAATCATAATTATATCTTTAATTTATTCATTTTTTCTTTTTATAAAGTATAGTATAAAAAGCAAGGTAATGATTGGAATATCGGTGTATTATAGTTTAATATATCTGCTGATAGCTCGCAGTATGACTTTTGTCAATGATGATAATAAAGCGCTATATGTTGTGATTGGTATTATATCAATATTGTTTACTGCAATATCCATATATCTTGTTAAAAAGAATGATAATTTTAAATATATGGAATTAAGCGAAAAAATTGCATTACCGTTTTTAGTATTCATTCTGAGTGCTGTATTCCTTTTTTCAGGTTATACAAATTTAAACTGTTCATTAGAAAAAAACGCTCCTGTTACCAAGACCTATACTATAGTTGATAAGAAATATATTCACAGCAGAGGTGCTGATGAATATAATTTTTGCTTTAATATAGATAACAGCGAGATATGTGTTGAGGTTTTATCAAGTGATTATAATTCATATGAAATTGGTGATAAGTATTCAATAAAGTATTCTAATGGCTTTTTTAACGATCCGTATTATTATGCATTTGAATAGATACTTAATAATAAAAGCGATGTTTGCTTTGGCAAACATCGCTTTTTTCTTGTATAGTATAAATAATATTCAACTGAAGCATCATTGTATTATTGATGCAATTCCTATACCAAGGCCGCTGACAGCCATTAAAGCAGCTAATATAATAGCTGTTATCTTTACAAATCCTCTGTTCATATTCTTCTCCTATTTCATTAAGTTGTTTGCTTCATCAATCAGCTTGTCAGCAATTGCCTGAGCAGAGGCTTTGTCCTTGCCTACAGCAGTGATGTATGCCTTGATTTTCGGCTCTGTGCCTGACGGTCTTACGATAATTTTGTTGCCATCCGTCAATGTGTATGCAAGCACATTTGATTTTGGAAGCTCAATTACGGATGTGCTTTGATCGGAAGTGTTTGTTGATGTAGATGTTTTATAGTCATCAATCTTGGTAACCGTCATTCCTGCGAATTCTGCAGGCTTGCTCTCTCTGAGGCCGTCCATAATGCCTGCCATTTTATCCATACCGGCTGCACCCTCAAAGGTATAGCTTTCAACGATATTGAGGTAATAACCAAATTCGTCATAAAGGCTATCCATTACCTGCGCAAGGCTCATACCCTTTGATTTATAGTATGCTGCCATTTCACAGATAAGCATAGATGCAACAACTGCATCCTTATCTCTTGCGTGGGTTCCTGCAAGGTAGCCGTAGCTTTCTTCAAAGCCCATAACAAATTCATCCGCCTTGCCCTGTGCTTCAAGCTCCGTAATGACCTCGCCGATATATTTAAATCCGGTTAAAAGATTTTTGAAGGAGCAGTTGTATTTTTTAGCAATAACCTCAGCCAAATCTGTTGATACAAAGGACTTAACCGCAATGCTTTCAGAGGTTAATGTACCCTTTTCTGCCTTTTGTGACAGAAGATAGTTGAGCATCATTGCGCCAACCTCGTTACCTGTCATCAGCTTGTATCCGCCGTTTCCATCCTGTACCGCAATTCCGACTCTGTCACAGTCAGGGTCAGTAGCAAGGAGCAAATCAGGCTGAATATCCGCAGCCATTTTAAGTGCACATTCAAAGGACTGTCTGATTTCAGGATTTGGGAAAGGACAGGTAGGGAAGTTTCCGTCAGGATTTTCCTGCTCAGGAACAACATAAACCTCTTTTACCCCGATTCTGTCAAGAATCATTCTGACAGGCTTATTTCCTGTTCCGTTAAGTGGTGTATAAATAACCTTCAGATTAGAAGCCTTTACAATGTCAGGATTTACACACTGCTTTTGTACCTCGTCAAGAAAAGCGTTTATTACCTCTTCACCCATATATTCAATAAGACCATCAGCCTTTGCCTGCTCGAAGTCCATTGTTTTGATACCGGTAAAGTAATCTACCTTCTGAATAAAGTCATAGGTTTCAGCGGCTTCCTCGTCAGTCATCTGATAGCCGTTTGAATTATAGCATTTATAACCATTATACTTTGCAGGATTGTGTGAAGCGGTCAAAATGATACCGCTGGAGGTTTTGAAATGACGAATTGCGAAAGACAGGCAGGGTGTAGGCTCTAACTCCTCGTAAAGATAAACCTTAACATGATTGGCAGCCAGTACCTTAGCCGCTTCAATAGAAAAGTATTCGGATTTAATTCTTGAGTCGTAGCCGATTGCAACGGATGGATTTTCAAAATGCTTGTTGAGAAAATCAGCCAGTCCCTGTGTTGCCTGACAAACAGTGTAATAATTCATTCTGTTTGTGCCGGCACCGATTACACCGCGCAGTCCGGCTGTACCAAATTCAAGACAGCGGTAAAATCTGTCTAAAATTTCCTCTTCGCTGCCCTTAATTTTTTCCAGCTCAGCGGTGAGGTCCGGGTCGATAACAGCCTTTTCAAGCCATTCGCTGTAGAGTGCATTGATATCCATATGAACACATCCTTTAAATAATTTATGATTTGTATATGATGATTAATAGTATTATATAATCAATTACATTATAACCTTATTTTAAACCGAATAAAATGTATTGTCAATATTTACAATAGCTGGTATAATATTTTTGACAGCTTGCAACAGCAATGCAGAAGATTTGGTGATGAAAATGTATTCAAAGGTAAATAGTTTAGGCATATTTGGTCTTGATGCTTTCGGGGTAACGGTAGAATGTGATTTGAGTCAGGGGCTTCCCCGATTTGATTTGGTAGGTCTGCCGGATGCTGTGGTGAGAGAAAGCAGGGAACGCGTAAGGGCGTCTATAAAAAATTGTCACCTTAACTTTCCGGTGTCAAGGATAACGGTTAACATTGCCCCTGCGGATATAAAAAAGGAAGGCTCATTATATGATCTTCCTGTGTTTATATCCATACTAAAGGCAAGCAATCAGCTGAATGGCAGTACTGACGGCTATGGCTTTATCGGCGAGCTGAGTCTTGATGGAGAAATACGAGGTGTCAATGGTATTTTGCCAATGATTGTCAAGGCCAGCACCTTAGGCTTGAAGGCAGTGTTTGTACCAAAGTCAAATGAGCTGGAGGGCAGTGTAATTGATGATGTTGATGTTTTGCCTGTAAAAAATGTGTTTGAGGTTATGCAACATATTTCAGGGGAAAAGAAAATTGTGCCCTGCTATAATCCTGATTTCAGCCAAAGTACAACGGAATACACCATAGATTTTGCAGATGTTAAGGGTCAAAATGAAGCTAAGCGTGCGTTGGAAATTGCAGCAGCAGGCGGTCACAATTGTATTATGATTGGTCCTCCCGGGGCAGGTAAATCCATGCTGGCAAAAAGACTGCCTACCATACTGCCTGAAATGAGCTTTGAAGAAAAGCTGGAAACCACAAATATATATTCTATTGCAGGTAAGATACCCGAAAATACTGCAATTATCAATGAACGTCCATTCAGAGCTCCGCATCATACGATATCAGCGAATGCACTTGCCGGCGGCGGTGCAACGGTGCATCCCGGTGAAATAAGTCTTGCCCACAATGGGGTTATGTTTATGGACGAGTTCCCTGAATTTGACAGACGTGCCAAGGAGTCTTTGCGGCAGCCGATAGAGGATGGCGTAGTCAATATTTCCCGCACGTCAGGCTCTGTTACTTATCCCTCAAATATTATGCTGATTGCAGCGATGAATCCCTGTCCCTGCGGATATTATGGTCACCCTACAAGATTATGCAGCTGTACGGATGCTGCGAAAAAAAGATATATGGACAAAATTTCAGGACCGATACTTGATAGAATTGATATTCATATTGAGGTGTCTCCTGTTGAATACGAACAGCTTTCTGCCAAAGGGCAGGAGGAATGCTCTGCGGATATTAAGCGAAGAGTGGATAAGGCTCGGGAAGTCCAGCGAAAACGATTCAAGGGTACGGATGTCACCTGCAATGCGAAAATGACACCGCAGATGACAAAGGATTTTTGTGTTCTCAGCTATGAGGCGAATGCCTTGCTGAAGATGAGCTTTGAGCGCTTAGGTCTTTCTGCCAGAGCATATGACAAAATTCTGAGAATTGCGAGAACCATTGCAGATTTGGAAGATAGTGAAAATATTGATGCGACACATATTGCAGAGGCATTGCAGTATAGATCGCTGGATAGAAAATATTGGAATCATGAGGTGTAATTATGGATATAAAAAAGACAATGGAAAACCTTGAAAAAAATAACATTAAGCCCTATTTTGTAGAAACCAAGGAGGAGGTTGTTCCTCTTATCAAAACCTTAGTTAACAAGGGTGAAAGTGTATCAAACGGCGGTTCTGTAACCCTTGCTGAGGCAGGTGTTATGGATTTGCTCAAATCCGGTGACTATGACTTTATTGACAGATCAGGCCTTGAGGGTGAAGCACTTAGGCAGTCCTATATCCGTGCCTTTGGATGCGACACTTATTTTTGTTCATCAAATGCGGTTACCGAAAACGGAGAGCTTTATAATGTTGACGGCAATTCAAACAGAGTAGCTTGTATCGTCTATGGACCTCGGCAGGTGATTATGGTTGTTGGTGTGAATAAAATTGTCGCTGATATTGACGAAGCAATCAAAAGAGTTAAGGAAAAGGCAGCTTCGCCGAATACAAACAGATTGAATTTGGCAACCCCTTGCAAAAAAAGCGGAAGATGCATTTCGCTGTCGCAGGATAATTCGTTTATATGTGATGGCTGTAAGGGTGATACAAGAATTTGCTGTAATTATGTTATTTCCGCTCACCAGCGTCACAAGGACAGAATAAAGGTTATCATTGTAAATGAAAACCTTGGATATTAAAGACGTCGATAAAGTGGGCTGTTTCGTAGCGAGTAGGATTACTTGCGAATAGAGGAGTTCAAAAAAAGGCTTAACCATTGAGGTTAAGCCTTTTTTTTGTGTAGAAATTTATTTTATTGCATCAACAAAGTGCTTGGTAATATCTCTGGGACGGGTAATCGCTGTGCCTACAACGGCTGCATGCACGCCGATATCTATTGCTTTTTTCAGCTCCTCCGGCACCCATATACCACCCTCGGCAATAATCGGTCGGTCCAGCTCGGTAACATATCTTTCCATCAGCTTGAAATCAGGCAGCGGCGTTCCTTTGGTATAGGGTGTATATCCTGCCATCGTTGTGCCGATTAAGTCAAAGCCAAGTGCCTGTGCCTTTTTACCCTCTTCAAAACAGCTGGTGTCAGCCATAAACAGCTGATTGGGGTATTTTGCTCTTACCTCTGTGAAAAATTCTTCAAGTGTAACACCGTTAGGATGCAGTCTGTCTGTTGCATCCAGCGCGATAATATCACATCCGATTTCTGTGAGTGCATCTACCTCAGCCATGGTGGGGGTGATATAAACATCACTGTCCGCATATTCCTGCTTTATTATACCGATAACAGGCAGGTCAACCCTTTCTTTTATTGCTTTGATATCAACTACAGTATTGGCTCTGATTCCGACAGCACCTCCAAGATATGCAGCCCAAGCCATTTTAGACATAATATAGCTATCGTAAAGCGGTTCGCTTGCCAGTGCCTGACAGGAAACGATAAGTCCGCCCTTGATTTTTTCTAATATTTCTTTATTGTTCATTTTGTCACCTCTTGCCTTGAGTATATCACTTGTCTGTGTTATAATCAAGACAGAGGTGATATTTATGGCAGATTTAAATAAGTTTCGCGGTGTATTCTGTGCGCTGAATGCAATTTATGACAGCAACGATAATATTGATTTGGAAAAAATGCAGGAGCTTGTACGTATCTATAAGGAACGGGGTGTAAAGGGTGTTTATGCCTGCGGTTCAACAGGAGAGGGCTTTTTGCTTTCAACGGAGGAGAGAAAGCAGGTGGCGCAGGCTGTAAAAGAAGCAAGCGGTGATGATTTTACCGTTATTGTGCATGTTGGATGTGCTTCTACAAAGGAGAGTATTGCGCTTGCCAAGCATTGTGAGGAAATCGGCGTTGATGCAATAAGTGCTGTGCCAAGCGTGTATTATCATTTGCCGGAGGCAAGTGTAAAAATGCACTGGGATGCAATCATTGATTCTACGGATTTGCCGTTTATTATATATAATATTCCACAGCTGACCGGCTTTAATCTGAGTCCTCAGCTGCTTGGTGAAATGGCAAAAAATCCAAAGGTAATCGGTGTAAAGAATTCTGCTGAGCCGGTATATCTTATGGAGAGATACAGACAGGCAGCAGGTGATGATTTTATTATATTTAACGGCAGCGATGAGCAGTTTGTCGGCGGCAGACTGATGGGTGCGGATGCCGGTATCGGCGGTACATACGGCTGTATGCCTGAGCTTTTTGTTGCGCTTGATAAATGGATTAATAATAATGAGCTTGAAAAGGCAAAGGCATTGCAGTTTAAAATCAATGACTGTATTTTTGATTTGCTTAAATGCAACTCTCTTTACGGTGCAGCCAAGCAGGTGATGACCCTTAGATTTGGAATAGAGTGCGGTGACCCCCGCAGTCCGTTCCTGCCGGTGGATAAGGATACTGCAAAGCCGATTGCAGATAAAATTAATAAGTATGTAAGTGAATTGTAAAAGAAAAAGGCGTGTTCAAACTGAACACGCCTTTAAACCTATAAAATTAGTCCTGTGCAGGAGCACCAACAGGGCAAACACTCTCACATGCACCACACTCGATACATGTTGCAGCGTCGATAACAAACTTACCGTCACCCTCTGAAATAGCACTTACAGGACATTCAGCAGCACAAGCGCCGCATGAAATACAATCTTCTGAAATTGCGTATGCCATTATAGATACACCTCCTACTTAATCAAACTTACTAGCTTTACTATACCAGTATACATCAAAAAAATCAAGTAATTTTTGCAATAATTTTTTAATTATGCCGGTAAGCCTTATTGCTTGAGGAATTGTATTTATTTTACGATACGCACCTCTGATCTGTTTACACAAACCGGCAGTCCCTCAGGAGAGTTATCAAGCTGTACTTTTAACTGACCGGTGAGAATGGATACATCAACTACAGTACCTCTGCCCTCTCTGCAGTCTACCTTAGCACCCTTTCTTGGTGTGATTTTGTTCAGGTATTCATAGGAGTTTTGCTCATATTTGAGACAGCACATCAGTCTGCCGCAGGTACCGCTGATCTTGACAGGGTTTAAGGACAAGCCCTGATCCTTTGCCATTTTGATGGACACGGAATGAAAATCATCCAGAAAGGTAGAGCAGCAGAATGGTCTGCCGCAAATTCCGAGACCGCCCAAAAGCCTGCTTTCGTCACGAACACCGATTTGTCTGAGCTCAATTCTTGTATGAAAGTGATTAGCCAGATCCTTTACAAGCTCTCTGAAATCCACTCTTCCATCAGCTGTAAAATAAAATATGATTTTTGTTCTGTCAAAGGAATATTCTGCATTTGTTAAATGCATTTCCAAACCATGGTTTAAAATCTTTTCTTCGCATGCAGCCAAAGCCTCTTCCTCATAGACCTTGTTTTGCTCGATAATATCCAAATCCGCTTTTGTAGCAATACGCTTAACAGGTCTTAATGGTAAAACCACATCCTCGTCTGCAACCTCTCTGATTTCAGACTGGGCAGTTCCGCATTCTGTACCATTCGCTGTTTCTACAATAAGCATCTGACCCTTGTGTAAATCAAGACCCTTCGGGTCAAAATAATAGGTCTTGCCTGCGTCCCTGAAACGAACGCCAACAACCTTTGTCATATGTATCCTCCGTAAAACCGATGAACCTTGCCGTCGGTGTATCATTCTTTATCTGCCGATAGCCTGCCTGAGACTATAGCATATTTTTGTAATCAGCAGTGAATTGTTTGCATTTTTCATTGCCATTTCTTTTAGTGTATCACAAATGCCGATTAAGTCAATAAGTTTTTGTCTGGTAATTTTTCCTTTCAGCAGTCTTGCGGTTTCGTTTTGTCCGCTGATTAACTGCGCATCAGGCTTGTATACCAGTGCATCTCTGAATATATTTTTCAAAAAATCCATTGCATTGATAATCGTCTGTCGGTCCTTTTGAAAGGCGGAGCAGGCCGTCAGCAATGCATATTCATTTTCGTTTACCAGTGCGTTGCAAATTTTTACGCAAAGCTCTGTCAGCTCTCCCATTTTGCCGTCCTTTAGGCTGTCAATCGTTTTGCCTATATTGCCGTTAAAGGTTTCGAGCAAAGCCTTGGTTTTATTCGTATCTATGTTATCAAAATGGTTTGAAATATATTTGATACCCTCGTTGATATCAACACCCTCGAGGCTGATAACTACACTTCGGGACAATACGGTTTCCAAAAGCATACTTTTGGATTTTGCAGTTAAAATAAACACAACATAGTGAGGAGGCTCCTCCAATACTTTCAGCAAAGCATTCTGTGCAGAAACGCTCATCGCGTCAGCATTGCCTAAGATATATACCTTGTGTTCGGCCTCGTTAGGCTGCATATAAGCATCATTTACAACCTGTCTTATAACATCGACATGAAAGGAATTTGCACCTCCGGAGGCACTATGTTCAAATATATCCGGATGTATAGAGCTCAGTGCCTTGCGGCATTGACTGCATTCCATACAGGGCTTTTCTTCATTTCTGCAAACAAGTGCCGCCGCAATGAAATGTGCCAGTGTCCGCTTGCCCAGTCCCTGTTCTCCCTCAATAACAATGGCATGAGGAAAACGCTTGGCGTCAATCAGACAGCCAAGCTGTTCAAGCACTCTTTTATTTCCGGCAAAATCAATGTTTTTCATATTACAGCTTTCTGAAATCCTCAACATTAATTACAAAAGCAACTGCGCCGTATTCCTCCACATCAACAGGCTTTTTCAGCAGTGAGCCCTCAATGGTGCTTTCCACACCGGCTTTTTTCAGTACACGCTTTGTAATATTATTTTCAATAATTTCAAACAAGGTGTCTACCTTATTATCTTCAACACCAAACAGTATTGTGGTTTGGCCGCTTTCTAAAAACTGACCCTTTGTAGATATATTTGTTGAAAAAAATCCATCTGCACTTGTAGCAGAAATTACATTTGTTAAATCCTTGTTGGAAACAATAGCGATAACCAATTTCATTAATATCACCCTTAAATTTATTTTTACAGATTTAATAGATTACAGTCTAATTATAATTCAAAACAGGCAGCAGTTCAATGAATGGCGGTTTTATTTTAAATAAAGTTTACAAATAAGTATTATTGTAAAACGCTTGCCAGTGCAACAATTACCGGCATTGTAAGTATGGATAGTACGGATGATTGGGCAGCCAGCTCAGAGCCCAGTGCAGGGTCGTTATCATATTTTGCAGCATACATTGCGGTATTCGTAGCTGCCGGAGCAGATGCAGAAATTGTCATTGCAACAAGCAGAGGTCCGCGAACTTGGCAAATATAAAACAGCCCCAGCATACAAAGCGGTATAATCACCAATCTAAGCAGGGATACAAAATAGATTTCCTTTTTGGCAAACATATTTTTAAAGCTGGAGTTTGCCAGAAATGTGCCGAAAACAATCATTGCAAGGGGAGAATTACAATTGCCCACTACTTCCATAGGATATTCGATAAAATACGGAATATCCAGCTGCAGGAAGAAAAGTGGCAGTCCGATGATTACAGACATACTTCCGGGATTGAAGATAAGCTTTTTAAAATTAAGCTTCGCAGTATGCCCGGAAATTTCATATATTCCATAGGTGAATGCAACCATATTGAATACAGCTACGTAAACAGAGCAATAGAAGATACCCTCTGCACCGATTACACTTTTTGCCAAAGGAAGAGCAAGAAAGGCTGCATTAGACAGAATGGAGGCGTAGTGATATATACCGCGCTCCTTCAACGACTTTTTCCTGAATGTGAGCGTCGATATTAATGCGCCGAAAATATGCGTAGCAAAGGCACAGATAAAGGCAATCAGAATGCCCTTAACATGCTCCTGCGTATATTCCATTGTCATAAAGGTATGTATAATTGCAATGGGAAGTATTACGTTAAAAAGCAGGTCTATAAGCCGTTTTGCATCGGCTTGTTTAAATAAGCCGATTTTGTCTGTTATAAATCCCAGTGAGGAAATCAGGTACAGGATAAGAACCTGCAGAGCTATGGTTTTTAAATTATCAAAAAACAAATCTATTCTCCAATTTCAGGCTTTAATGCCTTATTTAGTAAAACCAGTGCAAACACGCCAATGGCAATATAGGTTATGCAGGAATAATTCACTGCCATGAAGGCTTCTTTGCCGATAATAAATAAGCTGATAAGCTTAGGCAGAGCCACGATGACAGACATCGTTATTGTCATAACAGCGGAAAAAACAAAGGTCCTTCCGGTGTCATTACCGTGTTTGTCTATCAATGAAATATAGCTGAAGAAAAATATCAGCATAAATACCAAGAGTAAAAATTCAAGACAAATTTCAATATTAATTGTAATGTCAACAATTTTCACCATAATGATAACGAGCTTTGCAATACCCCAAATAATCGGCGAAAAGTGAAGAAGTGTAAAATTTCGGAAGTCATAGTTACTGCCCTTTGCCGTTAGTGCAAAGGTAACAAAATAAAAGCAGTTTATTAACGAAAACAATGCAGATAACCCTAATGGAATGATATATGCATATTCAATGTAAGAAGCACTGCTGATGTAATTGAAGCAGTTTATGCATTGATGCAAAAAATCAATAAAGAAGGCTGCGCATAAAAAGGATGAAGCAAAATAGCTGCTTTTATTTGCAGTGTTAAAATTAAATATATTGCCTGTGGCTTTTATTTTAAATGCATAAATTGCGGTTAATATCAGTTCACCGAAAAACATACCGTATATGAAGATTGGGATACTGCTTTTGACCGCAATATCTCCGTAATGGTCTGTATATTTAAGTAATTGAAAAAAGCGCAAAACACAAGAAGCAATTACCATTAAGACCAATAAGTATACAGGTATTTTTGCTCTCGTCTTTTGCACCTAATTCTCTCCTTTAAAGCGAAATATGTTCGCCGGCTATAACGATTTTTAGTGTCACCACCAATTTAATTTTACTCTTCTCTTAAAGAAATACCCATAAATTCTCTTGGACGGCTGACACTTTTGTATGCAGGGCGAATAATTTTTCCGCTGGAGGTAAGCTCCTCTAATCTGTGCGCACTCCAGCCGGCAATTCTTGCTATAGCGAAAAGCGGTGTGTATAAATCCTCAGGAATACCCAGAACCTTGTATACAAGACCTGAATACAAATCAACATTTGCACACATTGGCTTTTCAATACCCTTTATATCAGAAAATACCTGAGGTGTCAGCAGCTCAATATTTTCCAAGGTTTTAAATTCTTTTTCAAATCCTTTTTCATAAGCCAGCTTTCTGGCATTTTCTTTAAGGATAACGGCTCTCGGATCACTTAGTGTATATACAGCGTGACCCATACCGTAAATCAGTCCTGAACCGTCACCTGCCTCACCCTTCATAATCTTAACAAGATAGTCCTTAATCTGTGCAGGATTTGTAGGGTCTGAAACATTCGCAATAATCTCGTTCATCTGATTTGCTACTCTTATATTGGCACCGCCGTGACGGGGACCTTTAAGCGAACCGAAACCGGCTGTAATCGCTGAATATGTATCCGTGCCGCTGGAGGTAAGCACTCTTGTTGAGAAAGTGGAATTGTTACCACCGCCGTGATCAGCGTGCAGCATCAGGCATATGTCAAGGAGACGTGCCTCTTCTCTGGTGAAGCTTTTGTCTGCTCTCAGCTGATACAATATACATTCTGCTGTTGAATGCTCCTTTTTGATTGGATGAAGGAACATGGTTTTGTTATAAAAATTCCTGCGCTTAACCTGATATGCACTGTTCATTATCGTCGGCATCTGCGCAATCAGCTGAAGTGACTGACGAAGAACGTTAGGAATGGAAATATCATCCGGGTTTTCATCATAGGAATAAAGCACCATAACGCAGCGTGCCATTTTGTTCATAATATCCTTTGATGCGTGCTTCATAATCATATCTTCTACGAAATTTTCCGGAAGCTCTCTGCACTCTGCAAGCACCTCTCTGAGACCCACAAGCTGGCTTGCTGTGGGAAGCTCACCGAATAATAACAGCCATACAACCTCTTCAAAGCCGAAACGGTCCTCTTTTATAGTGCTGTTTACAATATCGTTAATGTCATATCCTCGGTAGGATAATTTACCATCCTTAGCAACACGCTCGCCGTCCAGGATATAGTAGCCCTCAACAGAGCATATACGAGTGAGCCCCGCCATAACACCGGTGCCGTCACTGTTTCGCAGTCCTCTTTTAACATGATATTTTTCATAGTCACTCGGTTTGATGGAGTTATTTTTATCAAGCTCACCGCATAAGCTTGAAAGGGCATCCATCGAAATAGGGGAAATATAATTTGATGACATAATTTTCTCCTTTCATAAAATAGTTTGTAATAATAAAGAATATAGAATTCATACAATTAGTATAATAATAACCAACTTATTATACATCTAATTTAATTTAAAGTCAAGGAGATGAGAGCTTGAGAAGAGCGCTGATTATATACGCTGTGTTTTTCGCACTGACGCTGGCAATTCCTGCCCTTGTATGTTTTTCGTCCGGTGAAAAAAGTAATAACAGTGAGCTTGTAAATATATTTTCCGGCAGTGTCAGTCTAATTGCGTATTATCACTAATCTTTTTTAATTTTACCTTTGCTTCCCCTGAAAAGGTGACGGATTTAAAATAGCTGTCCCAGTCGTCTGATAAAAGCTCGTAGGATTTCGGACTGTCCTTCGCCAGATATTCCCCGACCCTTATGCTGTCACTGTTGTGAGACTGACAGGCAACAAACGCCTTTTGGCATAGAGAAAGCATTTTTTCCTCTGCCATTTTACAGATTTTATCTAAATCCTCTTTGCCAAGCGTATTCACAACACCCTTTTCTATCTCGTTAATAATCAGGCTGCCGCAGATATTTGTGTCAAACTGCACGCCGCCATTCACAATGGATACGGCTTTTTTTGCTTTGGCAGAGGATATTTCGACACCGATTTTACCCAGCTTTTCATCCTCAAGCTCAATGATGCAGTTTTTGACCTTGCCGGTCATCAGCATAAAGCCCAGAGTCTCATCCTCGTTAAGAATGTAGGACAGCTTGTCATTGTTGAATACGGCAATTCCCTTTAGCTCTACAGTGTCCTTATCCTCCCGTTCCTTAATTACGGGGATATATACATCCGTGGTTTTGTCGTTATAGGCATTCAGAAGCTCTTTGGTTTTCACACAAATGGTGTGACCGTTTTTCTGTCCGTTGTTGATTAGATATACTATATTTTCTACAGGCACGTGAGAATCGTTTTCTGTGTTTTCCAGTACGGTTGATGCCTTGCCGTCGGCCATACAAACTGCAACATCAGCACGGGAATCAGAGGAACGCAGAAAGTAGTCAAGCTTTTTCTGAAAATCCGTTTCGCAAACCTCTTTGCTGAAAACAATGATTTTATTATGACCGAAGAATAATTCCTTTGACATAGCCATGGTTAAATTATCAACAGCGTCTACAATTGTGCTGCCCTCTCCGGTTGTATTGATTGTCATATTGCCTATAGGCTTTTCCGCACCTGAGGAGGTATTGGAGTTAAGGCTTTGCACAGTCAGCTTAACCTGATCGTCCTCATTGTCAATGCCTATGCCCTCAATTACAGCTAAATCCTTTAAGTTTGTCTGATTCATACAGCCTGAAAAAAGGGTGCAAAGCAGTACAATGCAAACGAGTATTTTAAAACTTTTCAATGAGCTCATCACCTAAATTTCTTTTCTTAAATATCAATGTCAGCAGTGGTATGATTACGCAGGTTATCAGGTATGGTACTGCAAAAACAGCTAAAGTCATACTTCCCACCTCTGTAAATTCGGACAGCACTAATGCAACAGCCAGGGAAAGCACGGATGAGACGATGCATTTTGTGCGGTTTTTAAATTTCTTAATAGATGTGGAGGCACAGTAAATGAGAAGCACGGACTTAACAAATACGCCAAAAATCCACAGAGAAATATGCAGTGCGTCAAATCTTTCAAACAGACCGATTTTTGACAGCTGAAACAAGGTGTAAATCGGGAAGGTTTGCAGGGATGCTGCATCACCCATTGTGGCATTGACAAAGAGTATGAGCATAAATATTGTGAAGAAGGAGGTGATTACCGAAAACACAAAGGGCTTTACGGCAGAGCCGTTTACTCTTTTTCCCAGACTCAGAAATATGGCGATTTCCGTTGAGCTGGAGGTAGTGTACAGTATATTTTTCAGTATGGTTGTATTGTCATTGGTTATTACAGGGTACAGATTGACCTCGTTATAATTTTTCAGATTAAAGACAATTCCCACAATAATCGTTATTACAATCAGGAGAAATGCAAAGGCTGAAAATCTGCTGAGTCCCTCAATACCAAGCATAGAAGCATAGCAGACACACAGCACAATAATAACGGAGAAAATCCAGGAGGAGGCTTCCGGATTTAATATAGAGGATGCGAAGTATGAAAATCTGCTGATGTTAACGCCTGCCAGGTAAATAAAATATATAGCATAAAAAAGATTTACACCCTTAACATCAAAGGGGCTTTTATTATTTTTATAGCACCATATTGCAGGCAGACTTAACAGCAAATTCAGTCCCATTGCGGCAATAATGCTAATCAGCATATCTGTTTTAATTATGCTGGAGGTAACAGACTGAATGTTGGTAAGGCTGACAATAAGCCTGCTGATATATAATAGAAAAAATATACTAACCGGAGCAATTTTATTTCTTTTTGTATTTGTCAACATTTGCACCTCTCAGTTCATTTACTCTGACTCTTCGCTGGGACAGCTTTTTCCATGTTTCACGGTAGAAGATATCTCCGATGGAATGCTTGTCAAGGGGAGATATTGGAGAGGAATGGGGTATGCCAAAGGGGTTAAGACTGCATATATTGACAAATACTACACCAGCACCCAGCACAATGCCGTACATTCCTGTAAGACCGCCGATTATGATAAATAAAAATCTCAGCACAGACACACTCTCATACAGCGGATATACTACATAGGAGGAAATAGCGGTAGCCGCAATTACAACCAGCATCGGTGCGCCGATAAGTCCTGCGGTAACCGTGGTTTCACCTATAATAATACCGCCTATGATGGATACTGCATGTCCTATGGATTTCGGCAGTCTGAGTCCTGCTTCCCTCATAATTTCATACAAAATCAAAATCATAATCGCTTCTGTCATTAAGGAAAAGGGTGTGTTTATTTCCTCTGCTGCAATGGTAAACAGCAGACTTGTGGGCATCAGCTCCTGATGAAATGTGCCTATGGCAACATATAATCCCGGCAGAAATACCGAAAGAATAAAGCTGAAATATTTTAATATTCTTATAAAACCGGAATAAAACGGAGGATTGTCATAATCATCAACAGACTGAAAGCTGTCACTGAATAAATACGGTACATAAATTACAAAGGGTGACCCCTCCACCATAACAAGAACTCTGCCCTCCAGCAGCTTCGACACTGCTACGTCAGGTCTTTCCGTGTTTCCCACGCAGGAAAAAAAGGATTTTATATCCGTATCAATAAACGGGACAAGCTCACCGTAATCTATAACTGTGTTGAAGTTGGCAGATTTCAGCCTTTGCTCAACATCCTTTACCAATTCGCTGTCTGCTCGGTCATCCACATATGCAATGACAACAGGTGTGTTTGCTGCAGAGCCAAGCTTGATTTGCTTGAATTTAAGATGATGGGTTTTCAGCCTTTTTCTGATGAGTGCCTTGTTGTCGTTGAGTGCTTCTATAAAGCATTCCTTGGCGCCCTTAACGTTGCTTTCGTTTTCAGGATTGTCAATGCTTCGTTTGCTCCAGCCCTGAATACCGAAAACCAGTGCCTTGTTCACACCATCAAGAATGAATATGCAAAAACCGCTCATTAAAAAATAATAGCAGTCCTCAAAGGTTGTGGCTTCGTTCATTTCAAGCGAGTTTACAACCTTCAGCTTTATTGTATCTAAAAGCTCTGTGTTATTTTTCGCCTCTATCTTTTTATCCAGTATGGGAGACATAATCATCTGTGACAGCTGGAGGGAGTCAATCAAACCATCCATAACACAGAAAAATCCTTTCTGTCCGCAGATTTCTGCCTCTCTCAGCAAAAAGTCAGAGCAGTCCTTAAAGTCATCCTCAAATTTTTTCTTGTTCAAATCATAAATCGGATATAACGTATCCATAAAATCACCATTGTTAATTTTTGCAGGATTATGCTTTTTATTCATATAGTTTCGGATTTTGTGCGGTTTTGTCTGATGTGTCGGATAATGCTTGCAGATTTTGGTATAATAGAATTGGTGATAAAATGACGATTAATTTTATAAGGGCGTTTATTATTTATGTATTTGTAATTATAGCCGTAAGAATTATGGGTAAACGGCAGGTTGGTGAGCTGAAGCCCCACGAGCTGGTTATCACAATACTGCTCAGTGCGGTGGCACTGATTCCTTTGGAGGAAAATTCAATGCCCCTTGCCAACTGTCTTGTTCCGATACTTCTGTTTATCAGTATGGAAATTATTACAAGCGTAATATCTATGAAGAGCCTGTGGTTCAGAAATCTGCTTCAAGGCAAGCCGATATTTATTATCAGAAAGGGCAAGCTGGATCAAAGCAAATTAAAGGAAATGCGTTTTACGATTGATGATGTTGTTGATGCATTAAGACAAAAGGATATTTTTGACATCAGTGAGGTTGAGGATGCCATTATTGAAACAAACGGCAGTATCTCGGTATTGCCTAAGGCAGAGCATCAGCCGTTAACGCCTGCGGATGTGAATTTATCTGTGGAGGAGAAGGGTATGCCCATTACGATTGTTATGGACGGTAAGCCGATGAATGAATATTTTAATGAGTATAAAATCAAGGACAGTGAAATTGAGGTGGTGCTTCAAAGCGTGAATACAGATGTAAAAAAAATTATGCTGCTGACCATGGATGATAATGGCAATACCTATTTGATAAACAAGGAGATTTAGACCATAGAATGAAAAAGTTATATATTGCAATTGTGTTTTTGGCTGTGGCAATCGGCTTGTGTGTTTTTGAGCAGTATACTGTGGAAAGAACCTACGAGCAGGCAACAGAATATATTGACAGTGCGCTGAAGGGTCTTGACGATAAGGATTATGAGCAGGTGCAGGATAAGTGCCGGCAGCTGTCAGACTACTGGGAAGAGCAGTATCCCTTTATGACCGCTATGATTGACCACGGCTCGCTGGATGATACAAGTGTTACAATAAACTCCCTGAACGATTATGCACAAAGCAAAAGTGACGAACTGGAATCCCAGCTCGTCACTGTCAAAAATCAGATTAAATCTATTCGTGATAATCAAAAGGTAACCTTTGGTAACGTATTCTAAACAATATCCGTAATCTCTTTAATGATAATTCTGCCTATTCTTCTGTTGAAAAAATACTGCAGTATCCATATTGCAGCAGGCAAAAGATAAGTTATGATGCTGATTGGTGCAGGCAGCTTTGCTTGAATAACGGCAAAGGTTGCGATTGTCCAAAAAAATAAAGTGATGAATACGGATAGGAGTATCATAATTGCGCCCGAAAAAATATTCACTTCAAGCTGTGTCTCGCTTACTTTAATAAGATTTATTATTGGGTTTGCAATTACTGTAAATACGCCGTTGTACCGCACATTAAGTCCCGATATGCTGTCCTTGCAGGTGAACATTTGATGTGATTTCAGCTTGTCAAAAAGCTCGTCTGTGTTGTTAACTTCAATGATTTGTTTCATAGCTTCAGCTCTTTTTTTATGTAGTCACAGTATTGCGATAATATATCAATATCTGTTTTTTCGTATACCATTCTGGCGCCTACCGTATCCTCAATTTCGTTGAATACAAGACGTCCTTGATGAAAGATAAAATCAATGCCGATGTAGTCATAAGGAATTAAATCGGCAATGCATTTTACGAAATTGATTTCATCAGCCGACAGGGTGTACGGAATTGCACTTCCGCCAAGGCAGAAGTTGGAGCGAAAGTCCGTTTCGCTTTTTCGTAATATGGATGTAATGATTTTTCCGCCAATCAGCCATACTCTAAGGTCCTGCCCCGGTGTGTCGCAGGGCTGTTGGTATACATAACCATTCTCAAATTTTTCAGGCTCGCGGATCATAAAGACCTCGCTGCCGCCGTGACCGTTAGATTTCTTCTTTACAGCAGGAACGCCTGTGTAGTTTATCGGCAGAATTTCAATGCCGTTACTGCTCATAAATTCATAGCATTTCTGTTTATCGTTTGCAAGCCTCGACAGCTGTGACGGGTTGAACACGCGTACGCCCTGCTGTTCATAGTATTCGCCGATTTTATAGTTATTTGTGCGGTTTATAACATAGTCAGCAGCACCGCGGTAGGTTTCGTCCACCAGCTGTATATCCAGATTTGCTTTGAATTTGTTTATTGCAAATTCGTTTCTGCGTGCTTCCTCTTCTGTGTAAATCAAAATACCGCGCATTGCAGTTTCCTCATTATTTCTTCAAATATAAGCGGTGCAATATCAATGCCCGAGGTCTTCATTATATTAATAATATGGGCGTTTGAATTCACTTCACAAACCATACCGTTGTCAAGTATATCCACACCGCCGAAGCTAAGCCCCAGCTTCTGACAGGCAGTGACAGCGGTGTTTATTTCGTCGGCTGTGGGCGTATAAGGCGTCATCGTTCCGCCGTTTGTAACGTTAGAACGAAAATCATTGTCATTATGTCTTTTTACAGCACTGACACATTTGCCACCGACAATTTCTATTCGTGTATCACTGCCGGGGTTGACATCAATAAATTCCTGCAAAATAAATGGCTTTATGCTTATGTGTGACATAATTTCAGCCCTGCTTTGACAGAGATATACCTGCTCACCAAAGGAGCCGAAGCATTCCTTAAATACAAGGGGCAGACCCAAAATTTCAATTGCCTTATCAACAAAGCTGCCCATATCCGCTTCAAAATATGTTTTTGGTGCAATCAGCGTTTTTGGTTGAGGCACAGTGCCCAGCAGCTCAATATAGGTTCTTGCCTTATCGTCGCATTTCTCTATGGCGTCTGCACTGTTGAATACGGGAATGCCGCTTGCCTCCATACGTCTGGCAAGGTTAATATCCTTGTCCCAAAACAGTACAAAATCTGTATTTATATCTTCATATGCCAGCTGTAAATTGGTTTTTTGTACCAGATTTATATCCATTTTTTTTGCGGCAGATATCAGATGCGTATGTAATTTGTTGTATTTATCACTAACTAAAAAATGATTTATAAGTAAAATTCCGTTCATAATAACCATATTGTACCATCCGCACTTGCAATTTTCAATCTAATAGTATAAAATATCTATATTAATTTGTAAGGAAGGGAAGAATTATGACAGAGTATAAGCTGAAATATGGTTGCAATCCAAATCAAAATCCGGCCAAAATTCATATGGACGGAAAGGAATTGCCTTTTGAAATATTAAATGGTGCTGCAGGATATATTAATTTGCTTGACGCATTTAATTCCTGGCAGCTTGTAAAGGAGCTTAAAGCGGCTACAGGGCTTCCAAGTGCTGCATCCTTTAAGCATGTATCACCTGCAGGTGCTGCCGTTGCACAGCCTTTAAGCGATATAGACCGCAAGGTATGTATGGTGCCTGAGGATTTAGAGCTTTCTCCAATCGCACAGGCATACGTAAGAGCAAGAAGCTGTGACAGACAGTCCTCTTTCGGTGATTTCGCAGCGCTTTCCGACGTTTGTGATGCTTCTGTTGCACAGTTTCTTGTTAAAGAGGTTAGCGACGGAATTATTGCTCCCGGTTATACCGACGAGGCATTGGAAATCCTGAAAGCAAAGAGAAGAGGCAACTATCTTGTTATCAAGATTGACGAGAGCTATGAGCCTGAAGAGATGGAAACCAAGCAGGTATTTGGTATTAAGTTTGAGCAAAAGCGCAATGACGCAAAGCTTACTATGGACTTGTTTAACGATATGCCTACTAAGGTTAAGGATATTCCTGAAATTGCAAAGATTGACTTGCTTATTTCAATGATTACATTAAAATATACACAGTCCAATTCTGTTGTTTATGCCCAGGGCGGACAGACTCTCGGTGTTGGTGCAGGCCAGCAGAGCCGTATTCTTTGCACACGTATGGCAGGTAATAAGGCAGATATGCTTTGGCTCAGAAGAAATGAGAAGGTGCTGTCACTTCCGTTTATTGACGGAATCAGAAAGTGCGATGCAGATAATGCGATTGACCTTTATATTTCTGATGATTATGAGGAGCTTTTGAAGGACGGCGTATGGCAGAGATACTTTACAGAATGTCCTGCTCCGTTTACAGCTGAGGAAAAGGCAGCTTGGCATGAAAAGATGGATAACGTTGCTCTTGGCTCAGATGCATTCTTCCCATTTGAGGATAATATTGAAAGAGCAGTTAAATCCGGTGTTAAGTACATTGCACAGCCGGGTGGCTCTGTAAGGGATGAGAATGTTATTGAATGCTGTGATAAATTCGGTATCGCAATGACAATGACAGGAATCAGACTTTTCCATCATTAATTCAATAGAGCAATGAAACGCTGCAGAAGCATCAGACCTCTGCAGCGTTTGATGTTTCTGTCTTTGAATTGAAAATGTGAATATGATTTGCAAATGTGAATGTGATTTGCATATGCAGTGCTTTTTTAAAATAATAAAACCGGCTGAGGTGACAGTTATGAAAATGATATCCTGGAATGTTAACGGGCTTCGTGCTTGTATGAACAAAAACTTTATGGAATTTTTTGACAAGGCGGATGCAGATATATTTTGCCTGCAGGAAACAAAGCTGCAGGAAGGGCAGATTGATTTTGCGCCCGACGGTTACCATTGCTATTGGAATTATGCTGAAAAAAAGGGATATTCAGGCACGGCTGTTTTCTCAAAGAAAAAGCCTTTGAATGTAAGCTATGCTATGGGTATAGACGAGCATGACCATGAGGGCAGGCTGATAACCCTTGAATTTGAGGACTTCTATTTTATAACGGTGTATGTCCCCAATTCTCAGCGTGAGCTGAAAAGGCTTGACTATCGTATGCAGTGGGAGGAGGATTTCAGAGCCTATATTCTTTCTCTTGAGCAGGTTAAGCCTGTCATATTCTGCGGTGATTTAAATGTTGCACATAAAGAAATAGATTTGAAAAATCCAAAAACAAACCATAAAAATGCCGGCTTCACGGACGAAGAAAGGGGCAAGCTGTCTGCTTTGCTGGAATGCGGTTTTACCGATACCTTCAGATATTTTTATCCCGATGCTGAGGGTGTGTACAGCTGGTGGTCCTATATGTTTAAGGCGAGAGAAAAGAATGCAGGCTGGAGAATTGATTATTTCATCACTTCAAAAGCGCTGGATGATAAGCTTGCCGATGCTAAAATTCATACCGATGTTTTAGGCTCGGACCATTGCCCGATTGAGCTGGATATTAATTTATAACGAGGTAACCTATGTCTGTTCTTATTTGCCCTGTGTGCAAGGAAAAACTGAATCAAGATAATAATGCACTGAAATGTGAGAATAACCACTCCTTTGATATTGCAAAGGAGGGCTATGTCAATTTGCTCCTTGGCTCAAAAAGCGGTGACAAAACAGGTGACAGCAAGGACTCGGCGCGCGCCCGTCATACCTTTCTTGCAAAGGGGTATTACAGCTGTCTGCGTGATTATATGGCCTCTAAGCTGAAAGGCACAGTGCTTGATATCTGCTGCGGAGAGGGATATTATGACAGCTATAGCGGAGAGCTTTATGGCTTTGATATCAGTAAGGAAATGGTGCGTATTGCCTCAAAAAGCAACAAAAGCAATCATTATTTTGTGGCAAATTTATCTGATATTCCTATTGAGAACGAAAGCATTGATACGGCTATGCATTTGTTTGCACCCTTTAACGATAGAGAATTTGCACGTGTGCTGAAAAAGGACGGCGTTTTATACAGCGTGGTCGGCGGTGAAAACCATTTGTGGGAAATGAAACAGCTTGTTTATGCATCTCCTTATAAGAATGATGAAAAGGCGCCCGAAACACAGTGCTTGAAGCTGGTGTCAAAAACAAAGGTCAGTGACAGGGTGACGATGAACGGCGAGGATTTAAAAACACTGTTTTCCATGACGCCTTATTTTTACAGAACCAGTCCGTCAGATAAGGCAAAGCTGGATACGGTTGAAAGTCTGGATTTGACAGTGGAGTTTGTGGTGCTGGAATACAGACGTGCAGATTATGACAGCTGATACAGCTTGAAGGAAAAGGAAACTACATATGGATAATCTTTGTGAAAAATGTTGGTATAATGAATACGACGAAGAGCTGCAGGAGGACTTCTGCTCCCTTGTTTTGGATGAAGATGAATATGTCAGATTAATAAGCGATAAGGGCAAAACCTGCCGTTACTTCCGTCCTGACGGAAATGAATACGATATCGTCCGTAAACAAAATTGATTTGCGTAAATTAAAATGAGCAAGAGAAATTTTTTCTTGCTCATTTTATTTGTAATGCAGTTGCAGTGCTTTATTTAATTTCCTGTTCCAAATTATCAAACAGCTGTGAATCAAAAAATTCTTTAATGGTAATATCAATCCCATCACATATTTTCTTTATCGTAGATATAGTCGGACTGTTATTTCTGCCGCTGGTAATATTGTTCAGCGTTGACTGTGTTATTCCGCTTATTGTTGCTAATTTGTTTACAGTGATATGATTTAATTCACAAAGCTCAAGAATTCTTTCTTTTACAGCAGTTCCGATTGTCAAAAAATCAACTCCTCTTATATTTGAGTTATAACGCAAAAGAGTTAATCATCTGTTATCTCAAACAAATCATTCGGTGAACAGTTAAACAAATTGCACATAATTTCGATATTTTCATATCGGATGGATTTTGTTTCGTTGCTCACCATTTTATTGAAATTCTGATAGCTCATACCCAGCTGCTTATACAGCCAATATTTTGTTCTGCCCTGTTCCTTTAAAATATCTAATGCGCGAAGTCTAATCATTAATAACACCTCATTACCTAATGTTTCAATTAGATAATATATTATTCTGGGGGTTGATAGATAGACTAATGCATTACATAATGAATACGTTAGACATTGTTAAGATTATGTGATTAATGAAATTTTTAATGAATATCAGCTTTCGTCGATTTCACAATTATCTATAGCAAAATCGAGCATAATATTAATCAATTCATTTCTGGTACGCTGGGTTTTGCTTGCCAGCTGGTCGAGTTTGTCGGCGGTATCCGCCTTAATTCTTATGGAGAAGGTCTTGTGATTGTCATCACCTTTTAACGGCTTCTTTTGTATAACCAGCTTATTGTCCATATAATCACCTCATCATAATTATAGTATTGACAATAAACGAATTATATGTTATGATTTATAACATAGTATATGTTAATTATGCTGATGGATAGGTCATTATTTTCTTGGACAGTGCAGCTACAGCCTTACTCGATTTGTAATAAGTACTGCATTCCTCCAAACAAATTATGATACAAAAACCGATGGGCTTTGGCTGTTTTCCTATCGTCATACGGTGCTGAGACTTAGATATAGCAGACCTATGTTGAAACAGTTATTACAAATTCTACCTTTTTAACGAAAATACCCTTGTGCGTTTTAGCCTGGGGTATTTTTGTTTTATAAAGCATTGAAATACCGGGATATTGTTTTAGCTGAGATGCCGTTGGAGCACCTCAGCTTTTTTGTTGTAAAGATATATAAAATATGGTATAATATTAACAATTATTTATTTGGAGCAGTGTTATGAAATTATTAGTTCTCGATGGTAACAGTATTGTGAATCGTGCCTTTTACGGCATTAAGCTTTTAACCACAAAAAAGGGTGAATATACAAATGCGGTTTACGGTTTTCTTACAATTTTGCTGAAGTTAAAGGATATATGCAATCCGGATGCTGTAGCGGTAGCCTTTGATGTTCACGCGCCCACTTTTAGGCACAGCATGTATGATGCGTACAAGGCAGGCCGTCACGGTATGCCCGACGAGCTTCGTGCGCAGATGCCTGTGTTAAAGGAACTGTTAAAAAGTCTCGGCATAAAAACCTTAGAGCAGGAAGGCTGGGAGGCAGACGATATTCTCGGCACTCTTGCAGAAATTTGCCGAAAAAACGGTGACGAATGCTTTATTGCCACGGGAGACAGAGACTCTCTGCAGCTGGCGCACGGCGGTGTTAAGGTTCTGCTCGCCCGCACAAGGATGGGTCAGGCAGTTACGGATATTTATGATGAAGCTGCCATTATGGAAGAATATGGTGTTACCCCTGCCGAGCTGATTCAGGTTAAGGCATTGCAGGGTGACAGCAGTGATAATATTCCGGGTGTTGCCGGCGTTGGTGCGAAGACGGCACTTGATTTAATTCAGCGTTTTCATAACATTGATTATATTTACGATCATCTTGACGAGCTTGAAATTAAGCCGGGTGTCAGAACGAAGCTGGCGAAGGATAAGGATAAGGCATATTTATCCCTTGACCTTGGTACAATTCGCACAGATGCCCCTGTAGATACAGCGGTTCAGGAATATGTCAACACTCCTGCGGATAATCAGTCTGCCGTGTCCCAGTTTGTAAGACTTGAGCTTTTTTCACTAATTCCAAGATTTAATCTTGACCCAAACAACGCCGTAGCAGAGGAGACGGCAGAGGCGGAAAAGCCAAGAGAAATCAGCCGATTAACCTGTGTGGACGCCGACTATCTTTTGGATAGAGTACGCGGCAAGGACACCTATTTTTATCCTGTAATCATTGACGGCAGTATCACGGATTTATATTTTTCCTTCGGTGATGAAATCATTGTTATGCCAAGTGAAACCCCGGAGTATTCCTATTTTGTACGCAATTTCTTTGCAGATAAGGATACGAAAAAGTACAGCTATAACACAAAAGAGCTGCATCGCCTTGCCTGCAAATATGGTGTTGAGCTGGAAAATGTGTGCGGAGACCTTATGCTTTCTGCATACCTGCTCAGACCCAGTGACAATAATTATGACTTAGAGCATTTGTGCTTGGAATACGGCGTAAAGGTGCCGGAATTTTTAAACACCTTGGGGGAGAAGGATATGACCGTATCCCTTGCTGCTGCTGTTAAACCCTTGTTTGATAAAATGAACAAGCTGGTAGAGGATGCAGAGGAGACGGCACTTTTAACAGATATTGAGCTTCCGCTGTCAGCCGTTCTTGCAAAAATGGAATATGCCGGCTTTGAGGTAGACAGAGACGGTATTGCACAATTCGGCAAAATGCTGGGCGAAAGAATTAACGAGCTGACAACGGGTATTTACGACAGTGTTGGCTATGAATTTAATATCAATTCACCCAAACAGCTGGGTGTGGCACTTTTTGAGGATTTAAAGCTGCCCTGCAAAAAGAAAACGAAAACAGGCTACTCCACAAATGCCGAGGTGCTGGAGAGCTTAATCCATGAGCATCCTTGCATTTCACAGATTTTGGAATACCGCTCTATGTCAAAGCTGAAGTCCACATATTGTGACGGACTTCTAAAGGTGATTGAGGAGGACGGACGTATTCACACGCGCTTCAATCAGGTTGAAACAAGAACAGGCAGAATCAGCTCTCTTGAGCCGAATCTGCAGAATATTCCTATCCGCACCGAGCTTGGCAGACAGATGCGTAAATTCTTTGTTGCCGGTGAGGGAAAAAAGCTGGTTGACGTGGACTACAGTCAGATTGAGCTGCGTGTTCTCAGTGACTTGGCAAATGACGAAACCATGATAAATGCATTTAATAACGGCGATGATATTCACACAATCACTGCCTCTCAGGTATTTAATATGCCGATTGAAATGGTAACAAAGCAGATGCGCAGCAGTGCAAAAGCCGTTAACTTTGGTATCGTATATGGCATAGGTGCATTCTCCTTAGCAAAGGATATTGGTGTTACAAATAAAGAAGCGAAGCAGTATATTGACAATTATCTTTCCACCTACAGCGGTGTGGACGCATATATGAAGCGTATGATTGATATTGCCAAGGACAAGGGCTACAGTGAAACCTTGTTCCACAGAAAGCGTTATCTGCCCGAGCTTGCATCCTCTAATCATATGATGTGTGCCTTTGGCGAGCGTGTGGCAAGAAATATGCCGATTCAGGGTACAGCCGCAGATATTATCAAAATTGCGATGGTAAAGGTTGATAAAAGACTTCGCGATGAAAATATGAAAGCCCACCTCATATTGCAGGTGCACGATGAGCTGATTGTTGAAGCACCGCAGGAGGAGGCAGAAAAAGCGTTGCAAATTGTTACAGAGGAAATGGAAAATGCCTGCAAAATGAAGGTTTTGTTAAGAGCAGACGGTGCAATCGGTGACACTTGGTTTGACGCACATTAATGAAATGTATTATTAATAATGAAAAATGAATAATTAAGGGTCTTGCAGACGGCAATTATATAATGGCTGTGCGTAGCACCCTCAATTTTTCATTATTCATTCTTCACTTTTCACTATTATTGTTTATCGCAGATAAACAATATACAATACACGGAAATATATATGAACATTAAAATTATTAAAGCAAAAAAAGAGAATACAGCTGATATTTTCCGGATAGAGCAAGCCTGCTTTGCAACACCGTGGACAGAGCGGAGCATAAGTGACTCTATAGAAAATGACAGCAATTATTTTAATATTGCCTATGCTGACGGTCAGCCTGCAGGCTATATGAGTATGCAGCTGGCAGCAGGTGAGGGAGACATAATGCGTGTTGCGGTTCTGCCGAGCTATAGGCGGTTGGGTATTGGCAAGGCACTGCTTGATACGTGCTTTTCATCCAATCCTCTTGATGCGGTTTTTCTTGATGTGCGGGAGCATAACACGCCTGCAATCAGGCTTTATGAATTTTTCGGCTTTGAGCGTGTTGGCCTTCGCAAAAACTACTACACCAACCCAACCGAAAATGCAGTGATTATGACAAAGAAAATGAAGGAACAGAGCGAATGATAAGACTCTATATCAGGAGGTGAAAATATGGCTAAAGAAAAGATGACGAATCTTCAAAGACGAAATTTTGATTTTGTAAAAAAATATCTGCGTGAGCAGGTTGCGGCAAGGCGTATTGCTGATTTCGTGAGCTTTGAGGAGAAAAAGGACGAGGAGACCGACACAGGTTACACCCTGAACAGTATGGTTGACTGCGGCGGATATAAAGCCCTGCTTATCTACGATGCTATGGATAGCAAATTGGTTGATGTGACATTTGAAATCGTATATGAAAACTGCGAGCATCATTTTTCGATAGATGATATTTTCAACCTTTTTGATGTTATGGATTTTAAAGCGTACTGCTATTTTGACTGCTTTGATCAGGCAAGCGTTAAAAGAGCCGTTGACAATATACTTGATGTTATTCAAAAATATCACTATGAACTGAAAAAAGCCGGTGAAGCGGATAACCTGAAAAGGCTTTGCGAAATGTTTGAGGAGGATCAGAAAATTGCGGATTCTGCTTCAGTAAAGCTGCGGGATATTTTGCGTGAGGTAAAATTAAGGGAAAGGCTGACTAAAACAAAGAGTGACAAGGACAGAGCGAAGCTGATTAAAGAGCTTGAAAAGCGTGAAAAAAAGGGCTTGCTGATTACGGCAGACAAGCGCTATCTTGCGTACTTGAGGGCAGGTTATGAAATTGAGGCAGACGTGGATGTAACCGACAGATACGAAAAGCTTTACTGGAAATATTCGCGGACTGTATATGGTGTGATTTTTTTGATATCCATTGCACTTACACTGGCTGTTTACCTTATCAATCATATGCTTGTGTTTAAGGGCTGTATGGTTTATACACCCACCTATACTTATATATTCTTGGCTGTATCTGCAGTTTTTTTGTGGTATACGGTTTCTGCTTTTTTCGCAAGAAAAATAATCGTAAAGCTATGCCCCGAAGAAGCGAAGGAGTATGTAAAAATAAAAATTGAAAATAATTACGACGAGAACAAAATAAAAAGATTCGGACAAAAGACAGCCGGTCCGGTTTGCGGTATGTTTGCATTTCTTATTTTTATTGCTTTTGCTGTATCAAACATTGGTTTTTCCGATGACTGTGTCATTGTGAATCACTCCTTAGGATTAAGCGAAGCTGTGGAATATGAGGCTGTTACCGTATATAGGGTAGAGCAATATTACGACAGCGATAGTGAGCAGTATACAGATTATGAACATCCGTATTATGAACTCATTTACGGAGACAGCTGTGTTCCTGTCGGCAAAATAAAGGATGCGGAATTTAACAGCAAGCTCCTTGCTCTGCTTGAAGCTCACGATGTAAATATTGCATCTGTTCAAAATGAAGATGCACTGAGTGAAAAATATACTATGCAGTAATGAAGATGGATAAGAATATGAAAAAGAAGAATGAAATTAAGCTGGACGACAATCAAAAAAGATTGATAGCAACAATGAAGCGTTTTTTGAATGAATATGTTTCAAGAAGTGTTTTTGCCAAAAGTGCCGTGTACAGCGATGTTTGTACGGATGACGGAGAATATATTTTCTTCTCAATGATAGATTATGGCAAATTTAAGGCAAAGGTATTATACAGTCCAATGTCTTTTCTTGCGGCAGATTATGTTGATGTGAAATTCATTTACAATGATTGCGAATATGAGTACGGTATCTATGATATATTCAATTTGTTTGATATAAATGATTTTGAGCAATATTATTTTGAGAACTGCAATACAAATGAGGAAATGAAGCTTTCATTAAATAACATTGTCAAGGTGATTGAAAGATATATTTCCGATATAGAGCACGCTGCAAATGAAAATAATTTTCAGCAGCTGAAAATGAATTTTGAGCAGGATTTAACTGCCGTTAACGGTGATGATTCCTGGAAAACAGAGACAGACGATATAATGCGGTTTGATTGGAGTCAGCCGATTTGTACACTTTCAGCAGATCTAGACGCAAAGAATCTTTTGAAAAAACTCCGGAAGCGAAACAGCAAGGGCGAGCTGGATACCATTTATGAAAAGCGTTTGCTGGCTTATCTTGAAAACGGAAATACCCTTGAACTGCAAAGCAGTAAGGAAAAGAAAAATTTTGAAAAGCAGTATGGAAAAGCAGGCTTTATTATAAATTTTGTTATTGTTGTTATTTGCTTTGCTGCCGCAATTGCAGTCGCGGTTGTCGCACACAACGTTATATATAAGGGTGCGTACATTCCGAAAAGCGTTTTACCTATTGCAGACAAGCCAATTTCAATGAACTTTAGAAGAATTGAAATGTGCCTGTTTTCAGGCTTCAGTCTGAGTGTCGGCATTATTTTGCTTGTAAAGAAAGCCATTTTGCTGAAAATTATGCCTGAAAATAATCAAAAGCGTGCGGCTGAAAAATATGAGAGTGAAAAGACGGAATTTGTGGGCTCGCATAAAAAGGCGGCAATTATTGGTGCAGGTATAATATTTATCATAATTGCTTTTGCTGCATCGTATATGGCAGCTGCGGATGATATTGGATTTTTTGATGGTTATGCTCGTTTTTGCAACGAAAGAAACCTGATGGTTTATACGGTAAATTATGATGATGCTGTATTGTACAAGGTCAAGGGCTATATGGATAATTCCAATTCAGTCGTTGCGTATGACAGTCATGCTTACGCCCTTGGCGATAAAAACGGGCATTATTATGAGCTTGGAGCTATCAGTGAAAATGGAACTACAGAAGAAAAAATACAGGACATCATTGATAATTACAATATTGAAGTGATTGAAATTGAAACAACAAATGATATATAAGGAATACGAATTATGAAGATACTTGGAATTGAGTCCAGCTGTGATGAAACTGCCTGTGCAGTTGTGGAGGATGGACGAAATGTTTTGTCAAATGTAATCGCAACCTCTTTAGAGGAGCATAAGCTATACGGCGGCGTAGTGCCTGAGATTGCGTCGCGCCGTCATGCCGAGAGCATAAGTGCAGTGGTTGAGGAGGCACTTGATGCTGCCGGCTGTACCATGGAGGATATAGATGCAGTTGCAGTTACATATGCTCCCGGGCTTATCGGTGCATTGCTGGTGGGTGTTAATTTTGCAAAGGGTCTTGCCCTGGCAACCAATACGCCGTTAGTGCCGGTGCATCATATCCGGGGTCATATTGCATCAAACTATATTTCAAGTGATGCTGCGCCGCCGTTTCTCTGCTTGATTGTCAGCGGCGGACATTCGCATATCGTTGCCGTTAACAGCTATACGGATTTTGAAATTATAGGCAAAACCCGTGATGATGCAGCAGGTGAAGCACTGGATAAGGCCGGCAGAACAATGGGGCTTGCCTATCCCGGCGGTGTAAGTATAGATAAAATCAGCGGTACAGGTGATGAAAATAAATACACCTTCCCTAAGCCGAGGGTGACAGGCAGTCCATATGATTTTTCTTTCAGCGGACTGAAAACGGCAGTTATTAATACCGTTCATAATGCACAGCAAAAGGGTGAGGATATCGACATACCGAGCCTTGCAGCGTCCTTTCAAAAGAGTGTGGTTAACTGCCTGATTACAAATTTGGAAAAGGTAGCAGTGGAAAAAGGCTATAATAAAATTGTAATCGCCGGCGGTGTTTCCGCCAATTCTAAATTAAGGGCTGAGGCAGAGAAAATGTGCAGTGCGCATAATTGGAAACTTTATTTGCCTGAGCTGAGGTATTGCGGTGATAATGCTGCTATGATTGCATCTCAGGGTTACTATGAGTTTATACAGAACAATACCGCTGACGAAAGTTTAAATGCATATGCCACAATGCCTATTGATAAAAGCTACAAAAGTAATTTGCTATAGTTCATTTTATTGTAGCATTTTAATGAATTTTATTTTGTACTATTGAAATTTTACTATTATTTGGTATAATCTATATGTGAAATTATCGTGAGATAGTTTTATTTATTACATTGCAAACTATATAAAGGAGAATAAAGTAATGGAGACAAATCTTACAACTAATAAATCATTACTTGCTTGGCTTGACGAAAAGGTTGAGCTTCTCAAGCCATCCAACATTGTTTGGATTGATGGCTCTAAGGAGCAGATTGATGCTCTGAAGGCTGAGGCAGTAGAGACAGGCGAAATGATTAAGCTTAACGAAGAGCTTCTTCCAGACTGCTATCTTCACAGAACAGCAGAGAACGACGTTGCTCGTGTAGAGGACAGAACTCTTATCTGTTCTAAGAATGAGAAGGACGCAGGTCCTACAAACCACTGGATGGATCCACAGGAATGCTACAAAATGCTTTATGACATTGCGGCTGGTTCATATGAAGGCAGAACAATGTACATTATTCCATATTCAATGGGTCCTGTTGGCTCACCGCTTTCAAAGATTGGTATTGAGATTACAGATTCTATTTACGTAGTTCTCAATATGAATATTATGACAAGAGTCGGCAAGGCTGTACTTGACTGCCTTGGTGACAGCGATGACTGGGTACGCGGTATGCACTGCAAGTGCGATGTTGATCCTGAGAAGAGATGGATTTGCCAGTTCCCTGAGGATAACACCATTATTTCTGTTAACTCTGCTTACGGCGGAAACGTACTTCTTGGTAAAAAGTGCTTTGCACTTCGTATCGCTTCTTATCTTGGTAAGAACGAGGGCTGGCAGGCTGAGCATATGCTTATCCTCGGTCTTCAGAAGCCGGACGGAGAGACAAAGTATATCTGTGCTGCATTCCCATCAGCTTGCGGTAAAACAAACCTTGCTATGCTTATTCCACCTGAGGGATATCAGAAGAAGGGCTATAAGGTATGGTGTGTTGGTGATGATATTTCCTGGATTAAGAAGGGTCCGGACGGACGTCTTTATGCTATCAACCCTGAGAATGGTTTCTTCGGTGTTGCTCCGGGTACAAATATGAAGTCAAATCCAAACGCATTGAAGTCTACAATGCAGGGCACAATCTTCACAAACGTTTGTCATAATCTTGACAATAATACTGTTTGGTGGGAGGACCTCGACAAGAATCCGCCTACAAATGCAATCGACTGGAAGGGCAATCCTTGGAATGGCGCAGAGAGCGACAGCAAGGGCGCACATCCAAACTCAAGATTTACATCTCCTGCAAAGAACTGTCCTTGTATTTCAAGCGAGTTCGAAAATCCACAGGGTGTTCCGATTTCTGCTTTTGTATTCGGCGGCAGACGTGCTAAGCTGACTCCGCTTGTATATCAGTCAAAGAGCTGGAACAACGGTGTATTTGTTGGTTCTATTATGGGTTCAGAGACAACTGCTGCAGCAACAGGTGCAGTTGGTGTTGTTCGCCGTGACCCAATGGCTATGCTTCCTTTCTGCGGTTACAACATGGGTGACTACTGGAAGCACTGGATTGAGATTGGTGAAACTCTTGATCCTGATAAGGCTCCAAAAATCTTTAATGTAAACTGGTTCCGTAAGGATGACGAGGGTCACTTCTTATGGCCTGGCTTTGGTGATAACCTTCGTGTACTTGATTGGATTATCGACCGTTGTGATGACAAGGTTGACGCTCAGGAGACAGCTATTGGTTATCTTCCATATGCTAAGGACATTAACCTTGAGGGTCTCGATATGACAGAAGAGGATCTTGAAAAGATTCTTGATGTTGATAAGGCTGCTTGGGAAGAAGAGCTTAAAGGCGTTGAAGAGCTTTATGCTAAGTTTGACGATACTCTTCCTGAAGAGCTTTCACAAGAGCTTGCAAGAGTTAAGGCTGACCTTAATAAATAATTGTAATAAAAATATAAAGAGTTGCTTCTGTTGAAGAGGCAACTCTTTTTTTGATGAATATATTTATTCGTAATCCTTAATCGTCTTTTTTACAGTGGTCTCATTACCCTGCTTATCGGTTATCTTGATTTCAGGATACCAATGACCTGAAAATCTATATGGGTTTGTTTTGTCCAGTTCGTCATACTCGGACTGGGTGAGACGCAGCTTGGCTTTATCTTCCGCAGTCAAAGTGGTGTCAATCTGATCCACCAGCTTGCATACGATGATAAATCTATAATCCTTTTTGTAATCTGTAGGGCAGGATATAGTCAGAAGCAAATCCTGACGTGTCAGCTTTCCGCCGCTGACATCGTATCTTATACGCGTGTTCATTCTGTCTAAAAACTGGTCTGCACTGCGCTGGGTCATTTGCTCTGTTACGTTGTAAGGGAATATATAGCCGCCGTCGTCTTTGGCTTTGGTATTTGTATAAAAGGCACCGACTACCTGGAAGGTGTAATCGTTAAACAAATCAGAAAAATGAATTTCCTTATTTGCGTTGTTATATGCCTCTGCTGTGCTGTAATATTGCTCCAGCTCCTGTGTATCCATATACACAACATAGTTATAACGGCTTGCACCGTCAGTAATGGGTGCAGTATCCTTCTCAGACAGAGCAAGCTCTTCGCCCAGTGCATTTATTTTTATATATCCTGACAAATTCGGGTTTTCACCATAGTCATCGCAGTATTGCTCCAAGATTCCCACAGGGAAATTGACATCAGGGTATTTTTCCTGATACGGCTTCAAATAGGCAGTTTTCGCGTTGGATACAGCTGAAATGCTTATCAATATGGCAGCAGCTGCTAAAATAATAGCAATCAGCGGAATGTAGAATTTTTTACTGCATACAATCTTTTTAACCGTTTTGGCAGTTTTTTTTCGCTTCTCTTTAGCCGCTGCTTTCGCTTGTGCTTTTTCTTCCGACGTTTTCTTGGGCGCCTTTTTCTTTTTTTGTTTTGAAGCGGTTTCTTTTTTACTACTGTCTGCCTGCTCGTTTTCTGAGGTTATGGCATTGTCGGTGTGTTCCCGAGGCGGTTCCGGTTTAGAAAAGTCTATAAGAGTTCTGTTAGGCTTAGGAGGCTCTATAGGCTGAATTTCATTTCTTTCTTTAGCCTTCCTTTGCGCTCTGTATTCCTCTAATAGCTTTTCAATATCATCATTATTATTGTTGCTCATTATCTGATAATCACCTTTTTGGCATTTTCTATAGCGTCATTGATAAGCGCTTCAAGATTTTCAATATGACTTTCTGCTTTAAGCACATCGTCAAGGTGCGGCTTGGTTTTAGGGTGCTTAGGTGTGAATACGGTGCAGCAGTCCTCATATGGCTGAATAGAGGTTTCAAAGGTATCAATTTTTCTTGATACAGCAATGATTTCCTCCTTGTCCATACCAATACATGGTCTGAACACCGGCATAGTTACAGCACAGTCTGTACAGCCCAGGGCGTACATCGTCTGGCTTGCAACTTGACCTACGCTTTCACCTGTAATCAGTGCTGAACAGTTTTGCTCCTTTGCCATACGTTCACTAATCATCATCATAATTCTTCTCATAATGATCGTGAAATATTCCTCAGGGCAAAGGTCACGTATTGCCTCCTGAATTTTTGTAAAGGGTACTACATAGGTTGTGATGACACCTGCATATTTTGCAACTTTTTTAAGCAGCTCCATCACCTTCATTTCAGCAAGCTCAGATGTGTATGGAGGGGATGCAAAGTGTATTGCACAAAGCTCAATTCCTCTCTTTGCCATCATATATGCTGCAACAGGTGAGTCGATGCCTCCGCTTATCAGTATTCCTGCTCTGCCGCTTGTGCCGGTAGGCATACCGCCGGCACCTTTAATATTATTTCCGCGTACAAAGGCATACTTATCTCTTACCTCAACGGTTACAATGACATCGGGATTGTGAACATCAACTTTAAGGTGATTAAACTTCGAAAGTAAAAATCCACCCAGCTCTCTGCATATTTCAGGAGATTTCATAGGAAATTTCTTGTCACTGCGCTTTGCCTCAACCTTAAAGGTTTTGGCGTCCTCAAGCTGTTCCTCAAGGTAGCTGACAGCCGTAGCCTTGATATCTTCAAAATCCTTTTCACATACGCAGGCACGTGAAAGTGCTGCTATGCCAAAAACCTTTGAAATACGCTGTACAGCGTCATCCAGATCCACCTCATCAATGGGGTCAACCATAATGGTTGACTGGCTTTTTGTGAATTCAAAGCTGCCTAAATCTCGAATTCTTCCCTTAATATTTTTAATGAGTTTATCCTCAAAGGAATTTCTGTTAAGTCCCTTTAACGCAAGCTCACCGTTTTTTACAAGTATAATTTCTTTCATTTGTCTGTTCCTATCCGGGATGCTTTTCTATCAAATCTTCAAGTGCACTTACCAGTGCATCCACATCCTCTTTTGTATTATTTTTGGAAAAGCTTATTCTTATGCTTTTATCCAGTATTTCGTTACTTAGCTGCATGGCACTCAGCACATGGCTCTTCTTTCCCTTGGCACAGGCAGATCCGTTGCTGACATATATGTCGTAATTTGACGACAGCTCCTGCAGTATGGTTTGACTGCGCATAAAGGTTGGTACATAAATATTGATGATGTAGGGCGATGCGTTATCACCGCTGTTGAAGGTTATTCCCTCAATGGTGCTGAGCCTTGATTTTGCATAGGCATTAAGGTCAAGAATTTTATTCTTCTGTGCCGGTGACAGGTCTATCTCGCTTACAGCGGCGGCAAAGCCTGCAATTAACGGCGCACTTTCTGTTCCGGGACGAAGCTTGCGCTCCTGCTCTCCGCCGAAAACTCTTGCAAAATTTTGATTGGTCAGATTTGCGGACTTGTTGATGTATAATGCACCGATGCCTTTAGGTCCGTGAATTTTATGGGCAGAAATGGTTAATAAATCTGCACCCAGCTTTTTTGCGTTGATATTGATTTTTCCATAAGCCTGAACGCAGTCGATATGTATAAGCGCAGGTGAATTTGCCCGCTTAACTGCTCTGCTGATTTTGTCAACAGGCATAACAGAGCCAACCTCGTTATTAATATACATCATTGAAACAAGAATGGTTTTATCATCAATGGCGTCGTATAGCTGTTTTTCGCTTATGTTTCCATACATATCGGGCTGGAGATAGGTTACCTCATAGCCCTGCTTTTCAAGCTCCTGAATGGATTGCAGAACACTTTCGTGCTCTATGGCTGTGGTTACGATTTTATTTCCGCTTCGTTTTCTTGCCTTGACCGCACCGAATACAGCCAGATTATTTGCCTCAGTTCCGCCGGAGGTAAAAACGATTTCCTCTCTGTCTGCGCCAATGCTTTCAGCTATCGCAGTCCTTGCGAGTATAACCTCTTTCATAGCATGAATGCCGAGATTATGCAGGCTAGATGGATTGCCCCAATTTTCTGTAAGCATACGGTTTACAGCGTCAACGCATTTTTTGCAGGGCTTTGTTGTGGCAGAATTGTCTAAATATGTCATCATAAGTTCATAAGTTCCTTTAGCTTCAGGATGCCTACAATTGTTTTTGCATCCTTAATTTCACCGCTCATTATTTTGCGTACGCAGACCTCCAGCGGCATTTTGATTACATCCAGATACTCGTCATCATCAAGATGCTGTTCGCCATAGGTTAACCCCTTGGCATAAAATAATCTTATAATCTCACTGCAGTAGCCGGGGGTAGGATAAATTTCACCAAGGGATTCAAAGATTTCTGCAGCAGCACCGCATTCCTCGCTGAATTCTCTGATTCCTGCTTCTCTCGGGTCCTCTCCTCGTTCCAGCTTGCCGGCAGGGATTTCATATATGGTTTCTCTGTATGGATATCTGAACTGCCTTACAAGCAGGATTTCATTATCATCCGTAATGCCGACAACCGCAACACCGCCCGGATGGTCAACAACCTCACGGTTAGCCTCTGTGCCGTCAATAAGCGTTATTTTGTCTTGATGAACCGTTATGATATTGCCGTTGAATATTCCCTGCACTTCCTCTGTCTGCTCAAAAAAGCCAAGTGCAATAGACTCTATATCGTCAACCTTTTCGGCAATAAATTTTGCGCCCGCCTCGATAAATTCAAACCGATTGCCGTAGCCCCATAATACGCCTACGCTGTCAATGATATTTGCCTTTGCGCCGTCAATATCATATTTTCTGTCGCCAATCATAAGGGTTTCGTTTCCCTGACAGCCAAGCGCATTCTGACATCTTGTAATTATGCTTGATTTTGGTTCACAGTCAGCCGAAAAGCTGACACCGCAAATGGAGTCGAAGTATTTTTTTACATTGAATTTTTCTAAAAGCTCTTCCACATATTCCTGTGGCTTTGAGGAGGCTATACCCAGCTTGATGCCACTTTGCTTCAGACGTGCCAAAAGCTCCTTTATGCCGGAATACAGCTGGCTTTCATATAATCCGATATTGGTATATCTTTCACGGAATTTTTTTACAAGCTCCTCTGCCTGTGCTGCATCAGCGCCATATTCCTCCTGAAATGTAACAAGCAGGGGCGGACCGATAAAGCAGGTAAGCTGGTGATAGTCCTCAGGTGTGCTGTAGCCAAAGGCATCCAGTGCATATTTTGCACATTTTAAGATGCCTTCGCCGGTATCGCATATCGTACCATCAAAATCAAAAATAGCGGCATTATATCTCATTACTTATTAACCCTCTTCATAAATTTATCTTTTAAAACGACAAATCGTTCAATTTCTCCTTTGCCGATAATATTTCCGTTATTATCCTTGGCACTTACAGAGAAAATGAGCTTCCTGCCATCAACCTCTTCCAGTATGGCAGAGGCAGTGATTACAGTGCCGATACCGCTTGCCTTATCATGGGTTACAGATATTTTTGTACCGACTGTCGTTTCATTCTCCTCAAGCAAGGGGGATACCGCATAGCAGGTTGCTTCCTCCATAAGCGCAATCATCATAGGCGTTGCAAATACCTGCAGGGAACCTGATTTTACGGCAGAGGCACAGTTGGTGTTATTTACCATTGCAACGGCCTCTCCTTTTAGAGCTGATATAAATTCCTTCATAACATCACCTGAATAAATTCTCAACATTTGTTCTATTATTCATATTCAGTCTATTATATCATATTTTTTTATTATATACAACATAAAAGAGTTGTGGTACAATATAGTATAATATAGGTAATGAATAGGGGCTGGTGGCTTGACGGAAAAAAGAAAAAGAATTCATATGCTTGATGAAATTCGGGGCTTTGCAATTCTCTGTATGATTGTGCATCATACATTTTTGGATATAGGTGATTTGCTTGGTCTCAGTTGGGGATATAAAGTGTTTGATGCCCTGTGTCTGGTGCAGCCGATTTTTTGGGCTATATTTATTGTGATATCAGGTATTTGCACAAGGCTGTCACGCAATGCTGCCAAAAGGGGACTGCTGGTGTTGATTTGTGCAGGAATTATCACCCTTGCCACAGCTGTTATAATGCCCTTGTTTCAGTTTCAGGGAGCAGAAATATATTTCGGCATTCTCCACTGTCTGGGTATTTGTATGATTATTACGGGGCTGTTCATGCCGATTATAAAAAAAATAGATTACAGAATCGGTGCAGTCCTTGCCTTGATATTCTTCTTTTTCCTCTACGGCATTGACGGAGGAACGCTTTGCTTTGGTTTGATTAAGTTGCCGCAAAGTTTATATCAGTATGATCTTTTAGCACCCTTGGGACTCCATTCAGCCACTTTTTATAGTGCAGATTATTTCCCGATTTTGCCATGGATATTTATGTTTTTGTTCGGTGCCTTTGTTGGTAAAAATGCTGCAGAGGATAAGCTGCCGTCTGCAATGTATAAAAAACGCAGCAGCTTTCTGAGCTTTGTGGGCAGAAACAGCCTTTGGGTGTATCTGGGACATCAGCCTGTAATATACGGAATTTTATTTATAATTGCCTTAATTGCATTATAATAAAAGAACAAAATAAAACGCATCTCATATGATAAAGAGGTGCGTTTTATTTTTCAACAGTTAGCGATAGTGGATAGTTGCACTATTCTATAAAATAGCTTTCGCCGTATCTGTTGTGATATAGGGCAGTGGCTATTGCAGCTTTAGCCACTGCTCATTTGCTGTTTTTACGGTGTACAGACAATAGCTCAGATATTTATTTGCGATATCCTTTGCAACCTTTATATGTCTGCATACTGTGGGCTGTGACAGCTTCAGCTCCCGTGCAATCTCCGGCTGGGTCTTACCCTGCATATAAAATAGCTTCAGGCACTGGCGCTGCTTGGCAGTCAGTTCGTTTTCTATAATAATCGGCAGTGTTTTTGATATTGCCTTTAAGGTGATTTTTTGTTCGTCAAAATCGTCCTCAAATATAGTATCGTTATGGGGCGCCATATATTCTTCTACAAAATTAATCATTTTAATTCACATAGCCTTTCCGGCTACAAATAATTAAATCACGACATTTCCCTGTTGTAGCCGGACAAGGCGTGATGTGATTTACAGCCATTTCAAAATTATGTCCTTTGCAAATTTTGATGGTAATATAATTTGTTTTGTGTGATTTTTTTACAAATCCTCCTCGTAATAGTGGGAAAGCAAAGAGGAAACTCTTTTGCATTCACAAGCCATTTCGTAATATGTTCGTATTCTTCTTCTGAGCAAGGCAAGATCATTTCCGGTATATATGCAAAGCAATGGTTTGAGCCCGTCCATTTTTGCACATAAAATCCTGTATTGCTTATTGTATTCGCAAGCCAATTCGTTAATTGTCATTTGCTGCCCTTCTTTCAAATTGAATTACTGAGTGGACAACTATTATCTTATACGAACATTTGTTCATAGTCAATTTGCTCTATAGGAATAGTACAAAAATTCAGACTTAACAAATATTGTTTCCGTAAACTGTGATAAAAATGTGTTACCTTTTTTGAAAGAATAATATTTATTTGAAGTCCTATATTAACTGTGCATTTAACCAAGAAATTCGAACCATAAACGGACACAATTTACCGATTACATACGAATCCTATATAGCTGTATAAACACCATAACAAAAGCGTTGAGGTTTTGAAATCTCAACGCTTTCTTCTAATTCTTCTTTACACTGTATAAGGTTTTATTTTTCATCTTCTGTGCATTTAATAAATCTAAATCCGTAAACTTCAAAACAAAACTGCGCACAGTTGCAAATGCAGCATCGCCAAAGTCCTTTTCAAGCTGTTTTGTTGTGAAAGTATCACCCGCATAAGCCGATAGAACAAAACTCCAAAGTTTTGCTTCTTTCTCTGTTATTTTGCCTGCTGCAAGTGCAGAATTGTATATTTCAAGTGTATCTGTTTGGATTGCATCATCTGTCATTTTTTCGTAGACATTCTGAATAAAATACAACAAGAATGGTGTTATATCTATTATCCCTGACAAGTTATAATTATCTTCAATTAAGGTGTAAGCATCATAATACTTTTTTCTGCTTTTTTCAATATAACTTGAAAACGGAACAAACAGTGTTGACTCATATCCTTTCTGAATCAAAAACCACATATGGATAAGACGAGCTATTCGACCGTTTCCGTCAAAATACGGGTGCAGATACGCAATATAAAAATGAAGTATTGTCGCTTTTAATAAGTCGTTTATTCTATCCTTTTCATTTGCAAATGCAACAAAAGATTTCATATATTCAGGTAGTTTTTTATAGTCAATACCATTATGTTCAATTCCTTGCCCCATAACAAAAACTTCATCGTGACGATAATAATTACCCTGCTTCAATTTATCCTCATCATCAAGAAAATTACCAATCGTCATCATATATAATTTATAAATATTTTCTTCTGTGATTTGATTGTTTTTATCGCTGATAAATTCAAACCCCTGTTTTAAACCAAAGATTCTGTTTTCTTCCTCGTCCTTTGGTGCAAAGCCTTTCATAATTTTGCGCACACTATCTCTGCTGAAGTCAATACTTTCAATAGCAGATGTTGCAATAATTTCTTTCTCCAAAGCCTTTGTGCCATAAGCAGAGTTTTGGGCTGTATATAACAACTTCACAGCATCTAAATTTACACCTGTGCAGGAATTTAGATAAACTAAATTATCACCTTTAAAATCATTTATAGGCAACAGATTATAATATGAAGATTTCAGCACAGAGATAAAATCATCAAAATCATCTGGATATTTATATTTTAACTTTTTCAGATTTATTATATGCTTATCCGAAAGCATTTTAGAAAACTTTATTGCATCCACTTTTATATCTCCACTGATACCAATTGATACTATTTGATATCATTATAATCACAATTCAATTTATTGTCAATGATTAATTTTCACCAATTATTCAATAAACTTTAAAATCTAAAACATTCTTGTTCACAAAAAGTATAGCAAATATGTATTTATAGTAAGTTTTACCAATAAATAAGAAAATAAGCGATGCTTATGCGCATAATTTTATTTGATTTGACAAAATATATAAAAAATTTCATCAATTGGCTTGACATACTGTGCAATATTAACTATAATATAAATGAATTTAAGTGGGCCGCACCACAGAGAATTCATGGTCCTCCATAGTTTGTAATAACAGAGAGGGGAAGGTCGCAAATGCAGTTGCGACCTTCTTTCTTTTTATATATTTTTTTAAACATACTTTACTTTTTTACTGCATAGTATTAAAATAATGTGTAGGCAATCAATAGAAATCCGGACCTGCCCAAAATGCATAGCCGTAATGTTTGTATAAAGACGGTTATGCGCAACAGGTTTTGCGGATATATTTTTTTGAGGCATGATATGTATAGACGAACTTATGTAAAAATTGATTTAGATGCAATTGAATATAACATTGACAATGTGTTAAAAAAGCTTGATAGCAAATCCATGCTGCTGGCTGTGGTAAAGGCGAATGCCTATGGTCATGGTGCGGTTGAGATTGGAAAGCTACTTAAAGATAAATGTGATTTTTTTGGAGTTGCCTGTGTTGATGAGGCTATGGAGCTTGTGGATGCCGGCATTGATAATAAAATTATTGTACTTAGCAGAGTGTCTGCATATGAGTATGACAGGGTGGTAAAATACAATTTGCGTGTTCCTATTTTTACAATGGAGGATGCAAAGGCGCTTTCAGCAGAGGCAGTAAAGCAGGGGAAAGAGATACCGTTTCATTTTTGTGTTGATACAGGTATGAGCCGAATTGGTTTTCAGGTTAATGAGGAGAATGCAGATATCTGCAAGCAAATCTGCCGGCTGCCGAATTTGATTGCAGAGGGTATGTTTTCTCATTTTGCAACTGCCGATGAGGCTGATTTGTCAAAGGCTGTTCATCAGCGTGAAAGCTTTGTAAAGTTTGCGCAAATGCTGGAGGATAGGAATATCCATATTCCCATTAAGCATTTAAACAATTCTGCCGGAATTATGGTTTTTGATGAAGGCTTTGATATGGTCAGATCAGGTATCATTACATATGGACTTTATCCCTCAGCGGATGTTGACCCGTCATTAATAGATATTAAGCCTGCAATGGAATGGAAAACCCATGTAAGTCACATCAAAACCCTTGAAGCAGGCAGAGAAATCTCCTACGGCGGAACCTATGTTACTAAAAAGGAAACGGTGGTTGCCACGATACCTGTTGGCTATGCAGACGGTTATCCGAGATGCCTCAGCAACATTGGCAAGGTTATCATTAATGGAAAATATGCGGATATCCTCGGCAGGGTCTGTATGGATCAGTTTATGGTGGATGTTACAGATATACCCGATGTTAAGGTTGAGGATGAGGTTACTTTAATCGGCAGAGACGGCGATGCACAGCTTTCTATGGAGGAAGTTTCAAATAATGCCCATTCCTTTAACTATGAGCTTCCTTGCAGAGTTGCACTTCGAGTACCCAGAGTTTATTACAGAAATGGTAAGGAATATAATACAGTTAAATATGTATAATAACAAAAGACGATACACGAGCGAAGTGCTTTGCGTATCGTCTTTTTTGTGGTTTAGAATATTGGGCTGACTAGCCGATTACAGCAGTACCCTCGTGGTTTGCGGATGCATAGCCAATCCAGGTTTTGCCCGAATTTAAGCTGATGGTCTTGCCTTCATTGTCTGTGATTACAAGAACACCATCCTTAACACTCCAATTGATATCTGTAACTGTACCAAGACTTGCCAGCTTTCCGGTACCTCCGGACAGCTTATAGTCGCAGTAGGTTTCGCCCCTTCCGCTGTTTTTATAATTCTCTTTTACAACATATTCTGTATTGTCAAAGAGAATTAACAGATTCTTTCTGCTTACGTCAGAGGAGCCGTTGCTTGATGAAAAGTCGCTTGTATGATAGGTTTTGTCCTCGCTGTTATATGTCCAATCTCTTGTCTTTGTACGGCTTGAGAAGGTCAGAACAAGAGTGTTGCATTCCGTTTTGCCCACAGCAGTATCTTTGCTGTTGAAGCTGAATTTCGTGTAATTTTTTTCATTGGCATCTGTTCTGAAGCCTTCCTTTTCAATAGCAGCAGGTACCTTGTCACCATACAGTATACCGGTATGCTCGGTAGCTACATTTCTTGAATGATCTCTTGCATATAAGCCGACAGTGTCACTGAACGCCATTTGATTGATGTGATCTACCTTGTCCTGTGAAAATACAGTATTTGCACCTACATAATTACCCTTGCTGGAGCTCTGACCCCAGTGAATGAAGATAGAATCAAAAAGCTCACTGAATTTGATAAATGGCGGACGTGCACTTCGGATAGGACCGATTTGCTTTGGAAGATTGGTGTAGTCTGCATAAAGCCAGAGCATTCTGGTTTCTCCGCCTTCAACCTCACCCTCAACAATAATGTCAGGAGATTTTTCTTTGTCATCAATCGACCATTGCGGTCTTGCCTGAGAAGCGTTTTCTACCACAATAGCCACAGGACGCTTGTCCACAGCCTTTGTATTATAGTCTGCCTCATTGGTTAAAGGATTGGTTATTATCACAGGTGCGGCAGTGGTAGAAGCAGTTGTTGATGGTGCCGCCGTTGTTGTCTCGGGCTCTTTGGTGTTTCCCTTAACAACTATAATTGTTACAGCAACAGCCACGGCAATAAGGATGGCTGCAATTGCAATAATAATCGCAGTTTTCTTTTTATTTGGCTTTTTGTCCTCGTCGGAGATAAGCGTATAGTCCTGCTGTAAATCATCATCAACAGCCTCACTGGTGTCGATGACTTCTATAAAATCGGTGGGTTCTTCCTTTATTTCTTCAGCAGGAACCTCAGCATCCTCACTAAAGGTGAATTCTGCATCCTCCTGCACCTCAGCTGTATCCTCTGTCTCCTGATTTAGATTTATTTGTTCAGGCTCAGGCTCGGCAGCTGTTTCAGGCAGAGATGTCTGCTGTAATTCGTCATTTGTGTCTGGCTCTATATGATTATCCGATTTTGTTTTATTTTTTATTTCTTCAAGTATATCGTCAATTTCGTCAAAGTTGCTCATTGCCGGCTCCTCTCGTTTTTTTACATTGTACCACAATTTTCCCCGCATTTCATCCTATTTTGCAAAAATTAAAATTTTATTGATAATATTGATTTAAATTTGGCTATATAGTAAAATACTAAGATAGAGTGTGTTAGCTGAGGTGCCGTAACGAAGTATTGGTACCTCAGCTTTGGATAAGCCTTATTTTGTTTGGCTGACTAAGCAGGAGGTTAAAAGATGGCAAAGACCATACCGATGATTATTACAAATAATAATATTTTAGTTAAGGATAAAGAAAATCAAGGCTTCAAGCCGTTTAATATGCCGGCGGTAAATCCTGTGCCTAATATACCATTTTATCATCAATTTGCAGAAAAGATTGCTGAGGGTCAATATTATTTCAAGGAATTTATGAAGGAGCTTTATGGAAAAAAGCTGTCTAAGTATATTTTTGCAATTATTGTACCTGATGATACAACAAAGCTGGAATCTATTTTTTTAAACGAATTTTTTGTTAATTCAGGTGCCTGCAAGGCTGTTGCGCAAATGCCTATGTCATTGGCACTTAATAAAGAAAAGGACAGATATATATCCATATCCAAAACACAGCGAAACATTGTGCTGGAATATATCAGAGACAAAGAAATCGTAGTGAAGAAAAGCTATGACATCAAAGACTACAACCCCGCTCAGATTATTGCCGATGCCAATGTAATTCATATTGATGTTGAATATAATGATGTTCCGATTTATATTAATAATTTTAATATGAATATGGAGGATTTTACTGAAGCCGGTGAAATTGTGAGCAAAAAGCAGTTTATGGAAAATCTTTCAACATTAGATGTAGAAAAATTATAATGAATCAATAATAAAAAAGCCACCCCTGTATAATATATTATAGGGGTGATTTTTTTGGATAAGAAAAAAAATAAAAAGAACAGAGACATCAAAAACAGTGTTATTGATTTGACATCCTATATAACGCCTGAGATGGCAAATCTGGATGAGAATGGAAGCTATACGGGAATGACCAGGGCTACCTATTATGGTGAGGATTTGGAGGAGCCTGTTCAGGATGCCGATGATTTATAAGCTGTGTAAATAAATTTGAATAAAATAAAAAAGTCTGTATCATCTAGTTTTGTCTAGGTAATACAGACTTTTCTGCTGTTTATGCATTTAGCAATATATTGTTAACAGGATTTGTGATTTCATTATTGCTCATATTGAATTCCAGAGCAGTAAAGCAGTTCTTTTCCTGCAGCTCAAAATAAGTGTCCTCCATTTTATAGGCGGGCTTATCTTCCTCAGACTGCATTGGCGTTCCCTCTTTATAGGTATATATATATCCATAAAAGGCTTGTCCGTAATGGGAACTCATATTTGTGTATTTTACTGTGTTGAAATAAGTTCCGCCCCAGTGAGACTCTGAAAGGGTAACGGCTCCGTTGTCATCAATTTCTTCAACAACTGCCACGTGATTGGACCAGCATGCAACTGCACCCAGCTTGGCTTCTTTTCCGTAATCATAGTAATTGTTTGCCTTGTTAATGAACCACCATTCACCGGCATTTCCTCGGCTTATAAGCGGTGCTTCGTCGTTCATTTCATAAACTCTGCCATAGGCATATGCAACACAGTTTGGCATACCGTATCCGGTTTGCGCATATTTGTTCAGCTTTCTTGTGTAATAGGGCTCTCCGCTTGGTGCAGAAAGTCTTGGCTCATAATCTGTTGCAAATGCGGTTGTAGGAAAAATGATTAGTACGATAATAGTTATTAAAACGGTTATTACGCTGTTTTTAATTAGCTTTCTCATAACTGGGAATTATTTAGTTTACTGCAATTTGCTACAGCTCGTAAATAATCCAACCCCTTTCTTGACATCTATTGCATTTTAACATATTTACAGTTTTGTAATCTATGGCAATGATAAACAACATATTTGTTACATTTTTGTAATAATTGTAACAAATACACAAAATTCGCCCAATTCACTTGACAGATTTTCGAAAAATGATGGACTTTAGTCTATAATATATGCATAATTACCATTTTGAATATGGTAATAATAATTGTATTTATGAAAAGTGTACAAATGCAATAAATAAAATCTCCCTTGTGCTTTACGTGGCACAAGGGAGATTACTTTATATTATATAATTTGCAAGCTGTTTAAACATGCAAGTGCGCAAAAGCTGATATAGAACGGAATGCGCTTTTTTAATTAAGCTCTTGCTACACCGTCTTTTACTGCTGCATCAGCAACAGCAAAACCACTTACTGCGGCAACTCTCCACCGGAGACTTGCCTGCCAAATCAAAGATTTGGAGTCACGTGGCGCAAAAGCTGATATAGAACAGAATGTTCTTTTTTAATTAAGCTCTTGCTACACCGTCTTTTACTGCTGCATCAGCTACAGCTTTTGCTACTGTGTCCTTAATTCTTTCATCAAATGCATATGGAAGAATATAATCAGGTGACAGCTTGTCATCATCAACCAGTGAAGCAATGGCATAGGCTGCTGCGATTTTCATATTCTCTGTTATATCGCTTGCCTTAACATCCAGTGCACCGCGGAAGATACCGGGGAAGGCAACAACGTTATTAATCTGGTTCGGGAAGTCTGAACGGCCTGTACCAACAATTTTAGCACCTGCAGCCTTTGCCTCATCAGGCATAATTTCAGGAGTAGGATTAGCCATAGCAAGTACAATCGGATCTGCATTCATTGTTTTAATCATATCCTGTGTGAGTACACCCGGAGCAGAAACACCGATGAAAATATCTGTTCCCTTAATTGCTTCAGCCAAAGAACCCTTTGTCATGCCTCTGTTGGTAACCTTAGCAATTGCTTCCTTAGAAGCGTTCAGCTTTTCTCTGCCCTCGTAGATAGCGCCTGTTCTGTCGCAGAGGATAACATCCTTTAAGCCAAGTGTCATAAGAAGCTTAGCAATTGCAATGCCTGCAGCACCGGAGCCGTTAATAACAGCCTTACATTCTGAAAGTGCTTTGCCTGTCAGCTTTGTAGCATTAATCAAAGCTGCAGATACAACGACAGCAGTTCCGTGCTGGTCATCGTGGAAAATCGGAATATCACATCTCTTTTTCAGCTTTTCCTCAATTTCAAAGCAGCGAGGAGCAGCAATGTCCTCAAGGTTAATTCCGCCGAATGAACCGCTGATGTTATATACAGTCTCAACGAATTCATCAACATCCTTTGTGCGAACGCAAAGCGGGAAGGCATCAACATCACCAAATTCCTTAAACAGTACACACTTGCCTTCCATAACAGGCATACCTGCCTCAGGACCGATATCACCTAAGCCGAGTACAGCTGTACCATCAGTGATAACTGCAACCAAATTCCAGCGTCTTGTCAGCTCCCAGCTCTTATTATAGTCAGCCTGAATCGCAACACAAGGCTCGGCAACACCCGGTGTATAAGCCAGTGAAAGACTGTCCTTGTCGTTAACCTTAGCTCTTGCTGTAACCTCCAGCTTTCCTTTCCACTCGCCGTGAAGTTTTAATGATTCTTTACGATAATCCATAGTTTTTTCTCCCAAATGATTCATAATTTTTTAAACAGCAGATACATAATCCGATTAAACGGATTGTCCTGCAAAAGCATTCTGCACAGTGCATTGCACACTTTGCAGAATACTTGTAAATTTGTTTAGTCGTTTTCGATATGAGCCTTAATTTCCTTATCAGGATATGGCTGATAGTTGTCCTCCCAAGGGAAGGTGTAGTCAAGACCAAGCTGGTCGCGAACCTCAAGAATTTCCTTCTGTACAGACTCGTTAATCGGAACACCGCTGTTCTTTCTTGACTGCCATACATCATATTCCTTTTCACCGGCTGTATAAATTCTTTCAGCACCCGGTGCTTTTTTAGAGTTGCGTACAGAGCGAACAATTTCACCAGCCTTGCTTCTGATCAGCTCTTCACCAAGGAAGTGATTTGTATCAATAGCAATAAAGAAATGACCAAGATGATATGGTCTGATGTTTCCGTCCTCATCCTTACCATTCAGGTCCTTGCCGTACCAGCCGTCTTGAAGAATAGCGGAAAGCAACTCAATAACCATTGCATAGCCGTAGCCCTTGTAGCCGCCCAGTGCCTCGCCGATACCGCCAAGGGTTGTGAGTGCGGCAGTACCCTGACGAATTTTCTTTAAAGCTACACCGGCATCACCGTCAATAGCTTCTCCCTCAGAACCGATGATTGTACCCGGATGAACCTCCTCGCCGATTCTTTCATAATATTCAATTTTACCATTCTGTGTAATGGAAGTAGCACAGTCAATAATAAAATCAAATTTTTCATCAGTCGGAATACCTACTGTAAGCGGGTTTGTACCAAACATACCCTCAACACCAAAGGTTGGTGCAACAGACGGTCTTGCATTTGTACCTGTTAAACCGATACAGCCCTGACTTGTAGCCTGTGTTGCATAATATCCGGCAATACCATAGTGGCAGGAATTGCGGACTGCTACCATACCCATTCCGTACTTCTTTGCCTTGTCAATCGCCATCTGCATTGCCTTATAGCCGATGACCTGACCCATACCATCATGTCCGTCAACAACTGCAGTTGTCTCTGTTTCCTTAATAATATCAAAGTTTGTTGTAGGACTTTGAATGCCGTCTCTGATACGGTCAAGATAAATTGGCTTAAATCTGTTGCAACCATGGCTTTCAATACCACGCTTGTCTGATTCAAGCAGAATATCTGTACAAATTTCTGCGTCCTCTCTTGGAATGCCGTAACCGACAAATGCATCTGTTACAAAGTCAGTAATTAAGCCCCAAGGACATACTACCTTACCCATAATAATTCCCATAGCCTTTCTGCCCACAATAATATTAAATGAATACGTAGCTTATCGCGGGCGGATAAGGCGTATCTTCAGCCATCTGTCAGATGCACTGTATTATACATTTGAAGTGGCAATATAAATCGGAACTAAGTATGTTTACAAAATTCCGCACTTATATTTATCTTTCCCAGTTGCGTGAACGTTCAACCGCACGTTTCCAGTCAGAGTACTTTTTATTTCTCAATGAAGCCTCCATAGATGGTATAAAGATTTTATCCACCTCTCTGTTTGCTTCAATTTCATCTGTGTTTTCCCAAAAGCCTACTGCAAGTCCTGCACAGTATGCAGCACCGAGAGCCGTTGTCTCAACATTCTTAGGTCTGTTAACCTTAACCCCTGTCATATCAGCCTGAATCTGCATCATAATGTCGGATACAGATGCACCGCCGTCTACTCTTAAATCTTTCAGAATAATGTCAGAGTCACTCATCATTGCTTCAAGCAAATCGGTCATCTGATATGTAATGCTTTCAAGAACGGCACGGCAGATATGCTTTCTGTTGACACCGCGTGTCAATCCAATCATTGTACCTCTTGCATACATATCCCAATAGGGTGCACCCAGTCCTGTAAATGCAGGAACAAAGTATAAGCCGTTTGCATCCTCAACCTCAGAAGCAAGCTCATCACATTCCGGTGCAGAATGAATTAATTCAACCTCGTCACGAAGCCATTTTATAACCGAACCGGCATTGAAGGCTGAGCCCTCAAGTGCATAGGTGATTTTATCACCGACACCCCATGCAATACCTGACAGCAGGTTTGATTTGCTGTTTACACGCTTTTCACCTGTGTTCATAAGCAGGAAGCAGCCTGTACCATAGGTATTCTTTGCCTGACCCTCATTGAAGCAGCCCTGACCGAATAAAGCACCGGGCTGGTCGCCGATTGCACCTGCAATAGGCACACCTGCGATATCCTCAATACCTGTAATTTTTGCCAGCTCTCCGTACACACAGCTGGAGGGCTTGACCTCAGGCAGCATACTCATAGGAATACCCAGCTTTTCACAAAGGAAAGGATCCCACTGAAGCTTGTCGATATCAAACAGCATGGTTCGGCAGGCATTGGAATAATCTGTTACGTGTACCTTTCCGTTTGTCAAATTCCATATAAGCCACGTATCAACAGTACCAAACAGCAGCTCGCCGCGTTCAGCCTTTTCTCTAGCACCCTCAACATTGTCTAAAATCCATTTGATTTTTGTACCGCTGAAATAAGCGTCAATCAAAAGTCCTGTTGTGTCCTTAATATAGTCACCCAGACCCTCAGCCTTCAGCTCCTCACAATATTGGGCAGTACGTCTGCACTGCCATACAATCGCATTGCTTACCGGAGTGCCTGTTTCCTTCTCCCACACGATTGTTGTTTCTCTCTGGTTTGTTATACCGATTGATACAATATCCTTCGGGTCAACCTTATTCTGTCTCAGACAGGCAAGAATTGCACTGATTTGGGAAAAAAGAATTTCATTAGGGTCGTGCTCAACCCAGCCGTTTTGCGGATAATACTGCGTAAATTCATTTTGTGCCTTAGCAACAATTTCGCCTTTTTTATTAAATATGATTGCACGGGAGGATGTTGTACCTTGATCCAGTGCCATAACATATTTTTCTGCCATGCGGATACCCCTCTCTGTTTTTGGTTATAATATCGTGCAATATGCTGTCAAAAGCAAAAAAGCAGGCTATTACACCTGCTTCTATTTTACTTTATTTATTTTTCAAAGTCAATGACACACAAGGGTATATTATCCATTATTTGTAAATAAACTTCATATACACTTCTTTTTGTCTATATATTATTTTCAACAAAAGAGATAATGTCACCGACGCTCTCCATTTTCTCGATGATTTCATCAGGAACCTCAATTCCGAATTCATCCTCAACAGACATAACAATGTCAATAGCATCAAGACTATCTGCGCCTAAGTCCTCTACCAGCAGGCTTTCTGATGTAATGTTTGTTTCCTCAACATCAAGCTGCTCAGCAAGTATTGTTTTTAGTTTCTCGAATACCATAATACTTCTCACCTCAAAAAGTTGTTGTTAATATTGTTTTATTATGTTATTATCATATTATATAATTTCTATTGAGTTGTCAATAAATAATTTCAAAGAGGTGTAAAAATATGCTTGATTTTTGTTTGATTGGATATCCCCTTGGTCATTCCATGTCTCCGCTCATTCATAAGGAGCTTTTTAAGTTAAATAATATTGATGCCCGTTATGTGCTTAATGAAATAAATCCCGAGAGCCTTGAAGCAGGCTTGCGTATGTTAAATAATCACAGGGGCTTTAATGTTACAATTCCCCATAAGATTAATGTTATTCCTTTCCTTGATAAGCTGTCTGACAGGGCTGCGCTTTTTGGCGCTGTAAATACAGTGGATAATAAGGACGGTATTCTTACAGGTCACAATACAGACTGCATCGGCTTCCTGCGTGCCCTTGACATGGCAGGCATAGAGCTGGCAGGCAATGTGCTTGTATGCGGCAGCGGGGGCGTTTCGAGAATGTTTGCTTTTGAAACGGTTCTTGCTGGTGCAGAGCTTACCATAGCTGTTCGAGATGCTGATGTTGAGGCAGGTGCTGAAATTAAGCAGGAAATCAAGGATAAGCTTGGTAAAGAGGTTAAGCTGATTACCCTTGATGAGGTGAATGACAGCTACGATGTATTGGTGAATGGTACGCCTGTGGGAATGCATCCGAATACAGATGCCTGTGTGCTGCCTAAGGAAAAGGTGCAGAGCTGCAAGGCTGTGTTTGATGCAGTGTATAATCCTATGGAAACCAAGCTTATCAGCTACGCAAAGGAGGCCGATATTAAATATTCAAACGGACTTCCTATGCTGGTATGGCAGGCAGCAGTCGCTCAGGAAATATGGCTTGATGTTACGTTTGATATGGAGCAAATCAAGGGTGTTTTGGAAATTACGGAAAAGGAGCTGGGTAAGTAATGAATATTATTCTGTGCGGCTTTATGGGCAGCGGTAAAACGGTTGTCGGCACTGAGCTTGCAAAGCTGATGGGTCGAAAATTTGTGGATACAGATGAGTTTATTGAGCAGGAGCAGGGGACTGCCATCAAAGCAATTTTTGCAGTCCATGGTGAGGACTATTTCAGAGATTTAGAGTTTGAATGCTGTAAAAAGGTAAGTGAGCTGAAAAACTGTGTTGTGTCTACAGGCGGCGGCGCACTGACCTTTGAACGCAATGTTGAGGTCTTAAAAAATAGTGGAAAAATCGTTTTCCTTGACGCCAGCTTTAATGTAATTTGTGACCGAATCGGAGACTGCACAACCAGACCTCTGTTTCAGGACAAGGATAAGGCAAAACAGCTTTATGATGAGAGGAAGTCAAAGTATCTTGCTGCAGCGGATATTGTGATTAGCGGTGATATGTCTGCAAGGAAAACAGCTATGGATATAGCAGAAATGTTCAGATAATCAGGCATTTAAATATAAGTTGAAAAATAAAAAGTAATATGTTATAATGAACGAGTTCTATTGAGTAAGGATAAGAGGTGTTTCTTATTAGCACTATAAATAATAAAGAGCTTGACCATGACGTAAAAATGTTTAAGAAGTATAAAAATCTTCTTAAAGAGCTTACAATGAAAAACGTTAAGCTGAAATACAGAAATTCTTGGTTAGGTATTTTTTGGAGCTTTTTGCAGCCATTGCTTAATATGATTGTTTTGTCAGTTGTGTTCGGCGGTATTTTCGGAAGATCCAGTAAGGGCGTAATTTGTTATCCTGTATTCCTGTTTACAGGCAGACTTTTATTCAGCTTTTTCTCTACATCTACCAAGCAGTCTATGACGGCTTTCAGGCGCAATCAGGCAATCATTAAAAAGGTATATGTACCTAAATATATGTATCCGCTGTCATCCATATTTTCTAATTTTGTTACCTTTGCAATTTCGCTTATCTGCTTAGTTTGCGTTTGGGTATTCTTTAGAGCAACGGGACTGCAGGGCGGAAGTGATCTTCATATTACCTGGTATGCACTGCTGAGCTTTGTTCCAATGATTCTTTTGCTGATTTTCAGTACAGGTGTCGGTCTGATACTTTCCGTTATATGCGTATATTTCAGGGATGTTGAATATATATGGGATGTATGCTCAACACTCTTGTTCTATATGGTTCCGATTATTTATCCTCTGAGCAGAATAACAAGCAAATGGATTGTCTATATTATCAAGATTAATCCGCTGTATTCTATGATAGAGCTGTTTAGAGAATGCGTTCTTTACGGAGAGATATTGAACTGGAAGCTGCTGCTGTATGCTACCGTTGTTTCTGTTTTAACACTCGTTATTGGTATGCTGTTCTTTAATAAAAAGAGCGACGATATTATTTTCCATTTATAATAGTATAAGGAAGCAAAAAAGCACTCTAAGACGTTGGATCTTAGAGTGCTTTTTGTTAGCTGAGGTGCCGTAACGAAGTATTGGTTTCTCGTGGTAATTGCCTGTAATACAGCCAAAAAGCC
>JAMPGU010000040.1 GCA_023663865.1 Clostridium sp.
TCTGCGTTAAAAATACTCGGAATACGAAAGTATTCCTGCGTTTTTGTGCCTTGATTAAGAACAAATCGGCACAATTTAAACTCGCAGACCAAAAATGCTTGAAGTAAAGATGAATTTTGATTTTTGAGATGGCAGCTTTGCTGACGCAAAGCAACAGCGAAAAACTCAATAATTCGCGTTAATTCTGCATTTTTGGCAGGTTCGGATTTCTATTCATTGCCTAGCCAATAAACCGAATTAAATTTTAAAATTTACAAAAATCTCCCAGCGTAAGGTATTGCTTGTTACGCTGCGTAATGTTGTAAAATATGCAGTGTAAGGAGGTGAAAGCTATGTCAAAATACACGACTGGAGAAATTGCGAAGCTCTGCGGCGTAACTGTCAGAACAGTACAGTATTATGATACCCGTGGTATCTTGACACCCAGTGAACTCTCTGAGGGCGGCAGACGACTTTATTCGGAGGATGACTTAAAACAAATGCAAATCATCTGCTTTCTTCGTGACGCCGGTATCTCACTCGGCAGCATAGGAGAATTACTTTCACAGGATAATCCCGGCAGTGTTATCAAGGTCCTTCTTGAGCAACAGGAACAAATACTTTCTGATGAAATCAAGGAAAGGCAGACTAAACTTGATATACTGAATGGGATTAAACGAGAGCTTAAGAGCGTGAAAAATTTCTCGGTTGAATCTATCGGTGACATAGTAACAGTTATGACAAACAAACAGAAATTGAGAAAAATTCATCTTACAATGCTATTATCCGGAATTCCGGTGGGAATTCTGCAATGGGGTTCTATTATACTGTGGATTGAAACAGGAATATGGTGGCCGTTTATTCTCTGGGCATTGATTGCCATCCCTTATGCAATCTGGGTCAGCAAGTATTATTTTAAAAATGTCTCTTATATTTGTCCCGAATGCCACAAGATATTTAAGCCACGCTTTAAAGAAGCATTTTGGGCAAAGCACACACCAACACTGCGCAAGCTGACCTGTACCTTCTGCGGACACAAAGGCTTTTGCGTGGAAACCTGCGTTGAAGAGATGAAGCAGAATGACTAAAATTAAAAACGGTTTTATTAGCTGAGATGCCGTAACGAAGTACTGGCTACTCGTGGCAATTGCCTGTAATACACGCTGAGAGACTTCGAGAAATGGAACTGAATTTCGTATTTTGTGAGTGGGAGCTGTACGATGGTACTGCCCCCGAACAAAAGACGAAAAACGCCAAAAATGGCTTAACCTTAAATGGTTAAGCCATTTTTAGAATTCCTCCGTCAGCAATGAATGCTGCCATCTTTCTTTTACAAGGGAGACTTAATAATGTTAATCTTTATTAATTTGGCGTGGTTCAGCCCACTTTATCGACAGTCTAAGCCTTGTAAACGTAATGTTTACAAGGCTTTTACAATATCATACGTTGTCTTCTTCCTTTGCAAGAGAGGATATAAGGTCGAATTTTTATAATACTTTATTTTGAATCAGAAATTACCTTCTGTGCAATATGCTCAGGCGCTCTGTCATAACGGGCAAACTCTGTTTCAAAAGAGCCTCTGCCCTGGGTAATCTGACGCATAGAGGTTGAGAAGGTTGTCATTTCACCATCAGGCACCTCAGCTATAATTTCCTGGTAGCCATCACCTGCAGGTGTCATACCAAGAACTCTTCCGCGTCGTCTGTTAATATCACCGATTATGTCACCCATTACATCATCATTGACAACTGCTTTTAATGTAACAATCGGCTCAAGTATAATCGGCATTGCATTGCTGATTCCTTCCTTAAAAGCAAGGTTAGCAGCCATCTTAAAGCTCATTTCACTGGAGTCAACCGGATGATACGAGCCATCATATAATGTAGCCTTTATGCCAACCATCGGATATCCTGCAAGCACACCGGATTCCATACATTCATTAAGTCCCTTTTCAACAGCAGGGTGGAAATTCTTAGGAACAGAACCACCTACTATGCGCTCCTCAAAAACAAGCTTTTCTGTATCGTACGGCTCAAACTCTATGAAAACATCACCAAACTGTCCGTGTCCGCCGCTTTGCTTTTTATGTCTTCCCTGGGCAGAAACCTTTTTCGTAATGGTTTCTCTGTATGCCACCTTAGGAATTTCCAGCAGTGCATCTACACCAAATTTATTTTTCAGCTTAGAGGTTGCAACCTCAAGCTGCTGTTCACCAAGACCTGACAGAATATGCTCCTTTGTCTCCACATTATGCTTAAAGGACAGTGACGGATCCTCTTCACAAATTCTTCCCAGTCCGGCAGCAATCTTTTCCTCTTCACCTTTCTTTACAGCCTTGACAGCCATTTTATATGTAGGTGTCGGAATTGCTGTACCATCCAGCTTCACAATATTATCAGAGGTGCACATTGTATCACCGGTGAAAAAGCCTGACAATTTCGTTACAGCACCGATGTCACCGGCTTTCAGCTCAGAGACATCATTTTGCTTTGCACCAAACACTTTAACAATTTTGCCCATTTTTTCTTCCTTGCCTGTGTTTGCATTATAAGGCACAGTAGATGCACTGATTGTACCGCTTATTACCTTAAAGAAATTGAGCTTTCCGATAAATGCATCTGATACAGTCTTAAAGCAAACAGCTGCCAGTGGACCGTTTTCGTCAGCAACAAGCTCCACCGGATCACCATTGCTGTCAATCGCATATTCACTCTTTGGCGGAGGGCAGGCATCTGCAATAAAATCAAGAAGCATATCACAGCCCACTCCTGTTAAGCCCGATAATGCAAAAACAGGTATAATCGAGCCGTCAGCCATTCCCAGCTGAATACCCCTGATTTTTTCTTCTACAGTGAGTGCTTCACCTTCAAAATATTTTTCCAGCAGTTCTTCATCTGCAGAGGCAACGGCTTCGGCAAACACGGCCTTAATTGCTTCAAATCTGGGAACATCGGCAGGCTGAGGTGTTACCTCTTTTTTACTTCCGTTTTCGTAAACGTAAGCCTTGTCTTCTATCATATTGTAATAGGAACGAACCTCTCCCGCTGACAATACAGGCACAACAATAGGACAAACCTGCGTACCGAACTTTGCAACAATTCCGTTAAAGCTCTTATAAAAATCTGCTCTTTCGTCATCCATTTTTGTTGCAACAAAAATTCTGGAAAGACCTCTCGAGGTAGCACTTTTGAAAGCCTTTTCAGCACCAACAGCCAAGCCTGAGCGTGCAGAAACTACGATAACGGCTGTATCTGCTGCACGAATACCCTCAGCACTTCCCATGGCAAAATCAAACAGGCCCGGTGTATCAATAAAATTAATATTTTTTCCTTTATAGCTTGTGGATGCTACTGCACTGGAAATACTGATTTTACGCTTTTTCTCCTCGGCATCAAAGTCACAAACCGTATTTCCGTCTACAACCTTACCCTGTCTTTCCGTAGCACCGGCAATATTCAGCATTGCCTCAACCAGGGTGGTTTTACCCTTAGAGGCATGCCCAACTATAGCCACATTTCTTATATTTTGCGAATTATTACTCATATAAACCCCTTCTTTTTCACTTGCTGTGCAAGTGTCTTTGTGCATATTGTACAATATTTTTTAACATTCGTCAATGGTATCGTGATAGTTTTAACAATTTATTTTATTTGTTTGTTGTTTTTTGTCTGTTTTTATCTGACACTTTTGACTATGTATACCAATACTATACGAAAAAAAGCCCGGCATTATGCCGAGCTTTAATGATTTCAGATGCATATGTATAACTGCTGTATTCGCATACGCACCGATAACCAAATTATTTTTTCTTAAATTTATCGAAGAAGCCTTCCTTTGCCTTTGGAGGCGTATATGTTTTGTCAAATTCTCTTAAAAGCTGCTTTTGCTCATCACTGATATTTTTAGGAATATCAACAACAACTCTGACATACTGGTCACCGCGGCTCATACCATTAAGACGCTGAATACCCTTATTGCCTTTCAGTGTAAATACCTCTCCGGGCTGTGTTCCGGCAGGGATATGCAGCTCAACATTGCCGTCAAGCGTCGGAACCTGAACAGAAGCGCCAAGCGTTGCTTCCACGATGGATATATGCTTATCAAACCATACATCAAAGCCATCACGCTTGAAATAAGCATGCTTTTTGATACTGACAATTACTTTAAGGTCTCCTGCCGGTCCGCCGTTGGAACCATCATTGCCAAAGCCGCGAACATTAACGATTTGGTTATCATCAATACCTGCAGGAATATTAATATCAATTTTTTTCTTAGTTCTTACCTTACCCTTTCCATTACATTTCTGGCAAGGTGTATTAATGATTTTACCTGAACCGCCGCATCTGCTGCAGGTGCGCTGTGTACTCATAACGCCTAAAGGTGTACGCTGCTGAACGCTGACAACACCTCTGCCCTGACAATCCGGACAGGTTTGAGGGGATGTACCCTTCGCTGCACCTGAACCGCCGCATTCGCTGCAGTCCATAACGCGCATTACTTCAATGGTTTTCTTACAGCCCTTTGCCGCCTCTTCAAATGTAAGCGATACGGATGTCTGAATATCTCTGCCGCGTTGCGGTGCATTCGGATTTCTTCCGCCACCGCCGAAACCGCCGCCAAAGAAAGAAGAAAAGATATCCCCAAGGTCAATATCACCATCGAAGCCAAAGCCTCCGCCGCCGAAGCCGCCGCCATAGCCGCCCTGACCTGCGCCGAAATTAGGATCTACTCCTGCAAAGCCGAACTGATCATATCTTGCCCTTTTATCAGAATCGGACAAAACCTCATAGGCCTCGTTACATTCCTTGAATTTTGCCTCAGCCTCTGCATTATCAGGATTAAGGTCAGGATGATATTTTTTAGCAGTTTTTCTGTATGCTTTTTTTATTTCGTCATCACTGGCACCCTTGCTGACACCAAGGACTTCATAATAATCTCTCTTATTTTCTGCCATAATTATTCTCTCTTAAATTACTATATGGTGGGACACCAGGCTGTGTCGCCCCTGCCCCACCATGAATTCTATTTGCCTTGACAATTAGTTATCGTCTACCTCTGTGTAATCCGCATCTGCATATGTTTCACCGGCGCCGCCTGCTGCCTGATTTGGGTCAAAGCCTGCTGCATTCGGGTCTGCACCTGCTGCCTGTGCTGCCTCATAAAGCTTCTGTGAAACCTCGTAGAACTTGTTCTGCAAATCCTCTTGTGCAGTCTTGATAGCCTCGTTATCCTCACCTTTAAGTGCTTCCTTGAGGGTCTCAACCTTTGATTCAAGTGCGCTCTTATCCTCAGGTGAGAACTTGTCACCGTCCTCTGAAATCAGCTTCTCTGTCTGATAAACCATCTGGTCCGCATTATTTCTGAGGTCAACAGCCTCTCTCTTTTTCTTATCCTCGTCAGCAAACTGCTCTGCTTCCTTAACAGCCTTGTCGATATCCTCTTTGCTCATATTGGATGATGCAGTAATAGAAATCTGCTGTTCCTTACCTGTGCCGAGATCCTTAGCAGATACATGAACAATACCGTTAGCATCAATATCAAAGGTTACCTCAATCTGAGGAACACCGCGTCTGGCAGGAAGAATGCCATCAAGATGGAACATACCGAGAGTCTTGTTATCCTTAGCAAACTCTCTCTCACCCTGAAGAACGTGTACCTCTACAGAGGTCTGATTATCAGCAGCTGTTGAGAAAATCTGGCTCTTCTTTGTAGGAATTGTAGTATTTCTTTCAATAATAACGGTGTTAATACCACCCATTGTTTCAATACCAAGTGACAATGGTGTTACGTCAAGAAGAAGCAGTCCCTTAACATCTCCGCCAAGTACACCGCCCTGGAGTGCAGCACCCATAGCTACACACTCGTCAGGATTAATGCCCTTGAATGGCTCTTTACCGCTGAACTTCTTAATAGCCTCCTGTACTGCAGGAATTCTTGTTGAACCACCAACAAGCAGTACCTTGTCGATATCATTCATTGTAAGGCCTGAATCCTTCATAGCCTGACGTACAGGACCCATTGTCTTTTCAACCAAATCAGCTGTCATTTCATTGAACTTCGCTCTGCTGAGTGTCATATCCAGGTTCTTAGGACCGGTTGCATCTACTGTGATGAATGGAAGAGAGATCTGTGCAGTTGTCATACCTGAAAGGTCAATCTTTGCTTTTTCTGCTGCTTCCTTAATTCTCTGCATTGCCATATTGTCGCCTGACAAATCTATACCTGTATCCTTCTTGAATTCAGATAAAATCCAGTCCATAACCTTCTTATCAAAGTCATCACCGCCAAGCAGGTTGTTACCGGCTGTAGCAAGAACCTCCTGCACACCGTCACCCATCTCAATGATGGATACGTCGAAGGTACCGCCGCCAAGGTCATATACCATAACCTTCTGGTCATCTTCCTTATCAATACCAAATGCAAGAGCTGCTGCAGTAGGCTCATTGATAATTCTCTTTACTTCAAGACCTGCAATCTTACCTGCATCCTTGGTTGCCTGACGCTGTGCATCCGTAAAGTAAGCAGGAACAGTAATAACAGCCTCTGTTACCTTTTCGCCAAGATAGGACTCTGCATCTGATTTAAGCTTCTGCAGAATGATTGCAGAAATCTCCTGAGGTGTATAAGCCTTATCATCAATTGTTACCTTGTAGTCAGAGCCCATATGTCTCTTGATGGAAGAGATGGTTCTTTCCGGATTTGCAATTGCCTGACGCTTTGCAATGTTACCTACCATTCTTTCGCCGTCCTTAGAAAAACCAACGATAGACGGAGTTGTTCTTGTACCCTCTGCGTTAGCGATTACTACCGGCTCGCCGCCCTCAATAACGCTTACACAGCTGTTTGTTGTACCTAAATCAATACCAATAATTTTTGACATAATAATTGTCCTCCTTAAATACTTATTTAGTTAGCTGTTTTGACCATTGCAGGTCTTACAACCTTATCATTTATTTTATAGCCCTTTTGAAAAACATCGGTAATCACATTTGCATCCAAGCTGTCATCATCAACATGCATTACTGCATTATGGAAGTTTGGATCAAACTGCTCACCGCTTTCTCCATAGGCTGTAACACCCAATTTTTCAAGGGAAGCAATCAAGCCGTCATAAGTCAGCTCTATTCCCTTTTTAAGCCCCTCGTAATCCTCCTGCTCGTTCGACAATGCTCTTTCGAGGTTATCTACTACACCGAGAATTTCCTTCACTGCATTTGCAGTAGCAAAGGAATAGCTTTCACTCTTTTCCTTTTCACTTCTCTTACGGAAGTTTGCATATTCAGCAGTTATGCGAAGCAGCTGATCCTTTGTGTCAGCCAGCTCCTTTTCAAGAGGATTTACCTCCTGCTCTGCCTGTGCTTCCGCCTTTTCCTCAGCAGTCTCATCTATTTCTTTTTTGATATCCTCTGCTGCATTTTCTTCTTTTGTTGACTTTTTCTTACTCATATCGTACCTCCTTTTGAAAGTAGAGAGTCTACTGTATTAAATATATATTTCACAACAGGAATGATATTTTTATAATCAATTCTTGTTGAGCCAATCATACCAAGTGCCGCCTTTTGATTATTTCCATAGGTAAACTTTGACAACAGCGTTGTTGTGTTCTTCATTTCATAAAGCGGATTTTCGTCACCGATAAACATAGCACTTGCTGTATTTTCCTTAGCAAAGGCCTTGATTAAATCAATCATCTGACTTTTATCTGTCAGGAAGGATAGCAGCCTGTAAACATCATTGCCAAGCTCATTGTGTGACAAAAGGCTGGTTTCACCCTCAATGGTAAGCTTTGTCTGGGCAGCCTCATAACAAAGAGCGCTCAGCGAACTCAGAACAGGCAGCAAATCAAAAACTCTTTCCTTTGCAATCAGCACAGAGCTTTGAATCAGTGCCAAATTAACCTCAGTCAGCGGTGTACCGATAAAAAGCTTATTCATCACCTCATAAAACAAATATCTGAACTCGTCATCAATTGCACAAGGAATATTAATAAGAGATGATTTTATCTTACTGCCAACGGTCAGCATAACCAGCATTGCCTTTGAATTGCCGGCAGGAATTAAATCCACGCCCTGTATACAGTCAAGCTCATCCTCCAAGGCACAGCAAAAGCCTGCACAGTGGGTATATCCTGCAATCAGCTTCGCTGCATCTGCAAGCAAACGCTCCGGATCACCTGCATTAACAGAAAGGGTCTCTTTAATCCGCTGCATCTCATAAGCACTGACAGAATTCTCTTCCATCAGGCGATCAACATAATATCGGAAGGAGGCCTTGCTTGGAACTCTTCCGCCGCTGGTATGCCTTTGCTCCAGCAAGCCAAGCTCTGACAGATATGCCATTTCATTTCTGACAGTTGCACTGGATACAGAATAAGGAAGAAGCTGACAAAGTGTCTTTGAACCCATAGGCTCTCCGGTGTTAAGGTAATGCTCAATAATAAGATTGAGTATCGCCAATCGTCTTTCGCTTATCACGCTTCCACCTCTTATTCTTTACGCATTAGCACTCTTTGCTTGTGAGTGCTAACTTTGTATTTATCATATATCCAGTTTGCTAATTTGTCAATAGTTTTTTCTAAAAAATGCTAAAAATTCATAAAATAGGCTATTTATGTTAAAAAAATAATAATTATTACCTCCTGCAATAATACGATTGCAATGCGGTGCTTTTTATGTTAAAATCACTTTAAGACTGAATGCACTGCATTTGTAAAGGAGAATACGAATGGAAAATATTAATACAATATTGAACAGTTTCAGATTCAAAGGCAATCTAACAAGTCTGGAGCCTTTCGGCTCAGGCCATATTAATACTACATACAAGGCTGAATATAACCATAACGGAGAAATCTATCATTATATTATACAGAAGGTCAATTTGAATGTATTCAAAAATATTGATGAATTAATGAGCAACATATTCGCAGTAACCTCCTACCTGCGAGAAAAAATTTCAGAAGCCGGCGGCAATCCCAGCAGAGAAACCTTGCACTATATAAAAACCAGTGACGGCAGTCTTTATCACAAGGAAGATAGCGGAGATTGCTACAGAGCCTACAAATTTGTAGACGACACCAAAGCATATGACAGTGCAGATTCCGCAGAGATATTTGGAAAAAGCGCCATCGCCTTCGGTAAATTTCAAAAGCTTTTGTCAGACTTTCCTGCAGAAACACTGCACGAGATTATACCGAATTTTCACAACACCATATGGAGATATGAAAACGAATTTTTGACCGCAGTTGAAAACAATGCTGCCGGCAGAGCCGAAGAATGCAAAAGTGAAATTGAATTTGTAAAGAACCGCAAATCAGAATGCGCAAGGCTTGTTGATTTGGCGAATAATGGCGAGCTGCCAATCCGAGTAACCCATAACGACACCAAGCTCAACAATGTTCTTTTTGACAAAAACAGCAGTGAGGCAATATGCGTTATTGACCTTGATACCGTAATGCCGGGACTTGCATTGTATGATTTTGGTGACTCAATCCGATTTGGTGCCAACACTTGTGCCGAGGATGAAAAAGATACGTCAAAGGTCAAAATTGATTTAGAGTATTTTAAAGCATATGTAAAAGGATTTTTGCAGGAAGCAGGCGAAAGCCTCACACAAAAGGAAATCGACAATCTGGCATTCAGTGCTAAGCTTATGACATTTGAATGCGGAATGAGATTTTTAACCGATTACCTGAATGGCGACACCTATTTCAAAACAAAATATCCTGAACACAATTTGGTCAGAGCAAGAAACCAATTTGCACTTGTAGCAGATATGGAAGCACATATGGACGAAATGGAAGCAATCGTCAATGAATTAAATAAATAGAAGACTTCGAGAAATGGAACTGAATTTCGTTTTTTGTGAGCGGGAGCTGTAAATACCAAGTTGCTACAAAACAGTTCACTGAACTGTTTTTTCCAAATCAAAGATTTGGAGCAACGGTCTCTTGTGCTTTGCACAATTCACTCCCCCGAACAAAAGACGAAAAACGCCAAAAATGGCTTAACCTCAATGGTTAAGCCATTTTTAGAATCCCTCCGTCAGCAACAAACGCTGCCGTTCCTCTTTCGCAAGAGAGGCTTAAAGGATATTAATTTTTTATTATTCGGCGTGGTTCAGACCACTTTATCGACAGTCTGAAGGCTAGAGCTAATGCTCTAGCCTTCTTCTTGTGTATTGGCTTTAATCAGCAACCGCAGCCACAACCGCAGTCGTTGTTCGCATTGATACCATTACCGCCGCAGCCACCGCAAAGAAGCAGAATGATAATAAGGATGATAATCCATGAACTGCCGCCTAAGCCATTGCATCCACAACCCATGTTGCAACCCCCTTTCCCTGTTTCTAGACTATCCTATGAGAAATCAGCGAAAGTGTTACCGCTCCGTTAAATTTATTTTGAATACTATTAAAGCATTTTGTTGCTTTTTTATCATTTCAAAGGTATTACCGATGAAAGGAGGACATACTATGGCCGGTCACAATACAATTGAAATCATCAAAAGAAACAGCGATATGGTTTATCGCATTGCATTTTCACAAGCCAAAAACAAAGATAATGCCGACGATATATACCAAGAAGTATTTTTAAGATACATACGGCGAAAGCCTGCATTTGAAAATGCCGATCATGAGAAAGCATGGTTCATACGAGTTACCCTCAATTGCTCCAAAACAAATCTGAAAAGTTTTTGGAACACAAAGGTTATTGAACTCAGCGAGGATTTTGAGGATACACCTGTAGATAAGGAGGATTTATCCTTTGCACTGAAGCAATTGCCGAAAAAGTATCGCGCAGTAATACATCTGTTTTACTATGAAGATATGAGTATTAAAGATATATCAAATGCATTAAACCTAAGTGAAAGCAATATTCGTATGCAGTTAACAAGAGCACGAAGAAAGCTGAAAGAAATCTTAGAAAGGGAGAACTATATATGAAAAAAGAATATAAAGAGCTATATAATTCTATAAAGCCTGACAGCGAGCTGCTGTACAGCACACTGGATAAGGCTGACAAAAAGACCTCGCGTCATTTGCCCATCAAAATTTTATCCACAGCAATGGCATTTGTAATACTGGCTGTAGGCGGAGGCTTTGGAATAAACAGTCTGAGAAGCAATAATAACCTGACACCAGATGTTACGCAAGCATCTCCCCAATACGTAAGCGGTATAGGGAATGTCCTGATTGCCTACGCAAATGACGATCAGGAAATTGAATACGCTGATGACAGCAAAACCATTGACATAAGAGATTTTGACGTAACAAAATATCCTGCATTTTACACCATAAAGGTAATAGATGTAACGGGATGGACACAGGAAGAAATTGACGCAGAAAGAATAAAAATAAAAAAAGAAAATGACAAGCTTAGAGACAATAACAATTATCAGGACGGCTTGCACATAAGCAGTGGTTTTTTTGACAAGCAAAATGAAGATGATCATCCATATATTATGTGCAGGCGTGCCAGCGGATATTTCCTTTTGGATATTGAAGATATGTCAGCCGTTGATTATATCGCAATAACAAACGACAGTGACTACGGAGAGGTTGTATTACATTACGATAGTCTCTCCGACGACAACATCAATGATTTTCTTTTCGCAAATGATCTCACGAATCACGAATTAACCGTTACCGGAGAAGCGCTGCAAAAAAGTATGGATGCAGGCTATATAGAAAACGGCTATGCAATCCGTTGGGAAAGAGGTCAGGCATTATATGATGCATTATGGCAGAACCCAAAGTTGGATTTATCAACAATTAAAGACACAATCCACTTCACAATCCATTATAAAAACGGTGAAACTGCAAAGAGTACACTGGACATCACCTTCAGCAAGGACGGCAATATGATTATGAACAATTACAAATATAACGGCTATGCTTATAACGAATAATCAAATTCCACAGTATAATCCGCTGCAGGAACTGAAAAAACCTTGAAGGTATTGTCCTCATCTTGAATCAGTGTAAGATCACCAATATCAATCTTACCCTTATACTGATAACCGCCATCAATTTTTTTAGCAATAATCTCGTCACTGTTCAGTGCCTCAAAAAGCTGATAAATCACGATTGCTATATTGCTTTTTTCAAAGCTGCTGCCATCAACGGAAAAATCATAATCGGCATAAACAAAGGTTAAATCCGCTCCGTCAAATGTCATTACCATATCCTTGGCGGCAGTGTCCAGCACGGTGGCTCTGACAAAATCATCATTTTTACAAATTTCACAGTTAAAAGAAAAATCCCCTGAAGTTACCAGAGCGTTTACCCTAAGCTCGTTCGGTATTTCAGGGGTATATTCTTTTACACTGCATCCGGATAAAAGAAGCATAAATATTAAAATTAACGGCAAAAACCTTTTCAAGCAAATCAGTCCCTATTCAAATTCGGACATCAAAGCACCCAAAAGAGAAAGCATATCCTCCACAGTCATTCCTGCCTGAGAAATTTCCTGTGCAGTTATATCACCGCAAAGTCCGTGGATATACACAGCCGATTTAGCCGCCTCAAAGGGTGAAATACCCTGAGCAATAAAGGAAGCAATCATACCTGTAAGCATATCGCCCGTACCGCCCATTGCCATTCCGGCATTGCCTGTTGTATTGACAAACACAGCCCTGCCGTCTGTCACGACCGTATTAGCACCTTTAAGAACAACAATTACATCATTTTCTTCGGCAAATGCCTTCGCTACGCATATACGATTAGCCTGAACATAAGCCGTATCTTCGCCTATTAATCTTGCCATTTCCGCAGGATGAGGCGTGATAACAAGAGGGGCTTTTCTGTCCTTTATAATATCTATGAAAGGCACTACTGCATTTATGCCATCCGCATCCAAAACCACAGGCACTCGGCTGGTTTTAATCACCTGACCCACAATCACCTGGGTATCATCATTATTTCCAAGACCGCAGCCCAGTGCAACACTGTCTGCCCAGCTTAGTTCATCCATAATATCACTGATTCCACCTATAGACAGCGTCTTGCTCTCGTTCTCGCAAAGAGGCTTAAATATAGGCTGAATCATATGAGACGTCATAACAGAATAAATAGATTTAGGGAATGCACATTTAATCAGTCCCGCGCCTGTCTTAGCTGCTGCCTTGGCACAAATCACAGCCGCGCCCGGCATCAAATATGAACCGCAGATATTGAGCTGATGCCCAAAGCTGCCTTTATGTGCATTCTTGTTACGTTTCGTAAAATTCTTTTTTACATCTGCCTTAGTAATCGTTTGTGCATAAGAGGCATCATAGCAATCCTCAGGAATGCCGATATTGACAGAAGTTATTTTTCCGCAGTACGCATTTGCAGGAGGCAAAATATGGGCATATTTATATGTTGAAATGGCAATGGTCAAATCTGCCTTTACAGCATTGCTGACTGCCCCTGTTGTTGCATCTGTACCGCTGGGCGTGTCAATACTGATAACCGTTGCACCGCTTTGGTTAACCGCATCAAACACAGCATCAAAGGGCGAACGCGGTTCACCTTTAAATCCGATACCAAAAATACAGTCAACTATATATTGGCAATTAAAATCATATTCATCAAAACGGCATACTTTAACACCCTGCTGCACAGCCTCATTATAATAAAGCAGCGGCTCCGGCAGCACAGGCTCTTTATCAGCAAGAACAATAACAGCATCTATGTCCTGCTGCTGAAAGAGGGATGCCATTACAAATCCGTCACCTGCATTCTTTCCATTTCCGCAAACCACGGCAACAGACTTCTGCAGAATGTCATCACCATAATATTTCATAAGTTTTTTAAAACAGGCAGTCCCCGCACTTTTCATTAAGCCGGCTTCAGTGAAATCGCCTTTAAACGCTCTTTCCTCCACCTGTTTTATTTGCTTTGCTGTCAGTATTCTCATAGCAGCACCTCTACAACAACATTTTTTACTTGATCAAAATTATGAATTATCCTACAAAAGCTCTGTTATTATGCTTTAAATATCAGCATATCGGCTTTACGGCAAAGCTGAATTTCTTGCCGGATAAACTGCCGAGCCTGAAATTCTTTGACGGTGTAGGTCCACAGGAATTCGAACCAGCACCCATAACCTCACCATCAAGCGTAACACAGGTTGTATTTGCCGTCAGATTCTCTCTGTGCATAGCCTTCGCACATTGCTGAGAAGTAAAAGGATTTGCGCTGAATACAAAGGGCTTATCAATGGCTTCAAAGTGAAGACCAAGCCCATTATCATCCGTAACCTCTGCATAGCGTGTGTTACATCTGGTTCCGCTCTCCTGAGGCTTAATATAATTCTCAAACATCTTATCTGTTGTAGAAGTATAAACACCTGTCAGTGCGTGCTCTTTGAAATCAGGAAGATTAACCGCAGGACCTAAGCCAAGATATTTAACATTTTTAAATGTCTTCGGCATTTCCAGCTGTGCCGCAAATCTTGGCACAAGCTTAACTCCGCCGCCGCTTTTAATTACGTAATCAAGTCTTATCTCACCATCACTGTAAATTGTGTATTTTACATCAACAACAGCAACCTTAAATTTAATCGGTGTTTTAACCTTAATGGTTTCGGTTATAACAAGGGCATCCTCGTTGACAGTATGCTTGCAGCCTTTCACAAAGGATGATGCACTATCGAGCCTATATTTCTTCCAAGCGATACTCATATACATATCATTATCCAAAGGTGCACGATAAAACTGAAGACCAAAGCCCTTAAAATCGCCATCCGGCACCTGATTGATAAGCTCTGTATCTCCAATTCTATAGGAATCAATAAAGCCTGATTTCTTATCAAAAATCATACTGCCGTTATCAAAGGTAATGAACAATCGCTTTTCGCTCTCCTCCACCTTTGGTGCTTTTTTACCTGTGCAATTGAAAGCAAGCTTACCTGCGGACAATTCAATTTCCTCACTGGCTGTCAAGAAATCACCCTGCATATAATCGAAACGAACAACTGTATTATATTTGCTGTTAAGCTCAAAGGGAGAAATATCACATTTCACTGCACTTTGAGGCTTAATATCAATATCAAAGCTGCCCTCGCTGATTGCCTCTCCATTTTCAAGGACAGTATAATTGACTGTCATAACCGCATTTTCAAAATATCTGTGATTAAAGAATTCATAAGTCGTATTATTGATTCTCTTTGCCCTGACAGGACGATAGCAAGCCTTCATCTGCTCAGCACCGGAATGCGGTGTTCTGTCAGGATAAAACAATCCGTCTACACAGAAATTGCCGTCGTGCCTCCACTCGCCATGGTCACCGCCATAGGTATATTCATAATTGCCATTCTCGTGATAAATTGCGTGATCCGCAAACTCCCAAATGCATCCACCCAGCATATTCTCTGCACTGTAGAAGCATTTTACATACCGCTCAAGCTCGCCTGCACCAACGCCCATCGCATGGGCATATTCACATAAATAGAAAGGCTTATTATAATACTTCGGTGACAGTCCTCTTCCCTTAGCAATTTTTTCACACACAGCAGGCCATGTATACATTTGAGATATAACATCGTATGCCCAGCGTCTGGTTCGGCAGACCGCCTCATAATGAACAGGTATATCGGTTATTTTTTTCAGTTCATCATAGCAATAATCCTGACATCTGTAACCGCCTGACTCATTGCCAAGTGACCACATCGTAATACTCGGATGATTTTTGTCACGGGCAAACATACGATATACTCTATCCCAATAATGGTTCTGCCATTTCGCATCCTTGCTTATGCCGTTAATTCTGTGAAGCTCGTTCATTCCGTGAGTCTCTATATCAGCCTCATCCACCACATAAATACCATACACATCGCACAAATCAAGAAAGGCAGGATCAGGCGGATAATGAGAAGTACGAATACAGTTGCCATTATATTCTTTAATGATTTTTATATCTCTTTCCATCTCATCAATGGTAAGAACATAACCAGTCTTGCAGTTCGTATCATGATGGTTAACACCAAGAAGCTTAATCGGCTCATCGTTAAACAAAAACTTGTTTCCAACAATTTCAATCATTTTGAAGCCAATATTCTTTCTTGTCACCTCAATAATTTTATCACCCTGAGACAGGACAAGAACCAGGTCATATAAGTAAGGGCATTCGGCGGACCACTGATGAACCGATAATTTGCCCATATCAATAGCCTCAAGCATTTTCGGAGACTGGTTAACAGATTTTGACATAATCAGCTCACCGTCATCATACAAAAATGCTGTCAGCTCGCACTTATCTGTAAGTTTAAGAGAAGGCTTAATTTTCAAAGAATATTCACTGTTCACACCTGCTACAATGCAGTCAGTCATAATCTCAAAATCATAAATAGAATTGTCGCCTGTTTTGGTCAGAAGCACATCTCTGAATATACCATTGCACTTAAACATATCCTGTGCTTCAAGGTATGTACCATTGCACCATTTGTGAACGACAACAACAATCTCATTAAGCCCTTCCTTTATGTATTCATTAAGCTCAAATTCCGATGTGTTATGGCTGCCCTCTGAATAACCCACATATTTTTCATTAACAAATAAATCAAAGCAGGAGGCAACACCTAAAAAGGTAATCACGAAATTGCCTTTTGCATCATCAATATCCACTGTTTTTCTGTAAACGCCTGCCGGCTGTGTCTCCGGAATAGAAGGCGGATTTGGCTTAAACTGATAACGTATATTAACGTAATATGGCTTTTCATAGCCGGTATGCTGCCAGGTTGATGGTACAAGCACCTTATCAAAATCAATATCATCCGTATTAAAGGTTTCCGGAATGTCATTACAATTGCTGTAATACTTGAAATCCCACTCACCGGACAGACATTTCACCATATCGGAGGAATATCTCTCATTTCTTATATCTGTACCCTCCAAGTTCTCCAAGGAAGAAAAGGGAATAAAATATGAGCGCGGAATCATTACATTTTCTTTGAACATTTCAAAGGTCTTATAATTATCTGTTTTAAGGTTGTATTTCATAGTGCAGCCTCCTCTGTTTCGTTAAAATCTACAGTTAATATAATTATACACGATACACAGATTTATTACAAGAAAAAGGTGCTTACAAATTTATTTTGTAAACACCTTATCGTTTTCTCTCATTACACCATGCTTCGTAATATCGCGGGAGGTACAGAGACCCTCCCCCGCATTTGAAATTATTTTTTTGTTGTAACAGTCTTTGCACTGCTCCAAGAGCTGTAATACTTTGTACCGCTTACGGTTTTGTAAGTAC
>JAMPGU010000041.1 GCA_023663865.1 Clostridium sp.
CCGGCAGGTCAAACGCTTTTGCAATTTCAGAGCATTTGGGAATGGACAAGGCAGTTGTTGAGAATGCCAAAAGTATTGTAGGCAGTGAAAACAGAAGCTTTGAGTCGGTTTTGGAAAAGCTTGAAATGTCTCGTCAGGCACTGGAGAATGAACGGAAAATTGCCGAGGAAATGACAGCCAAGGCTAAGAAAATAGAAGAAAAGGCACAAAGCGAAAAGGATAAAATTGAAACGCTGAAAAAGCGGGAGCTGGACAAAGCAAAAAAAGAGGCTGAAAAGCTTATCGATGCAGCAAAGCGAAAGTCCGGCGAATTTCTGATGGAGCTTGAGAAGCTGAAAAAAGAGCAGAATGCTTCGAATGCTACGGAAATTGCACGCAAGACAAGACGTGCTGTTAAATCTCAGATGGGCGAAATGGATGAGCTTATCAATCCTGCTCAGCTTGCAGATAACTGGGATTATGATTATAAATTGCCGAGAGAGCCTAAGGTGAATGACAGGATTGTCGTTAAGGGCATCGGCGAGGGTGAAATTTTAGAAATCAAAGAGAACAGCATTTTGGTGAAGTCAGGACTGCTGAAAACGCGTGTGAAAATGAGCAACATTATGCTGCTTGATATGCCTAAGAAAAAATCTAAGCCGGCACAGCATAATGTTTACCGCACCTCCTCCAGAGCAGATGCAGATGTAAAAACGGAGCTTGATTTAAGAGGCGAAACCGTGGATGAGGCACTGGGTGAGCTGGGCTTATATATCGACAAGTGCGTACTCAATAACATAGAAGAAATCAGAATTATTCACGGTAAGGGAACAGGGGCTTTAAGGTCCGCTGTTACCGATTATTTAAAGCATCATCCGAATATTGCCGAATATCGTCTTGGCAAATACGGCGAGGGTGAGAATGGTGTTACAATTGCAAGGCTGAAATAATTTTACGGGAGAAAAAATGAAACAGTATCTGGAAATAGGAAAAATAAATAATACCCACGGCGTGCGCGGTGAGGTTAAATTTATGCTTTGGTGCGATGATATAGAGTATTTAACGCAGTTTGATACGCTGTATTTTGATGATAAGGGGGATCAGGCTGTTAAGGTTTTGGCAGTTCGGCCGCAGAAAAATATAGCCATCCTCAAACTTGAGGGCTATGATTCTATTGAAAAGGCAGAAAAGATAAAGGGTAAAATTCTCTATGGTAACCGTGATGATGCTTCTATTGATGAGGACGCAAATTATATTGCCGACCTTATCGGCTGTTATGTTGTGGATATAGATACTGAGGAAGAGTATGGGCAGGTTAAGGATGTACTCAACTATGGCTCCTGTGATATTTATGATATAGAAAGCTGGGGCAAGCATACGCTTATTCCTGCAACACCCGATATTGTTAAGGAAATCAATGTTGAATACAAGGTGATTAGAATTAAAAGGATGAAAGGGCTTTTTGATGAGGATTGATATTATGACCCTGTTTCCGTCTATGTGTGACACTGTTATGAGTGAGTCCATCATAGGCAGAGCAAGACAGGCGGGGAAGGTGGAAATAAACTGCATAGATATTCGCGACTATTCCACAGATAAGCACAGGCATGTTGATGACCGTCCTTACGGCGGCGGAATGGGTATGGTTATGGCGGCACAGCCGATATACGACTGCTTCAATGATCTGTGCGGTAAAATCGGAGCCAAGCCTCATTTGATATATCTTACGCCCCAGGGCAAAACCTTGACGCAGGAGCGTGTGAAGGAGTTGTCAAAGCTGGATAATATTGCCCTTTTGTGCGGCCATTATGAGGGAATAGACGAGCGTGTTATCGAAGCACTGCAGCCGGAGGAAATTTCTGTTGGTGATTATGTTCTCACCGGCGGTGAGCTGCCTGCACTTATCGTTGCGGATTCTGTTTGCAGAATGCTTCCCGGTGTACTCAGTAATGACGAATGCTTTGAGGAGGAAAGTCATTACAGCTCTTTGCTGGAATATCCCCAGTATACGCATCCCAGCGTGTGGGAAAATAGGGAAGTTCCGCCGGTCCTTTTATCGGGGCATCACGAAAATGTTAATAAATGGAGAAGAGAAAAATCTCTTGAACGTACATATTTAAGACGCCCGGATATGCTGAAAAAAGCAGAGCTTTCTGACGAAGACAAAAAGTTTTTGTCGAAGCTGAAAAAAGATGAATAATTTATGTGAATATTGCACAAATAAGAACATAAAAATTTATTGAGAATTAACAAGTCAAACGAACTTCGTCGTAACTTGTTGACCGATTTAATTTTAGTGTTATAATAGAGTACACAAACATAAATAAACATTTTAAACACAATATATTGTGTTCGGACAGAATGAGAGGTAGTTAGATATGTTCGTTAAAGATGTTAAGGTAGAAAATCAAGTTGGTTTACATGCTCGTCCTGCAACTTTCTTTATTCAGAAGGCAAATGAATTTAAGTCTTCAATCTGGGTAGAGAAGGAAGAGAGAAGAGTGAATGCAAAGAGCCTGCTGGGTGTACTTTCTCTTGGCATTATGGGTGGTACGGATATTCGTATCATTGCTGATGGTTCTGACGAGGAAGCAGCAGTTGACGGACTTGTTGCACTTGTTAAATCAGGTTTTGCAGAGTAATTATATACATACCTTTGTAACTAAAAGCACTATGGCAATCGTCATAGTGCTTTTTTGTTTTTACTGTAATTCACAATTCTAAACAATTTGTTAAATGTATTGACAACAAAATGCAGATGTGATATATAAAAGGTGTACTAAGTGTAATAGTACAGTTAGTGCAATACATATTTATGAAAGGAGATAAAATGCTTACACTGGACACACGAAGCAGAGAACCAATTTATTCTCAGCTGGAAAAACAGATTATAAAGCTTATAAATCTCGGTGTTTATGAACAGGATAGTCCGCTTCCCTCTGTTAGATCTATTGCCTGCGAGCTTGGAATAAATCCAAATACAGTAGCAAGGGCGTATAAGGATTTGGAAAAAAACGGCGTAATCTATACTGTTGCAGGCAAGGGCGTGTTTGTATGCTCTACCGAAATGACTGGTATACAGAATATGGCAATGGAAGCTGTTAAAAATGCTGTGATAGACGCAAAAAATTCGGGACTGAAAAGGTCTGAGGTTATAGATATTGTAAATGATTTATGGGAGGATGATGTGCATGATTGAAATTAAAAATGTAACAAAAATGTTTGGCAGTAAAAAAGCATTGGATAATATTTCCTTCAACATTGATGACGGTTCTGTGTTTGGACTTGTCGGTTCCAATGGTGCCGGTAAAAGTACGCTTCTTCGCATATTAGCAGGCGTATTCAGCACAGAGGAGGGCAATGTTTACCTGGATGGTGAAACCCCTTTTGAAAATAAAATCGTCAAGCAGCAGACTGCTTTTGTATCTGATTTCCCATATTTTTCAGCAGGTGCAACCATGCAGAGTACAGCGCTGTATTATCAGGATATGTACCCTTCCTGGGATAAAGAAAGATATTTGCAGCTGAGAGAAATTTTTCCTATTGATGCTTACCAAAAAATTGCGACGATGAGTAAGGGTATGCAGCGTCAGGTGGCAATCATACTTGCATTGAGCTGCAAACCAAAATTTATTTTGTTTGATGAAATATTTGACGGTCTTGACCCGGTTATTCGTGAGCTTGTTAAAAAAATTCTTATTGAATATGTGGACGAGACGAAGGCGACTGTAGTCATTGCCAGCCACAATTTGAGAGAGCTGGAGGGCTTTTGCGACCATATCGGCTTGGTGCATAACGGCGGTATACTTCACGAACACGATATTGACGGAGATGCGATTGGCTTATATCGTCTTCAGTTTATTATGGATGAGGCGTCCTACAGTGAAATTAAGCCTCAGCTGAATATCGTTAAGGAAAACAGACAGGGCAGAATTATTGAAATCACAGTTAAAGGTGAGCAAAGCAGGATAGAGGAAATTATCAATGGTAAGTCTCCTGTATTTTTCGAAGCCTTGCCGTTAACCCTTGAAGAGTTATTTATCAGTGAAATGGAGGTGGCAGGATATGACATCAACAACTTTAAAGCCTAAGAGTAATTTAGGAACAGCCTTTTCTAAGGTATTTAAGCAAAGCCTGCTGAATACGCTGTTGGCACTTGGTGCATCTGTTTTTGTTGCTGTGCTGGCTATTATTACTACTATAGATGGTTACAGCAGCAATGGAGGAACGTTAGAGAATAAGATTGATCTCACTACAGAGGCATCCGTTGTTATTTGCATAATCTCCATCATTGCAGGCTTTTTCAGCCTTTCTATTGCACCTAAAATGTTTAAGGAAATTTACAAAAAGCAGTCCTGTGACTTTTATTTTGCAACGCCGATTAAGCGTGAGGAATACTTTTTGGCAAACTATCTGTTTGGTTTACTATGTAATGCTGTTTGCTTTGTTGTACCTGGCGCATTATATAATACTATAATGAACTTGGCGTCAAACAAAAACTATATATTTACTATTGATTATGCAAAATACTTTTCTGTTGTAATACCAATCTTCCTGGCAGTTATTGCAATTTATTCTGCTTTTGTAATGTGTGCGGTTATTTCCGGCAGACGAATTCACTATTTACTGCTTAGTATGATTTGTCTGTTCTGTACAACAACTGTAACCGGCGGAATTATTGCAAGAATAAATTCTATTTGGGGCGCGTTTGTTGATTCTCTGACCCTCAGCGGAATAAGTCCTGTGGAAAATGCATTGATGTGTGCCTTTTCCTATGGCGATAAGGATTATGCTCTGCTTTGGATTATTTCTGTTATTGAGATTGCGGGTATGTTTGCTGCCGGATTTATTGCCTTCAAAAGAAGAAAGGCAGAGGTTGCCGAGGTTGCACTCAGCGGTAAGGTAATACCATATATTCTGCTTGCAGTATTATGTGCGGCTGCTTATATGTACAGCACATTTTCAAATGGCTTTATGGCAATTCTTGTAGGTATTATTTTAGCTGTGCTGATGACTATGGCATTCTCAGGCATATTCTACAAAAAGGTGTTTACAAAGCAGACAGGTATCACAGCAATCTGCGTGTGCGTTGTTTGCACTGTGTTTACAGCGTTGGTTTATTTCCCTATGCATAACAGCTATGTTAAGTATGCACCTGAGGCGTCAGAGGTAAAGAGCGTTGAGATTTCCAATACATTTTATAATGGCGAGTTTAGAGGTGTAATCAGCTTATTAAATAATTTCGGATTTGGTTATGATCTTCAAGACACTGTAAAGATAGAAAGTGAGCAAGGTATTGCAAATGCAATTGCACTGCATCAAAAGACCTTTGACGATACCGTTATGGATAAATCAAAGCAGCGTAATAATATGTCTGTTTTTGATTATATATTTGATGAAAGCTACATTGATGAAAATACTTTTGACTACTGCATTACGTATCATCTTGAAAATGGCCGTACAGTTACACGTTCCTATTCCGTACTCAGCAGCTGTGTTAAGGATGAGTTTATAAATTTCGCCCAGTCAGAAGAGGTTTTGTCACAACTGGAACCATTCAATATTGATTCCTCTATGATTGCAGCTGTAGACGGTTATCGTTATGATTACGAGGATGTTTCTACAGATGATGAGGAAGAGTATTACGAAAAAGATTATCCTTCGCCGTTAAAGTTTGAAAACTTTGATTATGATAAATTTAAAGAATGCTATATGAAGGATATGCTGTCTTATTCAAAGAGCCAATTCAGCGAGAATACAGGCGTGTTAAGCTATTTTGTTTCCTCCTATGATGATTATGAAAATGCAGATATTTTTAGTGATTATTATGATGATTCTTTTGATGCTTCTTTAGAATTAAGGATCTATTACATTTTGGATACCGCTACAGAGGAAGAGATAAATGAAATAAAGAAGCTGTCTGACCAGGAAGTGATAAGAAAATACGAGGAACGTTTCTATAATGACACGATTGCCCCAATTGAAATCACTTATGTATCCATTGACAGTTCCGATAAGGAAACGATAAAATACCTCCGGTCCTGCGGCGTTGATTTAAAATAAAGTTGTTAAAATTAAATATGAATTCAAAAAGAGCGGTTGCGTAAGCAACCGCTCTTTTGTCATATGTATTTGTTTTTTATTCTGCATCCGTTTCTTCACTTGCACGTTTTTCAACAATGTATTCGTGAACCTTGTCAGCAAGCTCACCGTGAAGCTTGAATTTTTTACTGAACACGATAAGTGAAAGTGTTATAAGTATAATCGGTATACCGAAGCAAATGATGCCGATTCCTGTTTTTGTGCCTTCGTTAATGGCGCCTGTTTCGCTGGTTATCTGTGCATTGTAGTTCATCAGACCCAGTCCGCCGAACAATACAACGGTCTGAATTGTATAGGCCATCTTCTGCAGAAAGCCCTTCATAGAAAAGGTAATGGACTCATTTCTTTCTCCGCTTTTGTATTCTCCGTAATCAACAATATCTGCAAGGAATATGGTCTGCCCTACAAACATAGAAGCAATACCGGTTGAAGAAATGATATATGCAATATCCAGTGCAATTGTAATCTTTAATATAGGACCGAAAAGCAGCATCAGGGCGTAGCCTGCAATTGTTGCAATCAGTGAAATCTGATAGATTTTCTTTTTGCTGAGCCACTTGGATAGGATAGGTATTACCAGCAATCCGAGTACCGAGCCTACAGCACCGATGGTCTGGAACAGGCTTTGTGCCTTTGGCTCACCCAGTACATCGCTGAAATAATAAACAGCTGTACCGCTTGTAAGATACCATCCGGCGTTTGACAGCATTGCAAATACCATAAACACAATCAGCTGATCGTTTTTTGCAATAACAGAAAAGATTTTCTTTAATGAGAATTTGCTCTTGCTGTTATAAACAACATGCTTTTCTTTTGTGGAAAGCACGCAGATTGCAGAGAATAAAACCAGCAGGCAAGCACAAATTCCTGCCCAGCGGGAGAAGCCGGAGGCACTGTAGCCCTTATCCGTTGTCATTCCGGTTGAGAGCAGGGGAAGAATAATCGGTGTAGCAATGGTTATTATGCCTTGACCGAGACCGCTGAAGGTGCGAGCCACGGTTGAAACAAGGTTTCTGTCCTGCGGATCAGAGGTGAAGCTTGGCACCATTGACCAGTAAGGAATGTCTGCCATTGTGTTGGTCATACCCCACAGAATGTACATAACAGCAATATAGATATACAGCTTTGTTCCGCTCATACCGAAATTTGTGAACAGCAGGAACAAAACAGCTGCATTGCAGACTGCACCGATTAAAATCCACGGACGATATTTGCCTGCTTTTGTTCTTGTGTTATCTACAATCGTTCCCATCATCGGGTCGTTAATGCCGTCCCAAATTCTTGCAATCGGGGTAAGCAAAAGTAAAAATGCTTCTTTAAGCCCCAGCACACTTGACAGGTAATAGCTGAGAAAGGAATAAAACATTCCGTAGCTTAAATCCAGTCCAACAGCACCAATACCATATCCGAGCTTTTCACGCCAGGTGGTTTTATAATCGTTCATTTTGTTCTCCTTATTAATATGAATATAGCTTATTATAGCATACAACTTTTCATTAGACAACTGTATCCTGTTTCAAATGATTACAATTTTATTACAAAATTTGATATGCACAATTTGTCCTTGACAAATGGTATGCCCCTAATTATAATGAAGTAGAGGAATAAATTCCAAGTAAATCCCATAGATTTCACTAAAATCCCAAAACTATTCCCACAAAATGATGAAAGGAGAGAAAGAATATGCGTTTGTTCGTTGGTACTCTTGATGGCTATAAGCTGGATTCCAAGGGTCGTCTTTCTATTCCTACAAAATGGCGTGAGCGTTTGGGCAAGGAATTTTATATGGTAGCTGTTACCGTCAGGGGCTGTAAGTGCCTGACCTTATATCCGGTTGAGCATTTTGAGGAGACCTATGAGTCTATGCAGATTGGCTCTGAAAATCAAAAATATGATGCAACTACCAGCTTTCTCGACAATGCTGAGGAATCAACACTGGATGCGCAGGGCAGATTTACTGTTAATCAAAGACTGAAGCAGGCTGCACTTTTAGAGAATGCGTCAACAGTTGTTTTCAAGGGCAAGGGTAAGGTTATTGAAATTTGGAATACCGAAGAATATGACAAGATTTACAATACCTATGACCACAGTCAGGGTATGTATGATTTGATGGACAAGCTGAAAGGTAACGGAGAATAATGGAATTTGTTCATAAAAGTGTACTTTTTGACGAGTCTGTTAAAGCACTGAATCTGGATGATACAAAAATAATTGTGGATGGTACTGCCGGCGGAGGCGGTCATTCCTCTGAAATTGCAAAGACTGCCAAAAGATTGGTTGCCATTGATCAGGATCCCGATGCTATAAATGTTCTTAATGAGCGTTTGGGGAAGAAAGAAAATATAACAATTATTCAAGATAATTTTTCCAATATTAAGAACGTGCTGACCGGTCTTGAAATTGACGGAATTGACGGAATGCTGCTGGATCTTGGTGTCAGCTCCTATCAGCTTGATACTGCGGACAGAGGGTTTTCTTTTCACAAGGATGCACCCCTTGATATGCGTATGAGCAAATCAGGTCTCAGTGCCAGAGATGTTGTAAATACATACAGCGAGCAGGAACTCGCCAATGTTATATATAAGTATGGTGAAGAAAAGTTTTCAAGACGGATTGCCGCCAATATTGTTAAGGCAAGGCAGGACAAGCCTATAGAAACCACCTTTGAACTGGTGGATATCATTAAATCCTCACTGCCGCAAAAGGCAATGCGTGACAGCCATCCTGCAAGAAAAACCTTTCAGGCAATCCGAATTGAGGTTAACGGCGAGCTTGATGTGCTGAAAAAGGCACTGGATGATGCCTTTGACTGCCTGAAGCCCGGCGGAAGAATCGCAATTATTACATTCCATTCCTTGGAAGACAGAATTGTAAAAGAAAAATTTAATGAATGGTGCAGAGGCTGTATATGTCCTAAGGAGCTTCCTATTTGTGTTTGCGGTAACAAGCCTAAGGGCAAAGCCTTAAAATCAATAGCACCATCCGCAGAAGAGCTTGAATATAATCCGCGTGCGCGTTCGTCAAGACTGCGCGTATTTGAAAAATATTAAAATAATTTAGAAAAGAGGTGAGCCAGATGACGAATACAGGAGATTTCAGACGTTATTCATATCAAAGTGATGCATCCTATGCGTTGAAAGCATTTGATTTAAACAGGTCATCTGCAGCACCTGCATATACGCCTAAGAAAAAGAATTTAAAGGTTCGTGAAAATGATACAAGAAAAAGCAGAACTCAGCTGCTTCGTGAACAGCGTGCCGCTGCTTTTAAGGTTCTTTCTATAGGTGCGGTATCGCTGGCTGCCATTGCTATGCTTTTTGGTATGCTTCATACCTTTGCAGCAAAAAATGAGCTGAATCACGAAATTGCGAATCTTCAGTCCGATATGGCTGTTGCGCAAAGCGAGAATACAAGAATTAACAGTGAGCTGAATGCACTTGTATCTATGAGTATGATAGATGAGTATGCAGTCAATAATCTTGGTATGACGAAGGTGAAGTCGAATCAAATTCGCTACATTGATGTTTCTCAGTACAAGGAGGAACGAAAGGCGGCTGCGCTGATGCTGGAAGACAGAATAGCCGGGGAGTAATATTATTAATATCGTTTGCGTAATATATTGAGAGTTAGAAAAATATCTAACTCTCATATAACTTTTTATAAAATAAGATAACAATTGCGAAGGAGGGTACATAATGAAAGCAAATACAAGCAGAAATATGCTGAAACGTTTATTAATTCTTGGATTGGTTGTACTTTTCCTGCTTTCGACAAATGTTATTAGGGTTTTCTATTTGCAGGTTGTGAGAGGTGAAGAGCTGGCATTGAAGGCTGAGGGTCAGCAAATGCGTGACACGGAGATTTCTGCTATGCGCGGAACAATCTATGACAGTGACGGAAATATACTTGCACAGTCAGCTACGGTTTGGAATATATTTTTAGATCCTTTGGCAATCGTGATTGAAAGTGACGAGGATGCAACCGAAAAGGATATTTTAGCAAATGAGGCGAAAACAGAGAAAAGACGAAATCTGATTGTTGAAAAGTTTACAGAGCTTTTTGAGTATGACGAGAAAGAAAAGGAAGCACTCATCGAAAAAACGAAGCAGGAAAATCATTATGTGATTGTTGAGAAAAAGGTTGAAAACAATCTGAAAGAAGAGATATCTGCTTTTATATCGGAGAATGATCTGAACTGTATCGGTATGGAACAGGCAACAAAAAGATATTATCCTTATGGTTCACTTGCTTCCTCCGTGCTTGGCTTTACAGGCGCTGACGATCAGGGCTTATCCGGACTTGAGGCGTATTATGATGACGAGCTGACAGGAACAAACGGAAGAATCATCACTGCAAGAGATGCCTACTCTTATAATATTGAAAATGATTATGAAACCTCTGTTGAAGCGACAGACGGAATGTCTCTAGTAACCACCATTAATCAAACCATTCAGTATTATTTGGAAAAGGGTCTCAGAGAAACGCTGGAGGATTATCAGGCAAAGGGTGCTTACGGTGTTGTTATGAACTGTAAAACAGGTGCTGTGCTGGCAATGTCCTCCATGCCTGATTTTGATTGTAATGACCCTTATAAATTGACTTATAATAAAAACATTAAGGCGATTAAGAAAATCAGCAATAAGGAAGAAAAGCAGACAGCTGAAAGTGAAGCTGTACAAAACCAGTGGCGTAATTTTACCGTAAGTGATACCTATGTTCCCGGTTCTGTATTCAAAACCTTTATTGCTTCGGCTGCGCTTGAAGAAAATGTTGTGTCACTGAACACAACTTATAACTGCACAGGCTCGATAATGGTTAAGGGCTGGAATCAGCCTATGAAATGTCATTATCATCCGGGACACGGCGTTCAGACCTTTACGCAGGGCTTGGAAAATTCCTGCAATCCGTTTTTTATTACAGTCGGTCAAAAGCTGGGTGTGCATAATTATTTCAAATATTTTGACGGCTTTGGCTTTACGCAGAAAACAGGAATTGACCTTCCCGGTGAAGCATCTCCGCAGTATTATACAGAGGATCAGTACAGCCTTGTTGAGCTTTCCTCTGCATCAATGGGTCAGACAAACTCCATTTCGCCCATTCAGGTATGCACAGGCTTATCCGCTATTGCCAACGGCGGTAAGCTGGTAACACCGTATTTGGTATCCTCCATTGTTGACAGTGACGGCAAAACCGTCAGCAAGACAGAAACAAATGTTGTCAGACAGGTTATCAGTGCGGAAACGGCTGCGGCTGTAAGAGGAATGATGAAATCCGTTGTTGATAACGGTACCGGTAAAAACGGTTACGTTGCAGGATACAGCGTAGGCGGTAAGACAGGTACATCCACAAAGCTCGGTGAATCCAAAGAGGGTGAGGGCGATAAATATATCCTATCCTTTGGTGCCATTGCACCTACGGATAATCCGGAGCTTGCAATGATAATTATTGTGGATGAGCCAAATGAGGATTTAGGCGGCGGTGCTCTTTGCGCTCCAATCGCTGCTCAGGTTATTGAGGAGGCAATGAGTGTTCTTGGTATTGAGCCAAAGTATGGTGAGGATGAGTCGAAGAACCTATCAAGCTATACGCCGAATGTGACGGGCAACTCCATTGAGGATGCAAAAAAGACAATCGAAGAATATAAATTGAATTATACAGTTATCGGAAAAGGGGATAAGATTGTAAGACAGTGCCCTACCAGTGCGGTAACAATTCCGAATGGCGGTACAATTTACTTATATACAGACGACAGCAAGAAGCAGACTGTTAAGGTACCTGATTTTACAGGCTTAACAGTAAACGAGGCAAAGCGTCTTGCAACGGATAATGATTTAAATATTGAAGTTACCGGAAATAATCTCAGCAGCGGCAGTATGGTGGCTTCGCGTCAGAGTGAGGAAAAGGGTACGGAGCTTGAAAAAGGCTCTGTTGTAACCGTAACATTTAAAACAACAGAATCTGTTCTTGATTAAAGAATTGCTTTTATTGCGAAGGGGATAAATGTATGAAATTATCACAAATACTAAAAGATATAGAAATATTAAATGCCTATGATGATACAGAGGTTAAGGATGTTACACAGGACTCCAGACTGGTGAAGGAGGGCTCACTGTTTGTATGTGTCAAGGGTGCTGCCTTTGACGGACATAATGTTGCAAAGGAGATGCTGGATAACGGTGCAGCAGCGGTAGTTGTTGAGCGTGATTTAGGTCTTGATAAGCAAATATTGGTAAAGAATTCACGTGCAGTCTTTTCTCCGATTTGTGCAAATTTCTTTAATAATCCTGCAGATAAGCTGAAGCTTATTGGCTTAACCGGCACCAACGGCAAGACGACAACAACCTTCCTTATTAAACAAATTTTAGAAAATGTAGGCAAAAAGGTTGGTCTTATCGGCACAGTGCAGAATATGATTTGTGATGAGGTGTATCCGGCAAAATATACAACCCCTGACCCTTATGAGCTGCAGAAGCTCTTTGCCATGATGGTTGAGGCGAATTGTGAATACTGTGTTATGGAGGTTTCCTCCCAGGCACTTGCACAGGGCAGAGTAAACGGACTTCATTTTGCCCTTGCAGCCTTTACCAATCTTACGCAGGATCACCTTGATTATCATAAAACCTGGGAAAATTATTTTAATTCAAAGCGTATTCTTTTTGAAAACTGCGATATAGCAGTTACGAACGCGGATGATGAAAACGGACTGAAGATTGTAGACGGACTTCATTTAGATAAGCTGGTAACCTATGCGGTTGATACAAATAATGCAAGCTATGTTGCAAAAAATGTCAGCTTCAAATCAAGCGGTGTAGAGTATGAAATCGTAGGCAACACTATTGGCAGATGCTATTGCCCGATTCCCGGAAGATTCAGTGTGTATAATTCTCTCTGTGCTGCAGTTTGTGCGCTGTCACTGGGTGTAGAATTTAATGACGTGCTTGGCGCAATCAGTAAGTCAAATGGTGTAAAGGGCAGAATAGAGGTTGTTCCTTGTGACAAGGATTTTACCATAATCATTGACTACGCCCATTCTCCCGACGGACTGGAAAATATTATCACCTCATTGAAGGAAATTGCTAAGGGCAGAGTTGTTACTGTTTTTGGCTGCGGCGGTGACAGAGATAAAACAAAGCGTCCTAAGATGGGAAAAATTGCTGCGGAACTGTCTGACTTCTGCGTTGTTACATCGGATAACCCAAGAAGTGAAAATCCCAGTGAAATCATAAAGGACATTTTGGTTGGTATGGAGGGCATTGATACACCTTACGAGGTTGTAGAGCAAAGACACGATGCAATAGAGTATGCAATCAAAAATGCCCAAAAGGACGATATTATTCTGCTGGCAGGCAAGGGTCATGAAACCTATCAGATTTTACCTACCGGAACAATACATTTTGACGAAAGAGAAGCAGTAGCTGAAATTCTCAGTGAATTAGATTAATATGGAAACATTGATGCTAAGTGAAGCTGCCAAGGCTTGCGGCGGCACGTTTAACAAGGATTGTGAAATTACAAGCATTTGTATTGATACCCGAAAAATTCTAAAGGGCTGTCTGTTTATATGTATAAAGGGTGAGCGTTTTGATGCCCACCAATTTGCACAGGAGGCATTTGATAAGGGCGCAGCTGCTGTAATGGTGCATAAGGATATTGACCTTGACGGATGCATTGTTAAGGTTGCTGATACATCAAAGGCACTTCTTGATTTAGGTGGCTATTACCGTTCCAAGTTTGATATTCCGGTGGTTGCACTGACCGGCTCTGTAGGCAAAACAACAACCAAGGAATTTACTTATCTTGTTGTGAATTCAAAATATAATGCTATCAAAACACTGGGTAATCTTAATAATGAAATCGGTCTGCCTCAGATGCTGTTTCAGATAGACAGCAGTGTAGAGGCTGCTGTTATTGAAATGGGTATGAATCATTTTGGTGAAATTCATAACCTGACTACAGCTACCCGTCCTACCATCGCACTTATAACAAATATCGGTGTGTCTCATATTGAAAACTTAGGCTCCCGCGAAGGAATACTTAAAGCGAAGCTGGAAATATTGGACGGCTTGAAAAAGGGTTCAACCCTCATTTTAAATGGTGATAATGATATGCTCAGCACTGTAAAAAATGAGGATTACAATATTGTATTTTATGGTATTGAAAATGGTGATTTCCGTGCAGAAAATATTGTTGAAAATAACGGAGAAACAACGTTTACCATTTCCTATTTCGGAAAATCACAGCAGATTACCATTCCCACCATTGGTGAGCATAATGTGTATAATGCACTTTCAGCCTTTGCTGTAGGCTATTATCTTGATATTGAGCCTGCTAAATGTGTAGGTGCTTTAGCTGCCTATAAGCCTGAGGGTATGCGTCAGAAGATTGTTGCACTTGGTGATATAAAATGTATTGAGGACTGCTACAATGCCAGTCCCGACTCGATGAAGGCGGCACTTAAAACTCTGGCAAATACCAATGGAAACAGAAAAATAGCTGTATTGGCAGATATGCTGGAGCTTGGTGATTATTCAAAAACAGCACATACGCAGGTAGGCAAAATGGTATATGATAATTCTATAGATTATCTTATGACCTACGGTGATATGGCTAAATGCATTGTCAGCGCTGCCAAATCAAAGGGTATGGAAAATGCATATCACTTTGATACGAAGGAAGCACTTGCTGATGCATTAATCAGGCTGGTTCGGTCCGGCGATGTTGTTATGTTCAAGGCCTCCAGAGGAATGAAATTAGAGGATGTAATAAATAAATTATATGAGGTAAAAAAAGATGAATAGTATAATATCCATAATAATAAGCGTACTTATTGCATTTGGCGTAACTGCAGGACTTGGATTTGTCATTATCCCTTGGCTAAGAAAACTGAAGTTTGGGCAGACTATTTTAGATATAGGACCGTCATGGCATAAGTCAAAGCAGGGCACTCCCAATATGGGAGGACTGATGTTTATTATTGGTATTGCACTGTCCTTTGTAATCACAATGGTTATTTCCTTCTGCTCCAAAATGGAACTACAAAGTGAGTATTCTTTGCTCATTCAGGGTAGGGAGTATGTATTGCTGATTGCAGGTCTGCTGTTAGCACTGGGCTGCGGTATTGTAGGCTTTACAGATGATTTCATTAAAATTAAGCTCAAGAGAAATGAAGGTTTGACAGCAAAGCAAAAGACCCTCGGTCAATTAATAATGACCTTTGGTTTTATCTTAACACTGTGGCTGTCGCATAATACCAGCTGGTATATTCCTTTTATCGGAACAGTTAATTTTGAAAAGAATGTATTTACCACAATTATATTCTGGGTTTTATCCTTCTTTATTATATACGGCTGTGTGAATTCCGTGAACTTGACTGATGGTATAGACGGACTTTGCTCCTCCGTTACAACAACTGTGGCTGTATCCTTTATTATTCTTGGAATTGTAAGCAAGTTTACAGGTTTAAGCATTTTTGCAGGCGCATTGCTGGGCGGTGTTCTCGGCTTCCTTTGCTGGAACTGGAATCCTGCAAAAACCTTTATGGGTGATACCGGCTCACTCTTCCTTGGCGGAATGGTGGTAGCGCTTGGTTATTTATGCAAGTGTCCGCTGATTCTTCTTCCAATGGGTATTGTATATGTTTGTGAAACGATGAGTGATATTATTCAAATTGGTTACTTTAAATTGACCCACGGAAAGCGTGTATTCAAAATGGCACCTATTCATCACCATTTTGAAATGTGCGGCTGGAAGGAAAAAAAGATTTGCGTTATATTCTCCATTGTTAATGCAGTAGGCTGTGCCGTTGGTATTGCGCTGATGTACTTTGGCGTATATACAAGAGCCTGATAAAAAATAAATACGTATAAAAATCAATAATTTATAAGACTGAATTATAATCAAAAATATTTACTGAAAGGAGTGTATGCAGTATGGCTGAAAGATTATCGCAAAATAATCGTGATAATAAGATTATCAAAACAAAAGGCAGCAGAAGCGGTATCCCTAAAGAAGCAATATTTGTTACTGGCAGTATTGATATTCCGTTTCTAGCACTTACCATTGCCTTGCTTACAATAGGACTGATTATGCTCTTTTCAGCGTCATATCCATATGCATATTACAAGCACGACCACGATTCCTACTATTTCTTCACCAGGCAGTTTATTTTTGCTGTTCTCGGATTAATCGCTATGTTTGTAATGTCAAAGATAAACTATAAATGGCTGAAGGTATTCACCACGCCCCTGCTGATTGTTACAATATTGATGCTTATAGTTGTATTGTTTTATCATACAAAGGTTGGCGGTGCTGACGGTGAGGATTTTAAAAGATGGATTCCTTTGCCGGGCGGCTTTACCTTTCAGCCCTCTGACCTTGCAAAGTTTACCATTATTCTTACCTTTGCCTCGTATATAAGCAGATATTACGGTCAAATGCGTACCTTTAAGTTTGGTATTCTTTATCCGCTTGGAATTATAGCCGTATTCTGCGGACTGATTTTTTTAGAGCATCATATGTCCTGCACAATACTTATGTTTTTAATTGGTGCCACCTTGATGTGGATTGGCGGCAGTGATTGGAGACTTTTTGCCTTTGGTATTGCCGTTGTTGTGCTGGTTGTGTTTGTTGTCATCA
>JAMPGU010000042.1 GCA_023663865.1 Clostridium sp.
TATTGAAAAGATTGTTGTATCAGCACCAACAAAGATAAACGGCAAACGCTATCAGCAAGTTGATATTTACTACAATGGTGTTGGTGTAATCAAGGAACCTACTGCTGAAGAATGGGAATATCAATTCAAAACCAAATATTTGAAACAAAAAGAAAAAACAGCATAGAAATCTATGCTGTCATTCACAAATCAAAGGTATCAGAACGAGCATCCTCTTTATCAAGGGTGCTCGTTCGGGTGTCTTTGTTTTATGCCTTGAACGAGAGGACGAGAAACGAAACTCTGAAAATCAGAGCAAAGCGAATGATTTTCAGGAGAAACAGTCCAGTGGACTGTTTCATAGTTGAGAGGAGAGTCCTATCAGGCAAAGACATCTCTATGATGTCTTTATTTTTTTATATCTTCAATTACCTTTGCCATATCAGCATTAATGCAAATGCTTTGATACATTATTTCATTTGGGCAGAAGGCATCGCCCATATTTATACAAGCATAGGTTGCCTTTGGATTTTTTGCGGTCATCTGCCAAAATGGGTATTTGATTATAACAGGAGTGTTATAGCCCACGCCAAGCTCAAGAAAAAGTATGTTTTGATTCTGTCTTGTGCGCAGGAAATGACTGTACCTTTCACTTGCTTCATACCAGCCCTCATCCTGAACAAATTTATCATCACATCTTAAATTTGTGGTTAATGGTTTACCGCAGTGCGGGCATTTTGGAATTAAATCACTCGGTATTTTCATATCCCGTTGCTGTTCATACATTGCCTTGACAATTTCTTCATTATCAAAGGTTTCCTGACAACAAGGCACACTGCACTGAAAAAGTCCGTAATCACCCTGTGTATAAAATAATCTCTTTTTATCAAAGCCTGCTCGCTGAAAGCAGTGGTCAACATTGGTGGTGATAACAAAATAATCCTTTTCCCTGACCAAATCCAACAGCTTGCTGTATAAATCAGTAGGCATATCCACATAGCGGTTGACATATATATGCCTGCTCCACCATGCCCAGTATTCTTCAAGCGTTTTATACGGATAAAAGCCGCCTGAATATATATCCGTAATTCCGTATTTTGCCTTGAAATCTGAAAAGTATTTATCAAATCTTTCACCACTGTAGGTAAAGCCTGCTGCTGTTGACAAGCCTGCACCTGCACCGATAACTACTGCATCACACTCAGCAAGTGCCTTTTTTAATTTATCAATCTGCACAGAGTAATTCTCTGTAGATTTCATAGTCCTTATCCTTGAAAACATTGAATACCACCTTGATTTTGCTATTGGTTTTTTCTTTATATTCTTTCACAGTTTCTACTGCAATTTCAGCCGCCTTGTCATTTGGAAAATGAAATTCCCCTGTTGAAATACAGCAGAACGCAATACTCTCCAAATGATTTTCATCTGCAATTTTCAGACATTCCGTATAGCAGGAAGCAAGCAGCTCTTTATCCTTTTTCGTGAGAAGTCCACTGATAATCGGTCCCACTGTGTGAAGCACATATTTGCCGGGAAGATTGTATGCAGGGGTAATTTTTGCCTTGCCTGTTGGCTCTTTATACCCTTGTGCCTGCATAATCTCATTGCATTTTAATCGAAGCCTTACACCCGAAAAGGTATGAATACAATTATCTATACAAGCGTGACAAGGGCAGAAGCAACCCAAAAGCTGATTGTTGGCAGCATTTACAATTGCATCTGTATCAATCGTTGTAATATCGCCCTGCCAAAGATAAATGTCATTATCCATGGGAGTAAGTGTACTTAAATGCGTTATGCCCTTTTTACTTATTTCTTCGCTTAAATATTCGTCCTCAACAGCAATATAATCATCACGGATAGGCTCAGGCATACGGACATTAACAAGTGAACGGTAAAGATTAAATCGTTGCGTTTTATCCTTTGGTATTTCAACCTTATTGTACCTCGGATTTTCAGCAAGCAAATATTTAATTAACCATAAAAGTCTTTCATTCTGTGTCATATACTCACCCTAAAACAAGCTGATTATCCATCCAGCTTTCCTGCCTTGCATTCTGAATTTTATCACCCGGCTGATGAAAGCCAAGCAAAAAAGGAGAATTCGGATTGTGCAGCTTTGCATTTCTGATAACTGCTTCCTTGTTCGCATTCGCATAGCAGTATTTACATAAATGCTTGCAGGTATCGTATGCACCGATATCATTACCAAGAAAGCAGGCACACTCCCCTCGCTGACCTTTTCTTTTCGGCATATTCAGCTTTGTGTGCAATGCCTTTTCATATACAGCCTTTGTAAGACAGCCGCTGCAGTCCACGCCGAAAGGTGCAAGCTCGTCACCCTCAGCACAAGCTTTGATTGTAATACCGTATTTTCTGCCGATATCTGCAAAGGCTTTGCCTATTTTTAGCCTTTCCTCTTTCGTAACCATTCGAGCCTGCGGAAAATTTTTGATAACCTTTTTATACAAATCAATGAAACTGATAATACAAGTTTCCGTATAGCCTGAAAGTGCACTTGCCATTTTTTCAAAAGCTTTGAGATGAAAGTCAAGTGAATACTTTTCTGTTATAAATATCGGGTCATATCTCCAGCCCATACTGTCAATACCAACAGCTTTTGAAAGGGTTTTGAAGTCCTCAATCACCTGCTTTTTATCAGGCACATTCGGTTCAATTTCTTTTCCGTAAGGTGTGATTGTCACAAACCAATACTGACCATAAGGCTTGAGCATATCCATAAACTCGAGCATAGGTGCAGGATTTTTTGTGCAGAAGGCAATCAAATCAACCACATCTGGATTGATTCTGTATTTTGTAACAGCCAATTGATTGTATGGATTACGCACCAAAACATAACCCTCTTCTATTCTGTTGATAAACCACTTTGAATAGAACGCAGGTATATCCGTTCTCATTCCTGTTTGTAAAATCATAGTCTATATACTTTCTTAATCAATTCATTTTTTGACAAATTAACAACCGCTTTTACAGGGCAAATTTCATAGCAAGCACCAGTGCAAATCGTTTTCATGTTATATTATAGCAAACCTGCTGTTAATATCAACACACTACTGCAAAGCTCTGCAAATTTAAATCTGCAGAGCTTCATTCAATAAAATAATTATTTTCTTACGACGCTGATTCTTTGCTGAATGTGGCTGCCGTTTGTAACTTCATCAACCATCGCAACAGCATAATCTGCATAGCTGATAATGCTTTCACCTTTATCGTTAACCGTAAGCTCCTCACCTGCAAGAATATATTTTCCTGTTTTTTCGCCATCAGCCTGAAAATCTGCTGCAGGGCTGATAAATGTCCATTTTACATCATTTCTTTCACGAAGTTTTGCAAGTGCCTGACCCTGTGCCCTTGCAAGAGGAAGGAACATTGCTGGGAAATCTGAGCCATCTGAAACAACAGCTGTATGCTCAGCATTAACATAAAGACTGCCCGCACCACCTACAACAATTAATCTTGTTTCTTTGCCGGAAAGGATATCGCAAAGGTGCATTAATGACTTTGTATGATTTTCAAGCTCTTCCTCTGCCCAAGCGCCAAATGCATCAACAACAACATCAAAACCATTAAGATCATCCGCATTCAAATCAAACAAATCTTTTGTGATAACATTTTGTGCTGCAGTCTTGTTTTCGCCTCTGACTACAGCTGTTACATCAAGACCTCTTTCAACCGCTTCTTTTACCACTAATGTGCCTACTCTTCCGTTTGCACAAACTACTGCTAATTTCATAAAAATACCTCCGTAAATCAAATTATTTTATTTGAGAGTGTGTCGACGTATCTCTTGACTGTATTGTATCTCTTGTGGTATCATTTGTAAAGTAAGCACATAATTGTGCCGTAGTTACCAAATGGAAACTAATGAGCGGTTACCAAGGGGTAACAATTGCGGTATTACGCCGTTTTTTAACAAAAATATTGTTTAAAATAATTTTTAAATTTTTTTGGAGTGATAGTATTATGTCAGAAAATAATGTAAAAGCTTTACCTGCCTGCCCTGTTGAAACCACATTAACTTTAATAGGAAATAAATGGAAGGTATTAATTCTGCGGGATTTAATGCAGGGAACAATGCGTTTCGGTGAATTGAAGAAATCTATAGGAACTGTATCGCAAAAAGTACTCACAGCACAGTTAAGAGATATGGAGTCCGACGGACTGCTGACAAGAACGGTTTACCCTGAAGTGCCGCCGAGAGTTGAATATTCACTTACCGATTTAGGTATGAGCCTGAAACCGGTGCTTGACACACTGTGGACGTGGGGAGAAAGCTACAAGGCTAGGCAAGAATAGAAATCCGAATCTGCCAAAAATGCAGAATCATCTTTACACCAAGTGTTCCATATAGTATTTTTATACTAATTATATTTTTATTGTGCAATTTGAAAATATATGGTATTATATATCTAAATATATAATTATTTGCAGGATATTGCTTATGAAGAATCTATTGATTTTATTTGCAGAAATAGGATTATGTCTCATTATAACAATCCTTCCTGGAATAACAGAAACCACCACACAAAAGAAAACCCAGCCTGCAACAGACAGTGACGGCTGGATTACGAAGTGGTATTAAATTTAAAATCGAGGTAGACATATGAATAAGACTATCAAATTATTATCACTTATATTGGCACTCGTATTTATAGCTTCCGCCTTTACCGGATGCAAGGCAGAAAAGGTTGAGGCGATTATAAAAGCACTGCCGGGTGACGCGCTGAGCTTTGATGACAGCAATGGTGTTTCTGTTCACGATCCATCCTTATTCAGAGCAGAGGATGGCACATATTATGTTACCGGCTCTCACATTGCAATGGCAAAGAGCAATGACCTGATTAACTGGAGTACTGTATCTGCAGGTGTTTTTGATTCAAACAAAACCTTGGTTAAGGATGGCTCTACCCTGCGTGAAAGCTATGCCGATGCATTTGCTTGGTGTGATGCAGCGCAAACCCAGTGGGATCGCAGTGATGAGGAATGGGAAACCAACGTTTGGGCAAGTGACATCATCTATAACAAAGCTATGGGCAAATACTGTTACTATGCATCATCATCTGTTTGGGGCACAACGGCATCCGTAATATGGTTTGCCACAAGTGACAGCCCTGAGGGTACATATGAATTCCAAAAATGCTTTATTTACAGTGGCTTTAACAAGCAGAAAAAATTAGGTCAAATCAAGTATCCTACCCACTACAGCTTCACCAACATCGGTGAGCTTATTGAAAACGGAACATTTACCGCCGAAGAGGTTGAAGCACAGCGCTGGTTTGACGACAAGGGCAAATACGACTGCAGCTATGGCGTTGCACCAAACTGTATAGACCCTGCCCCGTTCTATGACAAGGATGGAAACCTTTGGCTGACATACGGCTCATTCAGCGGCGGAATTTATGTTATGCCTCTTGATGAAAAGACAGGACTTCCGAACTATGATCAAATGAAAAACACAGATGGATATGATATGTATTTCGGAAAGCAAATCTCCTGCACCAACGAGGCAACCGAGGGCACAGGCGAAGGTCCGTTTATTACCTATGACAAGGAAAATGATTATTACTACTTCTTCCTCACATATGGCGGACTGGGTGCGCTTGACGGCTATAACATCCGTGAATACAGAAGCAAAAATCCTGACGGACCATATGTGGACACAGCAGGAAATGATGCCACTGATATGATAAACACCGGAACAAAAATCATTGGCAACTACAAATTCAGCTCCATCAACAACGCATATTTATCCGGCGGTCACAGCTCCTGCTTAGTTGATAACGACGGCAAAATCTATCAGGCATATCACACAAGATATAATGATGGCGAAGGAAACTTCCATAATGTTAAAATTCACCAAATGCTCAGAACAAGTGACGGCTGGCTGACAATGCTTCCGCTGGCATACAACGGTGAAACTGCCAAGGCTGTATCAATAAACGATATTGCCGGAAGCTATGAAATAATACTGTTTGACGACGAAACACACAAGGCACAGGACTGGAGCACGATTGAAGATACTATTGAGCCAACAGTCAATGCTGTGATTGATAAGGATGGTAAATTCACAATTGAAGGTAAAAGCTGTGATTTTAAGCTTATCGACGGCACATATAACTTTGAACTGAACTTTGACGGTGTTCAATACAATGGTGCATTTTGCGAGGGAACAGACGACAGCGGTAAAAAGGTTATGACTATCTCCGCACTTAGCAACACCAATCGCACCTTATGGGCTGTAAGTAAATAAAGCCAATATATAAGGGCGGTACTTCATTTATTGAGGTACCGCCCTGTTTTTTATATCATCTTATATTTTAATGTCCGTGAGGCTTTGCTGTAAATTTGCTGCGCTCTGTCTTTAAATCTGCATAGAGAAAATCAACAAACAAAACTGCCAGAGGAATCAGCGCAAACCAAATTGCCTTACCCTCAATCCATCTGCAAAGCACCGTTGAAACAATACCGCCAAGCACAAAAAAGCAAATCATGGAAGTATGATGCAGAATAATTTTCACATATCCATTCTTGCCTCGATACTTAAACGCTTTAACAATCCACACCCCTATTTGACGAACGTGATTGGTGCAAAAGGTAGTTGCACTGGGAACACCTTGTGCCTGTCTGAAGGTGTTATACTGCATTGAGCAAATAAAGTTAATTGCGACCTGTGAAATCTGAAACGGCGCTGACTCAGGCAAAAATCCGAGACCTGCAACAACGCACATCTCCAGTAGTATCAGAAGTGTGTCCCACCTGATTAACCGCATTTTCTTAATCGGCCCCGGCAGTGCTTCGCTGAAAACGGAACCCAGCAAATAAGCACCCATCGGAATTAAATAGTAAAATGCCTTTGCCCAGCTTCCTTTGCCGATTTCCATTGCAAACAGCACAAAGTTCGCTGTCTGCGCATTACAGAACACGCCGCCTCTTATCGAATAGGTAAACGCACCATAAAAGCCTGCAACAAAAATGAGTACATAAAATACCCATTTCTTTTCACATTCTAAAAATTCTTCATCTAACTTATCCATAACATTCTCCTAAATCAAATAGTATTATATGACTATCTACTACTAAATTCAAGAGTAGGTATGATAATTTATTTAAGCTATTGATTAAAATTATTGCCAAACAGCTTATATAAATGTATTCATTTTTATTTGTCAACATTTAATTTCACTCGCTACGAAACAGTATGCCATACTGTTTCTTCCAAATCATAGATTTGGAGCCTCGTGTCTCTTGCGCTTCGCTCAATTTACTCCCTTTATTCTTTTGAGGGCGTTTTTTCAAGGCGGGAAACTTGCGCCTGAGATATGCCTACTTCCTTTGCGACCTCCACAGAATTATCATCACGCAGATACTGTCTTATCTCTTTGATACACATAGGGATAAACTGTATCTTACGGAAATTATTTATACTTAGGAAATACTGTATCTTTAGGCATTCTCCAAGGACAGCCTTTTTTATCTTGTTCTGCACCGACAATTAAACCTTTTCTACACCATTCACTTATTTGGGCTTGTGAATAACCACATTTTTCAGATGCTTCGCTTGTACCCATATATTCTCCCATATTTATCCTCCGATAATCCAAATATTCATTGCATTTTACTTGTTTTACACCGTCTATATAAATTTGGTTAACCTACCAATTTTATCACTCCAGCTGCAAAAAGAAATAACATAGCCAGTATAAATATTGCACGTATTATTTCCTTCTTTTCATCTTTATTGTTAATTTTCTTCTTGTTATCGAAGCTTTTCAAATCGGCAGAATATTTTTAATCTCTTTTTTCATCAATTACTGTATCGTCAACTTCATTTTCACCAATTGGGAATAAACAATTAGAACAAAAATCATCCTCGTCTGTAATAGCACTTCCACAATTTTTGCAATGCATTATTGTATCACAATTAATTTTTTCAGATATTTCACCACTTTCCTTTAACTTTTCCCAAATTGATTTTTGAATTTCAACACTTTCCTTTAACTTTTCAATGATTATTGAAAACCCTATAATCATCATAGCTGAAACAAAAGAGCCTATAATTATTCCAATTGCTATTAAAAATGCATCAAAGTCACTATAATCAATGGCTTCCCAAATGAATCGCAATGACACAATCATTCCACACGCAAAAGTTAATACACCAATTATTCTGATAATTTTCCCAGTTTTTTCATATATCCTATTCATAATTATTACTCCCCTCAAAAATGTTACAACTCCATTATATGGGTATTACCCATATTTGTCAATATGGAAACTACCCATATTGTATAATATTTTCGGTGATAATATTGAAAATAACAAGAATAAGGGATTTAAGGGAAGATAGAGACTTAAAGCAAAAAGATCTTGCTGCATACCTTGCAATAGATCAAAGTACATACAGCGACTATGAGAACGGCAGAATTAATGTGCCGATTGAACAATTAATGAAAATTGCTGATTATTATAATGTATCACTTGATTATATTGTAGGAAGAACTGATAATACTGAAATAAACAAATAACCGTCGACTTCACGTCGGCGGTTATTATCGTTATATCCTACTGTCCTTTTATTCTTTTAAGGGCGTTTTTTTCAAGGCGGGAGACTTGCGCCTGCGATATGCCTACTTCCTTTGCGACCTCCATTTGTGTCTTGCCCTGCATAAAGCGCAGATACATAATATTGCGCTCTCTGTCATCCAGACGCTTTATTTCGTCCTTAATCATAATTTCATCTATCCAATCGGTATCTGTGCAGCTATCGCCCACCTGGTCCATAACATAAATGGTGTCACCGCCGTCACTGTACACCGGCTCGTAAAGCGAAACAGGATCAACAATTGCCTCTAATGCAAGCACTACGTCACTCTTTTTCATATCAAGCTCTTTTGCAATTTCTTCGATAGTGGGCTCACGATTGTTTTTATTAATCAGTCTTTCCTTAACCTGCATTGCTTTGTAGGCAGTATCACGCATGGACCTGGATACACGAACAGGATTATCGTCACGCAGATACCGCCTGATTTCCCCGATACACATAGGAACAGCATAAGTGGAAAATCTTACATCCAGGTCAAGATTGAAGTTATCAATAGCCTTAATCAAGCCTATTACACCAACCTGAAAGAGATCATCCATATTTTCTCCTCGGTTGGAAAATCTTTGAATAACAGACAAAACCAATCGAAGATTCCCTTGAATGAGCTGATCCCTTGCCGCTTTATCACCATTATGCGCCTTTCTCAAAAGCTCAATTTTTTCACTTTCCTTCAGCACCTTCAACTGACTTGTATTGATTCCGCAAATCTCAACTTTATTATACTGCATATTATCATCCTTTTTACAATTAAGGTAAATAACCTATGTAAGAAGGTGCTAAATATAGTATGCACATAATGGTAAAAAATAGTTGCCAAATTGATAGATTTTATATATTTTTATATCATAACATTTTATAAGAAAAAAGCACCCTGATGAGTTTATCATCAGGGTGCTAAATTAAAATATACTTTATGGAATTGGTATCAAGCAGATTAAATTACTGCTTTGCACCTTTATCAAACATTTCAAGTGCCTTTACGGAAATGGCAAAGCAATCTGCCAGACCCTTTAAATTCATATTATCATATGTATCACGGCGTGTATGATAATAATCCTCCAGCTTATGGTTAAGACCGGTTACACCGGTTGCTCGGAAGCCTGCCTGTGCAAAGGCAGCGGAATCCGTAGCTCCGCCAAGAGGAGGAACCCAGCCCTTTTTACAAGGAATATCAAGTGCTTCGGCTGCCTCCATAAACAAATCGGATACATCCTTATCAGCTTTTACAGTGCCGTTAAGGTCACGATAATTGGTCATAAGATACTTTGGATCATGAATTGTATCGTAAGAGAAAATGAAGGTAGGTACATCATCAAATTCGCCCTTATGTGCCTCACACCAAGCCTTAGAACCACGAAGTCCTGCTTCCTCTGAGCCTGTCAGGATAACACCGACCTCTGTATTTTCCAGCGTAATATCCGCATCCTGCAAAGCCTTCATAACAGCAATACCCATATAACATCCGGACAAATTATCATTTGCACCGTCAACCACTCTGTTTTCATTCCACATCCAATAAAGGCCGATAAGAAACGGAACAAAAATCAGACCGATAAGTGCCATTTTAAACAGTGCAGATGATTTATCTATCATCGCAAATCCAAGACCATTCTGAATAACATACATAATGGAAATGACAAGATAATAAACTGCACCTACACCGCAGAGGATTGCGTGACCCTCAAAGCCAACACCGCCCAGCTTATAGTTAACCGGCCATTCCCACGCTGCATCAGGATGACCATTGAAGAAAATTCTGCGTTTCACTTCACCGGTGCATTTCTTAACAGCAGTTACATTGTGACCTGTCTTTTCAGGGAAAAATCTGTCCATCGTCTTTTTATACAAGCCAAACTGCAAAAATGCAATTGCCAAGCCAAGAACAATTAAAACAGCTGACAGAATCGGGCAGAAAAAGAATAATACAATCGCTGCGAGAACAAAGGTAATTGTAAAATAAATCCAGCCGAAAAAGCTGCCCGGATTCTCCTTAAAACTTTCCACATCTGCTCTTTCGCATCCGCAGTCCTTTTTCAGCACCTCTGCCATATATTCGCAGGCTTGCTTCTCGCCCTCAGAGCCCGGATCACGCTTATCCATATCCTTACATATATGCGTAATTTCATCAATCATATATTGTCCGTAAAGATCTTTTTTACTAATAATATGCTTTAAATCCATATCTGTTTCCTTCTGTTTAATCTAATGTTTTGTTCAAAAAAGCCTTCAGCTTTTCGCTCTTAGGATTACCGAACAGCTCTTCAGGCGTACCATATTCTTCAATAATACCATCTGCCATAAAAATAACCTTGTCGGCAACATTGCGCGCAAACTGCATCTCGTGGGTAACAACAATCATTGTGCTGTCGCCTGTTTTGAGTGAACGAATAACGTTCAGCACCTCTCCCGTCAGCTCGGGATCAAGGGCAGATGTAGGCTCATCAAAGCACAAAATATCAGGATGCATTGCCAATGCTCTTGCGATAGCTACACGCTGCTGCTGTCCGCCAGATAGCTCACAGGGATACGCCTTGGCTTTATCTGTCAAGCCAACACGCGCCAGCAAATCATTGGCATTTTTTTCTATTTCTGCTGCCTTTTCGGATTTATAATTCCTTGGCAAATCTTTTCTTTTTTTCTTACACTCTGATTTAAGAGCTAGCTTTGGAGCAAGTGTCAGATTATCCATCACACTATACTGCGGAAACAAATTAAACTGCTGGAATACCAGTCCAAAATGAAGCCGGTTGCGTCTGATTTCCTTTTCACTTAATGTATTTTTGTCATTGGTATCGAAAAGGGTTTCGCCTGAAACACGAATCACGCCTTCATCGGCAATTTCAAGAAAATTAAGACATCTTAAAAGTGTAGTTTTTCCGCTTCCGGAGGAGCCGATAATAACCAGCACGTCACCCTTTTCCAGTGAAAAATCAATGCCTTTAAGAACCTCATTGCTGCCAAAGCTTTTATGAATATTATTAACTTCTAATATTGCCATAGCTTTAACCTCTGTAATAATCTAATTTCTTCTCAATTCTGCCGAACAAAATTGTGAGAATTCCGCAGAACAGTAAATAGAATACGCCTGTATAAAGCAGCGGCCATAAAAGACCATCCAGCTTCATAAATTTTTCACCGGCCCATATAATCTCGTATACTGAAATTACGCGGGCAAGAGAGGTATCCTTAACCAGTGTAATGATTTCATTACTCATCGGCGGAATAATTCTTTTGATAACCTGCAGCAATACTACCTTAAAGAAGATTTGTGTTTTGGTCATACCAAGCACTTGACCTGCTTCGTACTGACCCTTGGGGATTGCTTCAATTCCACCGCGGAATATTTCTGAAAAATAGCAGGAGTAATTTATTATGAATGCAACAGCAACAGCTGCAAATCGCTCCATAACTGTCCAGGATGCAATCCATGTTATAAGTGCATTTGGATTTTCTATATTTTGTGCCCAGTTGCTTATTAATCCGGGTCCATAAAAAACTACAATCATCTGGAGCACCAGAGGCGTACCTCTGATAATCCAGATGAAAGTTTTGAACAATGCTTTTATTGGCTTAAATTTACTCATTGAGCCAAAGCTGACCAATAAGCCTAACGGCAGGGCAACAATCAAGGTAACACCAAACAACTTCAATGTAGTTAAAAATCCCTCAAAAAGAGATTGTGTTACTTCTAAAAACATATTGTCCCCTTATAAGCAATTATTTAATAATGTTGATATCGTACTTCTCAGCAAGCTTGTCAAGAGTACCGTCCTCGATAAGTTCCTTCTTAATCTCATTAAACTTAGCTGTAAGGTCTGATCCCTTTCTGAACGCAACACCATACTCCTCTGCCTCAAGCTTAATAGAGAAGCCCAATGTAGGATTGCCGGAGCCCTCGCCTGTCATTGAATTTGCCATTGTCAAATCAATAATACAAGCATCAGCTGAGCCTGAAGCAACCTCTGTAAGCGCAAGTGCCTGTGTATCGGAAACAACAAGATTTTCTAAACCTGCTGCCTTTGCTGCTTTTTCACCTGCTGAACCGCCCTCTACTGCAATGCTGAGATCCTTGATTGACTCTGCATCAGCATACTTAGCAAGATCTGCATTTTTCATTACAACAACCTGTGCATTCTCTGCATAAGCCTCAGATACATCAGTTGCATTCTTAACCTCATCGGTAATGGTCATACCATTCCAGATAGCATCAATATTCTTCGTGTTAAGCTCGTTAAATTTATTGTTCCAGTTAATCTCAATAAACTCTGCCTCAACACCAAGCTTTGCGCAGACAGCCTGAGCAAACTCAGTATCAAAGCCTGTCCACTCACCTTTTTCTTTATAGTTCATCGGCTTATATTCTGTAATGCCGATTACCATTTTCTTCTTCTGTGCAAGCAAATCAAGGTCAGCTACAGCAGCTGTATTTGTATCATTGCTTGTGTCCTCTTTCTTTTCGTCCTTTGAGCAGGCTGCAAATATAGTAATCATAGATACTGCCATAAGCGCTGCAAGAACAACTGATAAAAACTTTTTCATCCTCATTTTTCCTTTCAATTCTTTTTTGTCACTATAGTATCACATTAATGCTTTGCCATAGTGAATTGTTTAAAATTATTATAACAGATTGATTTTTAAATTGCAACATAATAAAAAAGCACGAATAATAGGTAACACAATAAAAAAGGACTGTTACGCATCCTGATAAATGACACATAACAGTCCTAATTACAAACAATTTATATTATTCTATTTATTCAGCTTTCTCTGAACAGCCTTAACGATTTCAACAATCGGAATTACCAATACTGCAAGACACAGGGAGATTGCATATTCAGTTATACTGATATGTGCAAAATCGAATGCATTTGCAAGGAACGGGATATAAATAACAACGGTTGAAAGCACCAGGCTGAGTACCATTGCACCAACAAGATACCAGTTGATGCTGCCCATCTTTGCAATGGACTGACGGCGGGAACGCATATTGAAGGAATGGAAGATTTCAGCCATAGCCAAGGTTAAGAATGCCATTGTCATACCGTTCTGGTGAATAAGCTCTGTCGAACCCGAAGCAAGGGTAACACCCAGCTGATTTGTACCAAAGAAGTAAGCAAGGAGTGTAAGACCTGTTACCATAAGACCCTGATACACACAGTCAAAGCCCATACCGCCTGCAAAAATGCCTTCCTTGGAATTTCTCGGCTGACGTCTCATAATATCTCTCTCGCCCTTTTCCATTCCAAGAGCAAGAGCAGGCAGACAGTCGGTAATCAGGTTAATCCACAGCAGATGAACAGGCTCAAAAATTGTAAAGCCGATTAAGGTTGCAATAAAAATAGTAACAACCTCACTGAGATTGGAGGACAGCAGGAACTGAATAGAATTACGAATGTTATCATAAATTCTTCTGCCCTCTTCAACAGCAGAAACAATGGTTGCAAAGTTATCATCGGCAAGCACCATATCGGCAACATTCTTGGTAACATCTGTACCTGTGATGCCCATACCTACACCGATATCCGCATTTTTGATTGACGGAGCGTCATTAACACCGTCACCTGTCATAGCAGTGATTTTGCCCTTCGCCTTCCATGCCTTTACAATTCTAACCTTATGCTCAGGCTGAACACGAGCATAAACCGAATATTTTTCAATTTCCTTGTCAAGCTCTTCATCACTGATTTTATTAAGCTCAGCGCCTGTGATTGCACCGCTTGCATCCTCAATAATACCAAGTTCCTTTGCTATAGCAACTGCAGTATCCTTATGGTCACCTGTAATCATAATCGGTCTGATACCTGCCTGACGGCATTCCTTGATGGCCTCCAGCACCTCAGGTCTTACCGGGTCAATCATACCTGTTAATCCAACGTAGCAAAGATTTTGCTCAAGGGCATCTGCAGCCTCACTTTCAGGCTGATTCTTATAAACACGCATTGCACCGCAAAGCACACGCAGAGCCTTGTCTGCCATTTCCTTATTACCGGCAAGAATTTCCTGTTTTTTCTCATCAGTCAAAGGAAGCTGCTTGCCCGCTTCGTAATATGTTGTACAGCGTGAAAGCACAACATCAGGCGCACCCTTGGTGTACTGCACATAGCCATTCTCGCTCTTATGCACAGTGGACATCATTTTTCTCATAGAATCAAATGGTGCTTCCATAACTCTTGGGAATGCTTTTTCCAAATCATACTTAGGCATTTCAAGCTTGTTTGCATAAGCAACAAGTGCAGCCTCCGTCGGTTCACCCTTAACAGTGCCATCCTCCTGAAGCTGTGCATCACAGCAGAGTGCCATAGCAGATGCAAGGAGCTTTTCGTCATCGCCCTTATATTCAACAACTGTCATTTTATTCTGCGTCAGTGTACCTGTTTTATCAGAGCAGATAATCTGTGTGCAGCCAAGGGTTTCAACAGCTGTCATTTTTCTGATAACAGCATTACGCTTGCTCATTTTGGTTACACCGATTGAAAGCACGATTGTAACAACGGCTGCCAGACCCTCAGGAATTGCTGCAACAGCAAGAGAAACTGCAACCATAAATGTGTCAAGAACAGTGCTGAAGGTAATTGCATCGCCCTCAATAAAGGAACGAACAATATCAAAAGCAAAAATAAATACACAAATTCCCAATACAAGAATAGATAAAATTTTAGACAGCTGGTTAAGCTTTATCTGTAATGGTGTATCGCCGTCCTCTGCCTTTTCCAGTGCATCGGCAATCTTTCCCATTTCGGTGTCCATACCGGTTGCAGTAACAACAGCTCTGCCGTGACCGTAAACAACATTAGAGCCCATATAGCACATATTTTTTCTGTCACCCAGCGGAACATCATCACTGTCAAGAGGATCAATAGCCTCCACCATTTTATTGACAGGAACAGATTCACCGGTCAGTGCAGCCTCCTCAATTTTCATGGAAGCACAGCTGATAATTCGGCAGTCAGCAGGAACACTGTCACCGGCTTCAAGCTCAATCACATCACCAATAACAAGCTCCTCACTCTTAATGTCAATCAGCTTGCCATCGCGGTAAACCTTAGAGGTAGCAGCCGCAATTTCCTGCAAGGCCTCAATTGCCTTTTCAGCCTTACGCTCCTGAACAACACCCAAAACTGCGTTGAGAATAACAACGAACATAATGATGAAAACATCTGTAAAGCCCTCACCGCTGACGCTTGCAGTAATTGCAGAAATAACAGCAGCGACAATAAGTATAATAATCATCGGGTCAGCAAGCTGACTCAGGAATTTATGAATAATAGATTCCTTTTTACCCTCTGCCAGCTTATTTCTGCCGTTTTGTTCCAATCGCTTGTCAGCCTCTGCAGCAGTCAAGCCCTGTTCACTTGAACCCACTTCATTAAAGACCTCAAGCGTTTCCTTTAAATATTCTTTCATAATATTCCCCTTTCAGAGATAATATACAAGGATAGTATATCCAGTTTACAGCATATAAAAACAAAAACTCGTACATAGCCTAAACTATGCACGAGTCTCATTCTTTAAAACTAAACCAGCTTATAAAAGCATGTTGTTGATTTAGCTCACACTATGTTATCTGTTGTGCGGAACTACTCCCTCGACATATGTCTATTATATCACAATTTGCCGACTAAGTCAATATTTTCCAAAAAACAAATAACACTATATAATAAAAAAACGATACATAACAATGTACCGATACAAACAATGAAGCTATATATAAATAAGATACTATGCCTTAGCTGAGGTACCGTAACGAAGTATTGGTTTCTCGTGGTAATTGCCTGTAATACAGCCAAAAAGCC
>JAMPGU010000043.1 GCA_023663865.1 Clostridium sp.
TCAGCAACATCTATGGACTGCGCACTTGTTCCGAAAATGGTAATTCCATTGTCGACAAGGAATTTTGTCAGCTTGATGGCTGTCTGTCCGCCAAAGGCAACAACAACGCCGATAGGATTTTCAGCCTTTATGATGTTCATAACATCTTCATCAGTCAGTGGTTCAAAATAAAGTCTGTCACCAGTATCAAAGTCTGTTGATACGGTTTCAGGATTGTTATTAACAAGTATAACCTCGTAGCCCAGCTCCTTGAGTGTCCATACGCAGTGAACAGAGGAGTAGTCAAATTCTATACCCTGACCGATACGTATTGGGCCTGAGCCGAGAACAATAATTTTTTCCTTGCCTGTGCTTTTCAGTGCTCTGGATTCACAGTGATTATCATAGGTGGAGTAAAAATAAGGTGTCTCCGCCTCAAATTCAGCACCGCAGGTATCAACCATTTTGTATACACAGTCTCTGTGATAAGCCAGACTGCCGCCGGATATTCTTTCAAGAGCTTTATCCGTGTAGCCAAGCTTTTTGCCCTGCAGATACATTTCTTCACTGATAGGCTTTTTATCAATGGCTGCTTCATAGTCAGCAAGGTTTTTCAGCTTAGCAAGGAACCATTCATCAATCATAGTAATTTGATGAATTTCATCAATACTGATACCGTCTTTAAGTGCCTTGAATACGGTGAACATTCTCAGGTCATCCTGATCCTTGAGCTTCGCCCTGATGTCTACGCCATTCAGTGCTTTATTATTCAGGGTGTCCAGTCCGATTTCTGCACCGCGTACTGCTTTCATAACAGCCATTTCAAAGCTTGGTGCAATACTCATAACCTCGCCGGTAGCTTTCATTTGTGTGCCGAGCTTTCGTGATGCATTTACAAATTTGTCAAACGGCCATTTCGGGAGCTTAACAACAACATAGTCAAGTGTCGGCTCAAAGCATGCACAGGTTTTTCCTGTAATATCATTTTTGATTTCATCAAGGGTATAGCCCAAAGCAATTTTTGTGGTTACCTTCGCAATAGGGTAACCGGTTGCCTTTGAGGCAAGCGCAGATGAACGAGAAACTCGAGGATTAACCTCAATAACGGAGTATTCAAAGGTTTCAGGATTTAATGCAAACTGGCAGTTGCAGCCGCCCTCAATGCCAAGCTCTGTGATAATATCAAGAGAAGCAGAGCGAAGCATCTGATATTCTTTATCTGCAAGTGTAACCGCAGGAGCAATTACAATGCTGTCTCCTGTGTGAACACCGACAGGATCAAAGTTTTCCATAGAGCATACTGCGATTACATTGCCCACGCTGTCACGCATTACCTCAAATTCAATTTCCTTCCAACCGGCAATATATCGTTCTACCAGAACCTGAGTGATAGGGGAGAGCATAAGTCCGTTTTTCGCAATGACCTCTAAATCATGCTCGTTATAGGCCACACCGCCGCCGGCACCGCCAAGGGTAAAGGCAGGACGTATGATAACCGGATAGCTTATTTCGTCAGCAATTTTTTTTGCATCCTCAACGGTGGTTGCAATTGCACTGGGAACAACGGGTTGGTTGAGCTTAACCATTGTGTCCCTGAACATCTGTCTGTCCTCTGCCTTGTCTATAGCCTCTGCATTTGTACCCAGCAGCTTAACACCCATTTTGTCAAGATAGCCGTCTTTGGCAAGCTGCATACCGATTGTAAGACCTGTCTGTCCTCCAAGTCCGCAGAGGATTGAGTCGGGTCTTTCTTTTTCGATAATTCTTTTTACTGTTTGCTCTGTTAAAGGTTCAAGATAAATTTGATCTGCCAAAGCCTTATCGGTCATAATGGTTGCCGGATTTGAGTTAACCAGTACAACATCAATTCCTTCATCCTTGAGTACTCGGCAGGCCTGGGCACCTGCATAGTCAAACTCGGCAGCCTGTCCGATTACAATAGGACCTGAGCCGATTACCAAAACCTTTTTTATATCTTTATTAAGAGGCATTATTTTTTACCTCCCATCATATCAATAAATTTGTCAAAAATAAATCTTGTATCGTGAGGGCCTGAGCAAGCCTCCGGATGAAACTGAACAGAGAAGGCGTTTTTGTCCTTATAATCAATACCCTCACAGGTGTTGTCGTTTGCATTAACATAGCTTACTGTGCCGCCGGCGTATTCCACTGTTTCATTGATAACAGCGTATCCGTGATTTTGAGAAGAGATATAAGTTCTGCCTGTTTCAAGATTTTTAACCGGCTGGTTTACACCTCGGTGTCCGTATTTCAGTTTAGTTGTTTTTGCACCCTGTGACAGTGCCAGCAGCTGATGACCAAGGCAAATAGCAAAAATCGGTTTTTTACCAATCAATTTTTTTAACTCTTCAATTGCCTGTGTGTTTTCCTCAGGGTCACCGGGACCGTTTGAAAGCATAATTCCGTCAGGGTCAAGAGCAAGTATATCCTCTGCCTTTGTGTCATAGGGAACAACAGCTACATTACAGCCTCGCTTGTTCAGTTCACGTACAATGTTTTTCTTTGTGCCATAATCAATGAGAACCACATTGTGCTTATGCTCTTTAGATGCACGCATATATGGCTTCTGACAGGAAACGGATTTAACCGCCTTTTCAACCTTGTATGCCTTAATCTTATCCATATCGGCATTTTGTGGATTGGTGGTTATAACTGCATTCATAACACCTGACTCACGTATTACCTTGGTAAGCTCTCTTGTGTCCACATCATAAACACCCACGATGTTATTATCCTTCAAGAATTTTTCAAGGCTGTAGTCACAGCGGAAATTAGATGGGCTCTCACAGTACTCACGCACAATGTATGCGCTTACTGCACTGCCCTTGCTCTCCATATCCTCATTGATAAAGCCATAGTTGCCGATAAGAGGAAAGGTCTGAATAACAATCTGACCGAAATAGCTGGGGTCAGTCAGTGTCTCAATATATCCGCCCATACCCGTGGTGAATACAAGTTCACCTAGAACCTCTTGGCAGGCACCAAGGCTTTTACCCTCAAAAACGTCACCGTTTTCAAGGCAAATATAAATTTTATCATTCATAATTAATTGTTCCTAATAATTATTTGATGTGGTAAATTATTGTTTGCACAATAATTTTAATGAATAAAGAATAATGAAAAATGAATAATTAAGGGTCTGGCAGACGGCTATTATAACTACTGTGCGCAGCACCATAAACTATTCATTATTCATTCTTCATTCTTCATTTTCACTATTATTGTTTATCCAAGTAATTTAACAAGTACTGCCTTCTGTGCGTGCAGTCTGTTTTCTGCTTCGTCAAATATTTCGTCAGCGTGCTCTTCAAATACCTTAGCTGTAATTTCTTCCTCTCTGTGTGCAGGCAGACAGTGAAGCACCATTGCTCCCTCATTAGCCACTGCCATTACCTCATCGTTAATCTGGAAGTTCTTGAAGATTTTTTCTCTTTCAGCCTTTTCTTCCTCTTGACCCATAGATGCCCAAACGTCTGTATATATAATATCAGCATCCTTTGCACAGGCAAGAATATCATCACTGCACATAAAATCTCCGTTTTCCTCTGCCCATTTCATAATTTCGGCATCCGGCTTGTAATCTGCAGGGCAGGCAATAGCACAGCTCATACCCATTTTAACAGCACCAACAATCAGGCTGTTTGCCATATTGTTTCCGTCACCGATAAAGCAGAACTTCAAGCCGTCAAAGCTCTTTTTGTATTCTCTGATTGTCATTAAATCAGCAAGCACCTGACAAGGATGACAGTAATCTGTCAGTCCGTTGATAATCGGGATAGAACCGTATTCAGCCAAATCCTCAACCTCTTTTTGTTCGAAGGTTCTAATCATAATACCGTCAAGATAACGTGAAAGTACTCTTGCAGTATCCTCTACAGGCTCACCTCTGCCAATCTGGAGGTCACGGTTAGAAAGGAAAAGTGCCTGACCGCCAAGCTGGTACATACCTGTTTCAAAGCTTACTCTTGTTCTTGTAGAACTTTTCTGGAAAATCATACCCAGAGTTTTGCCTTTCAGGTGATGATGCTCAATGCCGTGCTTTGTTTCGTATTTAAGCTGGTCAGCTAAATTAAGAATATCTAAAATGTCATGCTGATTTAAATCCTGCAGCTTTAATAAATGCTTCATTTTTCAATTACCTCTTTCAGTATTTTTAGTCCCTTGTCAAGCTCAGCCCTGCTGATGCTTAATGCGGGCAATAATCTAATCTTATTTTGATGTGCTGTTAAAACGAGCAGTCCTTTTTCAAGGCACTTGTTGGCGATTTCTCCTGCATTGCCTGCAGTGAAACCAATCATCAGACCCATACCGCTGATGTTATCAACACCATCTATTTCTGATAAATACTTTCTTATATATTCGCCCTTTGCAGCAACATCTGCAAGAAATGCATCATCAATTCTTTCGACAATGGAAATTGCACCTGCGGCACAAATCGGGTTACCGCCAAAGGTTGAGCCGTGGCTGCTTGGTGTCACTGTGTCGCAAACCTTGTCACCAAAAAGAACTGCACCCATCGGCAGCCCTCCTGCCAGACCCTTTGCTGTTGAAACAATGTCAGGCTTTATATCAAAATTCTCATAGGCAAAGTATTTACCTGTTCTGCCGTTTCCTGTCTGTACCTCGTCAACAACCATTAGGATATCCTTTTCCTTAGCAAGTTTTTCAATGGCTTTAACAAAGTCATAATCAAGGTTGTTAACACCGCCCTCGCCCTGAATGCACTCAAACATTACTGCACAAACATCGTCTGTTGCCATTTGATTCAGTGTGTCTATATCATTGGCAGGGCAGTACTTAAAGCCCTCAGTAAAGGGACCAAAATCTGTGTGGAAAACATCCTGTCCGGTAGCAGCCAGTGTGGTTATTGTTCTGCCGTGGAAGGAGTTAACAAGCGTGATGATTGTGCTTCTGCCGTCACCGTATTTATCGTGACTGTATTTTCTTGCAAATTTGATTGCACCCTCGTTGGCTTCAGCTCCACTGTTAGAAAAGAATACCTTTTTCATTCCTGTCTTATCACAGAGCAGCTTTGCAAGTCTTGCACAGGGTGATGTGTAATAAAGGTTGCTTACGTGCTGTAAATTGTCAAGCTGGGCAATAACCGCCTTTTTCCATTCCTCATCGGCAATACCGAAGGCGGTTACACCGATGCCCGAACCAAAATCAATGTATTCCTTACCGTTTTCATCATACAGTGTTGAGCCCTTGCCCTTTTCTAAAGCAACATCAAACCTGCCGTATGAATGTGCAACATATTCCTTATCAAGTTCCTTTGTATTCACTGTTTCCTCCTATCTTGACCTGAACATGGTTCCCATACCTTCATCAGTCAGAAGCTCCATAAGAATAGAGTGGGGAACTCGTCCGTCAATAATAAATGCTTTTTTGCAGCCGTTTCTGATAGCCTGTGTCATTGAGTCAATCTTCGGTATCATACCGCCCTTGATAATTCCGTCATTGATAAGTGCAGGAATATCTGATATAAATACCTTTTGAATTTTGCTGCTGTCGTCATTAACATCTCTAAGCAGTCCGATAATATCCGTCATGGAAATCAATGCCTCAGCTTTAAGGTCGCCCGCAATTTGTGCTGCAACAGTATCTGCATTGATGTTGTAGCAATTGCCCTTTTCATCATATCCTATCGTTGATATCACCGGAATGAAGTTGTTTGCAAGTACCTCGTTGACAACTTCCATATTGGTTTCAACTATATCACCGACAAAGCCGTGTTTGTCATCAAGGGGTTTGCACTTAATCATATGACCGTCCATACCTGAAAGCCCGATTGCGTGTCCGCCGAGATTACCAATTTTGCAGACCAAATCCTTGTTGACCTTGCCTGCAAGCACCATTTGCACTACATTAACGGTGTCTTTGTCCGTAACTCGCAGCCCGTCAACAAACTTGCTTTCAATCTGCATTTTATCAAGCAGTGTGTTTATAGCAGGACCACCGCCGTGAACAAGCACAACGTTGATTCCTACTGTTGTGAGAAGAACCAAATCGTGCATTACAGCCTCTTTGAGTTCTTCATTTATCATTGCATTACCGCCGTATTTAACGACGATTGTTTTCTTTCTGTATCTTTGAATGTGAGGTAATGCCTCAGCAATAACCTCCGCCTTCATTCTGTTATCAATATTCATTATTCTACCTCACAATCAGGTTCTGTAGTCTCTGTCAATTATAATATTAATATTTCTTATGTTCTGTAGTCACCATTTATCTTTACATAATCATAAGTCAAATCACAACCCCATGCAGTGGCTGATGTTTCACCGTCATTCAAATTAATATCAATATAAATTTCATCGGCAGATAAAATTTCTGCTGCGGTTTCCTCGCTGAAATCAACGCCTGCACCGTTTTGACAAACTGTGATTGCGCCTTTTTCGCTTCTCAAATCAACATCAACTTTGTTAATGTCAAACTCTGCATCCGCATAGCCGATAGCACAAAGCACACGTCCCCAGTTTGCATCCTCGCCGAACATTGCCGCCTTGAACAGTGATGAGCAGATTACGCTTTTTGCAATTGTAATAGCTGTATCCAAATCTTTGGCACCTGCACATACACATTCAAGCAGCTTGGTTGCACCTTCACCATCCTTTGCAAGCATACGAGTCAGGTTTGCCATAACCTCATATAAAGCAGACTTGAAGGTTTCATAGCTCTCATCTTCAGCAATGATTTCATCGTTACAGGCAAGTCCATTTGCCATAATACAAACCATATCGTTGGTGGATGTATCGCCATCAATTGACAGGCAGTTATAAGTGATTTTTACAATATCACTCAGTGCCTTTTGCAGCAGTGTACTGCTGATTGCACAGTCTGTTGTAATGAAATTAAGTGTAGTTGCCATATTGGGATGAATCATACCTGAACCCTTAGCCATACCGCCTAGGTGACAGATTTCTTCACCGATTTTGAATTCAACTGCATATTCTTTCTTTACTGTATCGGTTGTCATAATGGCTGTAGCAGCTTCAAGATTCTTGTTATAGCATAACTCCTTTGCCAAAATCGGTACAGCCTTTTCGATAGGCTCAATCGGAAGCACCTGTCCGATTACACCTGTGCTTGCGACAATTACCTGCTCCTGAGGAATATTAAGCTCGTTGGCAACAAGCTCACACATTCTGTTTGCTTTACCTATTCCGTCAGCATTGCAGGTGTTGGCATTTTTCGAGTTGGCAATCACAGCAATTGCTTTATTTCCGCTTTTTTCAAGATTTGCCTTTGTAACCAGGATAGGCGCACCTTTGACTTTGTTTTGGGTATATACTGCAGCAGCATTGCACTCTACATCACTGACATACATACAAATATCATTTTTGTGTTTGATATTCGGATTATCCTCTTTCGGTTTCTTTATTCCGCAATATGTACCGCTTGCCTTAAAGCCCTTTGCAGCACAAATGCCTCCGTCAATTATTTTCATATCTAATCTCCTATATTCAGTCCTGTTTTTTCATCAATACCCATTGCTATATTCATACACTGAATTGCGGCTCCTGATGCACCCTTGCCGAGATTATCAAAGCGTGAGGTAATGAGTATTCTGTCGTCATTTCCGTTTATTTCAATTTCCATATCATCACGATTTGCAAAATTGTTCGTTCCAATCATAGCCGGTGTGTAGCCAAGCTCACGCACCTTTACAATGTTATTGCCTGCGTAGTGTGCAGCAAACATTTGTTGAATATCTTCTTTTGTATATTTTTTGTTCATTCTGTCTGTGTAAAGCGGAATGGTAACCACCATACCCTGCGGATAATCACAGATAATAGGGGAAAAAATCGGCTCCCGAGCCAAATTGCTGATTGCCTTCATTTCTTTAAGGTGCTTATGCTCCTGTGTCAGTGCATACAGCCTTGGTGAATCCAGCTCACTGTCTCTGTCCTGATCCTCATACTGTGCTATACCTTTTTTTCCTGCACCGGTGTATCCGCTGAGTGCATAGCATACAATGTCATAATCATTGCCGATAAAGCCATTCTTAACAAGGGGATAAACGATTGCGTTAAATCCGCTGGCGTAGCAGCCGGGTACGGCAATTCGATTTGAATTTTCAATTTTCTGCCGATGAGCCTGACTAAGCTCTGCAAATCCGTATGCCCAGCCGTCAAGCGTTCTGTGCGCCGTTGAGGTGTCAATGATTTTTACGTTGTCATTTTTAACAAGAGATACTGCCTCGATAGAAGCTGCGTCAGGAAGACAAAGGAAAGTAATATCACTCTCATTAATCAGTCTTGCACGCTCGTTTATATCCTTTCTCTTATCAGGGTCAATAAGCAATAGCTCTATATCATTTCTGCTTTCAAATCTTTTGTATATTTTTAAGCCGGTTGTGCCGTCTTTTCCGTCAATAAAAACCTTAGTCATTTTGTATAAAAGCTCCATAATCTAAATTAATATCTTAATTATTATATACATTCTATTTATATTGTCAATAGCTTTCTTCAAACTTGTTATAAATATACATAAAAATGAATAAATATGCAATGAAAATACAGGATTTATTTATGGATTTTTGAAAACATTATTTGCCTGAAATTGATTAAATAGCGTATATAGTCTATATTGGCAGGGATGAAAAGGGTACTGCCGAAAGATAGCAATTGCAAAACAACCGTCTTCTACATAATATGGTAAGTGAAGAGAGTCTCAGCTCTTTAATATTTTGAAAGGGGAAACACAATGGATAGTGAAATAATTATAGCTATGGCATCTGTTGCCGGCACAATTATTGGTTCCTTTGGCGGTATAATTACTTCCTCAAAGCTGACATCTTTTCGACTGGATAAGCTTGAGCAAAAGGTTGATCAGCACAATCGGTTTGCAGAGCAAATGCCTGTGATAGAGGAAAGAATAAAGGAACTGACGCATAGGTTAGACGAGGTGGAAAGGAGTATTGACAATGAAAATTGATAAACCAACGATTATCAGAACAGTGATTTTATTTATATCAATAGTAAATGCAGTATTAAATATGTTTGATATCAAAACACTTCCGATAGATAACGATATGGTCAGTGAGGCTGTTTCGGTTGGAATACTGCTTTTTAGCACAATTTCTTCTTGGTGGCATAACAATTCATTTACCGAAAAAGCAAGACTGGCAGATGAATATCTAAAGAATTTAAAGGAGGAAAAATAATGTATTATTATAATCAGATGGACTATGATTCCATTGCCTATGATAATAAATCTACTTCAAAAAAAGAAACGGTAAAAACCTCCGGCTGCGGTGTATGCGCAGCATGTATTGCATTTAATAATTTGTGTAATAAGGAATTATATTCAGTAAAGAAAATGGCAGAGTTCAGCGTTTCCAATGGTGCAAGGGATAATTCGGGTACGAATATGGAAACCTTGATTAAGGCACTCTGCAAAAAAAATCCTGACTTCAAATATTCAACAACCACAAGCGAGGATGCACTGGTTAAGCATTTGAAAGCAGGCGGTATGGCAATATGCAATCAGGGCGACAGCTATAATGTATTCAGTACGGCTGGTCATTTTGTTGTCGCATACAAAATGAGTGGCTCTAATATTGAAGTGCTTGATCCTCAAATGTACAGCGGTAAGTATGATTCCTACAGCAGACCTGACAGAATTGTCAAAAAAACAACAAATGGCTGTATCGTAACACCGACTGAGATGGGAAAAGCAACAGCAGACAGAAACCCGGCATATTTTCTAATCACTTATAATAAACCAAAGGAGGACGATAAGGTGGAATATAAATATTTTACACCCAACGCAGCAATGAAAGCCAAGAGCAAGGTATATGCTGACAGCAGCAGAAAAACCGAAATCGGCTCGGTATCCAAGAAAGAACGTGTAAAGGTGCTGTTTAAAGGCGAAACAAATGCCTGTATCCAGTATGGACTGGATAAAACAAAATATAAGGTAGGACTTGTCTATTCAAAAGATGTAGAAAAGGACTAATCATATTGCTTTTGTAACGCTTTGAATATGAATAAACGCCCCTGTCTCTTAGTTGAGATAGGGGCATTTTTTGTTAGACATTAAACCAAATCAAAGATTTGGAACAGCAAACGTAAGCTGCGCAGAGACTATTTAAGAGAGTTGGTAAGTGAACAGTTAACGGAAAATCGTATTGCAAATTCAAATAGTAAATATTATAATAATTACGAAAGCTATCCGATTACAGATGATTCCATAAAAAACATAAAAAATATTCAAATTGATGGATTGACAACAGAACAATGCAAAATTGCATGTGAACAGCGCAAGTGTTTATTACAAGCAATGCAAAATGAAAAAGTTGGTGTTGAAGGCTCTATTTCTTTTAATCTCGATGGCTCAGAAGTATCTCCAATCAGATATGGTTCATATGGTGAAACAAAAATATACATAAGTACAAAGCCGTTTTATGCTATTCATAATCATCCGGATAATGGAGTTTTAAGTCCCGGTGATATACTGAACTTTTTAAACAAACCTAAATTAATAGGATTTGAAAGCATCGGAAACAACGGAGATGTTATAAGTGCTATTGTAAAAACAAGAAAAAGCGAAAACTTGTTATACGAGAAGTATATTAATAGTCAATTAGAATTATTTAAAAGAAAATTCCCAAAATATAGCAAAGTAAATATCCAAGAGTTAAATGATTTTTCAATATCTCTTTTAAAGGAATGTAAAAAATATGGATTTAAAATCACAAACAACATTTTCTGAAGATGAGACTGTCTTTAGTGATGAACTTGATATTGATGAGCTATTGAAAATTTGCGAAGATATAGAAAACTCAGAGAAACGATATTGGTAGATAATACTATAAGGGACTTTACAAAAGGAGTGAAAAAATTTGGATGATTGGGCAACACCGACATTGAAAGAGTGTCCCTGGTGGAGGGATGATATGACACCTGAGGAATATGATATCGAAAGAGAATATTATGGTACTTATTTTTATGATTTAGTACAAAAAGGAAAGTATGTTCCTTTGTGGAAACAAAAAACAACTAAGCACTTTGCAGTCGACTGCAAGGTGCTTTTATTATACCTATTATTAATTTAGAAATTCTAAGGATGTTAAGAAGAATTAAAGTATATAAGTTATGCCCCTGTCTCTTGCGAGATAGGGGCATTTTTTGTTTTTTAGTCGGCGAAAAAGGACACACTATCGGACACACTATGACGAGCATTGCTAGGAATTTAGGGGCGTTCATTTTTTTGGGATTGACATAATAAAAGCCTTGAAAACCGCTTAAAAACAAGCATTTTCAAGGCTTTACACACTGGAGCTGATAACCGGACTTGAACCGGTGACCTCATCCTTACCAAGGATGTGCTCTACCGCCTGAGCCATATCAGCAAATGGCGACCCGGAACGGGCTCGAACCGTCGACCTCTAGCGTGACAGGCTAGCGTTCTAACCAACTGAACTACCGGGCCATTGCGAATTGTATTATATATTAACTTTCGTCTCTTGTCAAGATTTTTATTGAAATATCTTTAACTACTTGCAACTGAATGCGTACTCGTGTATAATAAATATGTTAAAAAGATTTGAGGAGTGATATTGTATGCGGTTAACTAAGGGTGCGTCAGAGGGAACGCAGCGTTATATGGTTGATGGTATCAAATACATATGTGAAAATTTCAAGGAGCGTGCTCCGGGAACACATAGTGAAAGAAAGGCGCAGAAGTTTTTAAAGGGTGAGCTGGAGCAATGGTCCGATGAGGTTGAGATGGAGGATTTTGAGCTTCATCCTCATGCATTTATGGGCTGGATTCCACCGGCAGGTATTATTGGTATTATATCTGTTATTCTTTACTGGATATGCTTTAAGGGCGGTGTTACAACTCCGGCACTTTCGGTTGTAGCTACAATATTGACCTTTTTTGCTTTATCCTGTTTAGTTGTCGAATTTTTAATGTATCGGGAGTATGTAGACTTTTTATTCCCTAAAAGAACATCACGAAATGTTATGGCAAGAAGAAAGCCTACAGGTGAGGTTAAGCGCAGAATTGTATTTTGCGGTCATACGGATGCTGCGAATGAGTGGACCTATTCTCTTCACGGCGGATTGAAATCACTTGCACCTGTTATGGGCGGCTCTATCGGCGGATTAATCGGTGTTTGCATTTTTAATGTAATCTGGATGATTTATTCCTTTGCCGGTCCTACAGTAAAATACATTTCTAAGTTCTGGACGGTTATGGGTATTATAGGTCTTGTTTTAATTCCGTTTTTTATCGCAATACTGTTCTTTATTAACTGGAAGGTTATTGTAGATGGTGCAAATGATAATCTGACTGCCGACTATATTTCTATGGGCGTGCTCAAGGAAATGGCAGAAAATGATAAGAGATATGAAAATACAGAGGTTTGCTGTTTGTTAACCGGCTCTGAGGAGGCCGGACTGCGTGGTGCCGTTGCCTACGCTAAGCGTCATCAAAATGAGCTTAAGGAGGTTGAGACAGTTGTAATTGCTATGGATACAATGCGTGAGATTGAGCAGCTTCAGATTTATACACAGGGCTGTACAGGCACACAGAAAAATTCCAATGCAGTTGGTGAATTGATTTATGAAGCAGGTGTAAACTGCGGTATTGAAATGAAGGAAACGGATATTTATCCGGGTGCTGTTGATGCAGAGGGCTTCTCTCGTTATGGTATTGAAGCAGTTGGCTTCTGCGGCGTAAACCATGACCCGAAAACATATTATCATACCCGCCTGGATACACCTGATAATATGAGTGAGGAATGTATCAATCTTTCTCTTGATATTTGTCTTGAGGCTGCTGAATTATATGATCAGCGCGGCGGTATTGAAAGCTTTAGAGAAGAGGGAAAAGCTCGCTTCAAGAAAGGCTACAATAAGTAATAAATCAATGGAGCTATCTTACGAATTTTTAAGGTAGTTCCATTTTTATATTAGATGAGGAAAGTATTGCTCTATTCTGGATGCAGATTTAGTATGCTTTTGTCTAACAATGATAATGCATTAAGAGGTGTCAATATGAAACAATTTAAAATTGCTCTAGTTCAAGTAAGACAAATTCAATCAAGTATAGACACTGCACTTGAAAAAGGGCTTGAATACTGTAAAAGAGCAAAGCAGCTGGGTGCTGATATAGTTCTTTTTCCTGAAATGTACAGTATAGGCTATCAACCACCGTTTGAAAGAGCATTTGATTATCCTGATGAATCAGGGCACGATAAGGAACTTGAATATTGGCACAATCTTGCAATTAGTGAGGATTCATATTTTATATCAGAGTTCTGTAAATGTGCTAAAGAACTTGAAATTGCAATTATAATAACATACCTGAAAAAAGATTTGAATAAACCTTGCAATAGCTTGTCTGTAATTGACCGAGATGGAAATATTATACTCAATTACTCAAAGGTGCATACCTGTGATTTTTCATTTGAAAAATTTTGTGAAAGCGGAAAAAATTTCAATGTTGCTGAGCTTAACACTAAGCAAGGAAAGGTTAATATTGGTACAATGATTTGTTTCGACAGGGAGTTTCCGGAAAGCGCTCGCACGCTTGCTCTTATGGGTGCTGAAATAATATTCGTACCAAACTGCTGCCCTTTTGACGATAACAGAAAATCACAACTCAAAGCACGTGCATTTGAGAATATGTGTGCAATAGCAATGGCAAATTATGCAGGTGAAAATCTAGGAAAATCAATGGTTTTTGACGGTATGGCATATAATGAAAATGGTGAATATCACGATATGCTTATAGCAGAACTCGATAGAACTGAGCAAATTGCAATTGCTACTATTGATCTTGATGAGTTGAGAGAGTACAGATTAAGAGAAGTTTGGGGTAATAAATACAGAAAGCCACAAGCGTATAATGTATGAATAAGAATAAATTTATTTGTTAATAAATACAAAAGAATAGGAACGCATATGAAAGATTTACATATACATATCGAACGAGGTCCATATACAATAGAGTGGATTGAGCAGTTTATTAAGAAGGCTCAGGATATGGACTTGGAAGAAATTTGCTTGCTGGAGCATAGCATAAGATTTAAGGATTTTCATCCGACCTTTAAAGAGGCTGCGGAATATAATCTTTATCAGAAAAAATGGTTTGACGGCAAAGCAAAATCAGCACATCGCCTTGATGAATTCAAAGCACTGGCGGCAGAAATAAGAAGCCGTGACTATCCTGTCAAGGTATCATTCGGACTTGAAATATGCTTTTTTGAACAGCATCAGGATAAAATTAAGGAGCTAACCTCCGATGGATTTTTTGATTATCTTTTAGGGTCCGTCCACTGGGTAGATAACTGGACCTTTAATCAGCGAAAGTATCAGTGGCTTGGAAAAGATTTCAATAAAATTTATCAGCGGTATTTTGCGCTTGAAAATGCACTGGTTGAAAGCGAAATATTTGATATAATTGCGCATCCTGATTTGATTACCTGTCACGGCTTATATCCAAGCTATGATCTCGGCGATACTTATAAAGCACTTTGTAAAAATATTAAAGCACATAATATGTGCCTTGAAATGAACACATCAAAGGGGCTTGGTGTGAACAAAGAATTTTTTGATATCGCAAAGAATGTAGGGGTTCATTTTTCTGCAGGCTCTGATGCACACAGGGTAGAGGATGTAGGCAGAAAAATTAAAGAAGTTACTGCACTTATAACTTCTTAGTTATTTAGCAGATTTATATTATATTCCATAGGTTGCGGTTATCGGGTCTTTAAACAGAGGAATCAACGGCGGAGCAAATGTGCACAGAATAAATATTATTGTCAGGAAAATAAAAATCATAATTCCGATTTTGTCATAGATAGAATTTTTTATTTTATCTGATTTTATCAGAGTATTGTCAATTGCAAAGGATATTGCCACGCCGACGAAAAAGGAAAGTATGTTAACCCAGCCGATGCTTCTTCCAAGAATACCTATGTATGTGTAAAAGAATATTATTGTGCTGCATATACCGGCAGTAACACCTATAGCTTTGCTGAAAATCATTCCTTTTTCTGCTCGGAGTGCAATGATTTCAACGATACTCCAAATGAGATAGGGGAAGAATATCAGCTTTAAATGCTCCCATGGGCTTTCATTAATAGGAACAACAGAGCCGATAATACGGTTGTACCCGCTCCATTCATAAACGAAATGTGCAAGTGTACCGATAATGCAGACAAAGATAAAGCCGGTTATACTTAGATTAAATAACTTTTTTTATATAAAATCACCATAAATATTATATGAATAGGATTGCGGTTTAATGTGAACAGAGCAGACAGCAGGAAAAAATTACTTGACAAGAATAATTTTTAGATATGTACTTTTCAAAAGTCAGAGATAAAATATGAAATAATAAATTTCCTATTGACTTTTTCCGAAAGTTATGATAAAGTATAACACGCACGGAAAGTGTATAATACTTGACAGGTAAAACCCGTCAGCTTGCAGAAGTACTCAAGTTGGTGACGAGGCGCCCCTGCTAAGGGCGTAGGTCGGGCAACCGGCGCGAGAGTTCGAGTCTCTCCTTCTGCGCCAAAAAAACAGACACCTAATGGTGTCTGTTTTTTATTTTGTATAAGAAATGTGGATAAAGAAAAGTGTTAAATTTGATGTTTAGGTGAAGTTGATAGAAGGTACGGCTTTTATTATAGCAGGATATAGGGTGGGATTCTCTTCTCAATTAATTTACAATAACAAAAAAGAGAGTACAAAAATGTACTCTCTTTTTATTGGCGCAGAGGGTGGGATTCGAACCCACGCGCCCTTTCGGACAAACGGTTTTCAAGACCGCCTCG
>JAMPGU010000044.1 GCA_023663865.1 Clostridium sp.
TTGACAGACTTGGTGTAAGATACATTGCCATAATGGATAACATAGATACCGCAAATGGTATCAGTGATTTAGTACCTATGCAGGACTTGTTCAATGAATGGCACGCAAAAAATACAAGTCAGAAAGTACGCAATGTTTTCAAGAACAAAGGCAATTCAGGAGTACCATTAACAACAAATCCACCATTTGGATATACGAGAGAATGGGAAATTGATGAGCCTGCAGCAGAGGTTGTCAGAAAGATATTTAACTTGTGTATCAAAGGCTATGGACCTACACAAATTGCAAAACAATTAAGTGCAGCTGAAATTATGACGCCTTGTGAGTATTGGATTAGTATAGGCAGAACTTGCGGTAAACCACCTGCAAAACCATTTAATTGGTGTGCTGATTCTGTTGCAAGAATACTTGAAAAACAAGAATATATTGGTGATACTGTAAACTTTAGAACTACGAGAAAATCTTTTAAGAGCAAGAAAACTTTAGATAATCCAAAGGATAAATGGAAAGTGTTTAAGGATACACATCCCTCTATTATCACTGAGGAGGATTTTAATCTTGTACAGGAATTGCAAAAAAACAAGCGCAGACCTAACCGTACAGGAATAATCAGTATGTTTTCAGGAGTAGTTTGTTGTGCAGACTGTGGCAAGAAAATGTACTATTCTGTTACGAATAACTACAAACACGAGCAAGCAAATTTCTTTTGTTCAAGTTTCAGAAAAGATACTGATACTTGTTCAATGCACTATATTAGAGAAAAGGCAATCTACGATCTTGTTCTTGAGGATATGAAAAGAGTGTTTTTCTTTGTAACCGCATATGAGAAAGAATTTGCACAAATGCAGCTGAACAATTTCTCTATTGAAAAAGAGAAAGAATTATCTTTAAGAAAGCGGGAACTTGAGAAATCAAAAAAGCGTATCAAAGAAATTGATACACTGATTCAAAAGTTGTATGAAGATAATGCTTTAGGAAAATTATCAGATGAGCGTTATGCTACAATGTCAATTTCACTTGAAACTGAACAAAAGGAATTGAAAGAAACTGTTCCGACTATTGAGCAAGAACTCAATACAGAAACAGATAAAATTGATAACATTCAAACATTTATCAGCAAGGTAAAAAGGATTACACAGCCAATAGAACTCACCCCTGAACTTGTTCACGAGTTTATTGAAAAGATAGTTGTATCAGCACCAGCAAAGATAAACGGCAAACGCTATCAGCAAGTTGATATTTACTACAATGGTGTTGGTGTAATCAAGGAACCTACTGCTGAAGAATGGGAATATCAATTCCAAAACAAATATTTGAAACAAAAAGAAAAAACAGCATAGAAATCTATGCTGTCAATCACAAATCAAAGGCATCCCGCGAGCACCCTCTTTATCAAGGGTGCCCGTTTCGTCAGCCTTTGATTTTATTCTATAGTGTATGCAGTATATTAACAAGGATAGTTTTGTGTTGAAAAGGGGACAATGTTGCGATTTGCTTGCATTTGATAAACGGTTTTATATACATTTAGAATGTTACTATTGTAAGGGAAGGAGCAAATGTATGAAAAACGAATATGAATTTGTGCCACACGAAAGAGTCAGGAATATTAATCTTATTGTTAACAAAATAAATTACAGAAGCTTCCATATGCACAATGATTTGGAACTCATATATGTACTTGACGGAAGTGGTGTAGTGAATACACGAAATGAGCATATTACTCTTAAAAAGGGAAGTCTGGTTATTCTTAATTCATACCAGGAGCACGAAATTGATGCTCACGAGGAAACACTTACGGCTATTTTCATTCAGATAACAAATCATTTGTTAAGAAATTTTTTGAACCATTCTACAAATGTATATTTTAAAAGAAATGATATAGAAGCTAATATCCCTTGTGAAAAAACAGATGAAATAAAAAAACGCATAATTTCTGCTGCTATTACTTATTTTAAACAGGAAGACTTTTTTGTTTTTGATTTTGTTTCTGACATCTCAAGGATTATCAGCATTCTATTTACAGAAATGCCTATTGAAATTATAGACGAAAAGGATTATAGCAACCGAAAAAAGCAGGCAAACAGGATAGGTGTAGTGGTCTCATATATTGAAGAAAATTATTTAATACCAATTCATCTTGATGATATAAGTGCACTGATTGGTGTAACACCAACATATTTGTCACATTTATTTGTTGAATATGTAGGTATATCCTTTCAGGAGTATCTCAACACACTTCGTTTTGAGCACGCAATAATACTGATTGCAAATAGTAAGCCTTCTGTTTCGTTAACAAAGATTGCTGAATTAAGTGGATTCTCAAAGCTAAAATATATGAATCAGATATTTGAGAAAAAGCTTGGAATGAAGGCTAAGGACTACCGAATTGCAATAACAAATGACGCAAATGTGCAAAACAGCAAGAATTTTCTTGAGCATATATTTGACGAAAAGAAAAGCCTTCAGTTTATTTATTCCTTGGACGATACTGATGAAAAAAGTTAAATATATTCTGACAGAGATTTTTGAGAGACTCAAAAGTGAAAATTTGGCTTAAAATGGTATGTTTCAAAAAGTGATTTTTACACTCTGACTCCGTCATTTAAGGTTCGAATCCTTTAGCCGAGCAATGCCATAGCATTGCGAACGCCAAGGTTCTGCATACGCAGTATGCAGGTTCTTATACCTCTGCCACAGGCTTGGAATTTAGATGTTCCAAGCCTTTTTTCTATGTAAAATTGCCGTAAATAGTCCAAAATCGCCCTCAATCTGCTGTGGATTTAAAGGCGATTTTTCTTTTGTTATTTTTGCTGAGATTTTCTTTGAGACTTTCAGAGACCTAAATTCTCTCATTTCCAAAACCTACCGAGAGCGATTGTGGGCGTTTAGGTGAGAGATTTTCGAGAGATTGTTCATAGTTGCAATAATAATAAAACTATAATATAATTAATTTGTTGGTGTTTTATGCAAATTGAAATTTGAGGAGGGAAGAATTAATATGGAAAGTGAAATCGTATTAGGAAATGTCATGGTTGATTGCGATGATGAAAAGAAATTGCAAAAATTCTATGGTGAATTATTAGGATGGGAAATGTGTGAATTATTTGCGAGACCTGCTGTGCGTAGTTCCACGGGAATTGTTTTTCTATTTATTGAAGAAGCTGAGTATATTCGCCCTATATGGCCCGAAGTAACAGGGAAACAACAGAAACAGATGCATTTTGATTTTCAAGTTGATAATGTTATAGAAATGGTTAAGAAGGCAGAGCTGTTGGGAGCAACAAAGTCAAAAGCACAATTCGGTGGAAATGATTTTGTAACAATGTTTGACCCAGCAGGACATCCATTTTGCTTATGCCAAAAGTAACAAATTATAGTTTGTTAATTAGATTAATTGTATTTTCATATTGCTTGTCATCATATTATGAGGGTAGGGGTACTATATTTAATGTAGTGCCCCTACCTTTTTGTCTTTAATTTATTCAATGATTTTTTCTGGGTTTTATGGCTGAATTAAATAGAATTATATATACTTTTGTAAAAATACTTGCAAAACCTACCAAACACATATATAATATAGTTAATACTTATTAGGATGTGTAAGGATGAAAATTTCTACAAAAGGACGATATGCACTTCGTTTGCTCGTTGATCTTGCAGAGCATCGTGACGATGGCTTTGTTGCATTGAAGGATGTTGCAAAAAGGCAGGATATTTCTAAAAAATACCTTGAGCAGATTGTGTCTGTATTGAACAGACCCGGTATTTTAAAAACAAATCGAGGTTATCAAGGTGGTTATCAGCTTGCTAAAGCACCTGAAAAGTACACGGTTGGCGATATTCTTCGTATTACAGAGGGTGGACTTGCTCCTGTTGCTTGTCTTGATCAGGAGGAAAATCTTTGTGAGCGAAGCAGCTTTTGTGCAACCCTGTTTATTTGGGAGGGGCTTTACAAGACTGTTAATGATTATCTTGACAGTATCACTTTGCAGGATATAATTAATCATAAGAACGATATAACGAATTTTGACTATGTTATTTAACTTGTAAAGGAAGATAAATCTATGCCATATATCAATGAAAAAAGACTGATTGATTTATTCAGAAAATTAGTTGAAACAGACAGCCCGTCAGGAGCTGAAAGACAGGTATGTGACCTTGTAAAATCAGAGCTTAGCGACTTAAATATATCAATACTTGAGGATAATGCTGGGGAATATATTAACGGCAATGCAGGTAATTTTTATGCCTATATTGACGGTGATATTGCTTTGCCGCCAATTTTATTATCTGCGCATCTGGACACCGTTGAGCCTGCGAAGAATAAAAAATGTATCATTGATGCTGACGGAAAAATACATTCCGACGGTACAACTGTTTTAGGCTCTGACGATTTTGCAGGTGTATGTGCAATTATAGAGGCATTGAAAATTATTAAAGAAAATAATATATCTCACAGACCTGTTGAAATTCTTTTTTCTGTATCTGAGGAGAATTACTGCAAGGGCATATCACAATTTGATTTTGGCAAAGTAAAATCAAAAGAGGCTTATGTTTTTGATTTGAGTGGTGAGGTTGGCACAGCCGCATACGCAGCACCAACGATTTTATTTTTTAATGCGGATATTATCGGCAAAGCATCACATGCAGGCTTTGCACCTGAGCAGGGTATTCATTCGATAAAAATTGCAGCTGAAGCCATATCAAAAATTGATTGCGGCAGGATTGACGACGATACTACTGTGAATATCGGAACTATCAACGGCGGAACGGCAACAAATATTGTGCCCGATAAGTGTACTATAACAGGTGAAATTCGCAGTTATTCAGACGAGAAAGCCGCCCAGCAGTATAATCGTATTGAAAAACTTATCCGTGAAACAGCAGAGAAATACGGCACTCGTGCTGATGTGTCTTTTGTAAAAAATATAATTGCCTATGAAACTGACGCGAAACACAGTGTTGTCAGCAGATTTAAGAAGGCTTGTGGTAGTATGAGCCTTACACCAAAATTAGAGCGTTCCTTCGGCGGCAGTGACAATAATGTTATGGCACAAAACGGGATAAACGGAATCGTTGTTGCAACTGCAATGAATGACTGCCATACCCTCAATGAATGGACAACGGTTGACGAACTGAAAAAAGCGGCAGAGCTTGCACTGAATCTTATACTTTCAAAGGAGTAGAAATGAAAAATCCACTGCATTATCAGATAACAGATTATGACTGCGGTCCTACCTCTATGCTCAACGCAGTAAGCTATTTGTTTGAGCGGGAGGATATACCGCCTGAAATTATGCGTAATATCGTGCTTTATTGTCTTGACTGTCACGGCAGTGACGGTGTTCCCGGTAAAATGGGAACCTCCTGTTCAGCGATGATGTTCCTAAGCAATTGGCTGAACAATTTCGGCAGGCTTGGACTTTTGCCGATTTCGTCATCCTACATAGCAGAGGAAAAGGTTTATATCGGTCAGAGCAGTCTGATTAATGATACGCTTGTCAGGGGCGGAGCTGTTGTTGCAAGACTGTTTTATGACGAATGGCATTATGTGTTGATCACCGGAATTAAGGACGGTAATTTATATTTGTTTGACCCTTATTACAGAGAAGAGTCCTTTGATGATGAGAATATTAAAATCGTTCTCGATAAGCCTTTTGAATACAACAGAATTGTGCCGATTTCCTGCTTAAATAATGAGAAAGAGGAGCTTTATTCCTTTGCGGGGATAGACACAAGAGAGGCAGTTTTGATTTTTAATGAAAACACCAAAATCACACAGGAGGATACGATAGAATATTTCATTTAAATTTTATAAATGATTTAAAGCAAATTTCAGAAAAGGCAGGCTTATTAATGAAAAATAAGAAAAATATTATTCTATCAATTGTCGCAGCAATAATAGCCATAGCAGCTATAATATCTGTTGCTGCACCCAAGCTGACAAAGGAGAGTGCAGAAAATTCTTCAGTAACAAAGCAGCAAAGCACTGTGAAAAACGAAGCATCTTCTGTTCAGACTATAACAGATGATGTAGTCATTGACGAAAGCACAATTTCTGAAACAGCATCGTTTTATGATTATAATGCGAGTGGAATTACTGTAGAGGTCTTTGCTGTCAAAGCCTCTGATAATACAATTCGTATTGCACTGAATACTTGTCAGGTTTGCTATGGCTCACCCTATGCCTATTTTGTACAGCAGGGCGATTCCTTCGTTTGCCAAAATTGTAATAATTCCTTTAGCAGAGATGATATAGGAATTGCGCACGGCGGCTGCAATCCTGTTCCTGTTACTGAGAATGACTATAAGATCAAGGATGGAAAAATGATTATTCCAAAGCAATTTCTTGAACAGTATAAAAATGATTTTTCCAATTGGAAAAAATTTTAGGTGATTTGTGTTGAATAAAGAAGTATTAAATATTGAGGGTATGACCTGCAATGCCTGTGAAATCAAGCTTCAAAGTAAAATTAGTGAAATTTCGGGTGTAAAATCAGCTGAGGCAAGCTGTGAAAAAAGCATACTGACAGTTGAATACGAAGAGCCAGCATCTTTAGATGAAATCAAAAGAATGATTACAGATACAGGCTATTATGTTATTGAAAAGAAAAAGAATAATATTAATACCGTCTGTATACTTGTTATCATTTTAGGAATATATGTGATAGCGAGACAGCTTGGACTTACAACATTTTTTCAGCAATTCCCGACTGTCAGCGAAGAAAAAGTAAGCTACGCTGTGCTTTTTGTTATAGGCTTACTGACATCCGTACACTGCATTGCAATGTGCGGGGGTATCAATCTTACACAAAGCATATCTGGTAAAGAAGAAAAGCCGTTAAAAAAGAATATTCTTTATAATATGGGAAGATTGACAGGATATACAGCTGTAGGCGGTATCCTCGGATTAGTCGGTGAGGCAGCTTCAATAACGCTTCATATTCGTGGAATAGTCGGAATAATTGCAGGTGTATTTATGGTGCTGACAGGCATAAATATGCTTGGTCAATTTGGTATTTTAAAAAAGCTGACACCTAAGATACCAAAGCGTATTACAGTAAAAGCAGCAAAATTCAGCAGACATGGTTCTTTTGCAATCGGACTTGTGAATGCTTTTATGCCCTGCGGACCATTACAGTCTATGCAGCTTTATGCCGTGGCATGCGGCGGGTTTCTTTCGGGTGCGTTTTCAATGTTCTTTTTTTGCCTTGGCACCATTCCGCTTATGTTTACATTTGGAACAGCTGCAGGTGCGCTCAAGAAAAAATTGAAAACAATTATGATTAAGGCAAGTGCTGTGCTTGTGTTATTTTTAGGACTTTATATGCTGCAAAATAACCTTGCTCTGACAGGCGTTGTCTTTCCCTCATTTACAACATCAGCTGAAGAAAACACCGCTGTAACAGCAATGATAGATGGAGACAAGCAATATCTCACAACGAATCTGCATGTAAACGGCTATGATGATTTAAAGGTAAAAGCATATATACCGGTCGTCTGGACAATAATTGTTGAAGAAGAAAATCTTAACGGTTGCAATAATGAAATCATATTATCTCAATATGATAAACAGATTAAATTGCATACAGGTAAGAATATCATTGAATTCACACCGACAGAAAAAGGGACATTTACATATACCTGCTGGATGGGTATGCTAAAAAATACAATTATTGTAGAATGAGGCAAATCGCTTTATCATGAGTAAAAGCAGTAAAAACACACGGAAAGATACAATAGAATACTTTATATAAAAATAAAGCCATAGAGTTTTACCGCTCTATGGCTTTTGCTTATAATCTTAATAATTTTTTAGCGTTGTTATAAAAAATATCTTCCTGTGCCTTTTCGTCAAGACCGCAGGTGAGTACCTTCTGTATTTCAACAGTGGGGTGATGAAACGGCGAATCAATTCCAAACATAATTCTGTCATTGCCGACAGTTTCGTATGCTTCTTTTATTTTACTGCCCATTGGCATACCGCTCATCTCAAGATAGAGATTATCATATCTTTTTGCCATTTTTATGGATGCGTCAATATAAACACCATGACCGTGACCCATGTGAATCATAGTTACTCTGACATCCGGGTACTGCTCTGCAAGCAGTGCTATGCTCCACGGCAGGGAATATGGTGGATGACCGCAGTGAATAAACACAGGAACATCATACGCTTTTGCAAAATCCATTACAGGGTAAACTACAGGGTCATCTGCAACAAATGAATCAAACAAGGGCTGCATCTTAATGCCTGCAAAATTTTCTTTATTTATGTATCTGTCGAGCTTTTTCTCCACATTATCCAGTGCAGGATTTACCCATACGAACGGCACAATTTTGTCAGGATATGACTGAAAGGCGTCAACAACCTCGTCATTGCCCTGAAAGGATGAGCCGGTCAGAAATGTCTTTTCAATATCATATTCCTTCATCTGGGCAATGAGCTTATCCTTAGTAAATTCAACGCCTGCCCAACCGCCGAAGCTACCAATATGTGAATGTGCGTCAATCTTTTTCATAATCCATTCTCCTATTCTGTCATTTTCCTGAGCTTTTCTGTAACTTTGGTTTTATCGAAAATTACAACTAATACAATTGCAGCAACTATACTGACCACTGTCTGAATAATAAGCTCAGGCAGGGTTGTAAGTGCATAAGCCTTATCATACAAAAATAGCTTGACTGCTGTATAGGCAGTAATCTGAAAAATGCCGCCGAGAACAGCACCGACCACATAGCCTATAATACGGCTTTTTATTAGCTTTTCTGCAAAAACACCACAAATCAAAACCATAATTGCTTTAATAAAAAATGACGGCAATGCCCAGGCAGGAAATCCACCAATTATGTCAGCAAGTGCCGCACCGATGCCTGCGGCAAGGCTTGATTTTTTAGCCCCTAAAATAGCGACCGATAAAAATATTATGCTGTCGCCGATATGTGTATAGCCTGTACCGAGGGGGATTTTGAATGTAAATGTAAACACAAAAATAAGCGATGCTATAATTGCAGTAAAACAAATTGCTTTGACACTCAGCTTGTTGTTTGCTTTTTGGTTTTTCATTTGGTTACCCTCCTTTTTTCTGTATTTTAGCACTGAACTGTATATGAATAAATACACAGTTGCGGCAATTATTTAGTATACAGATGATAAACAGCAGAAACTTAATTTTTGTTTTTTTATTTACAATAAATTATTCTTGACATTGTTATGGTAAAGTGATATATTAATCATACAAAACATATATAAATAGTAGGTAATGTGAGTTGGCTTTGCTGAAATCAACACTTAAATTCAAAAAGCGAGGAGGGATAGCATGTTTGCACTGTCAATAAATTTTAAAACTGCGAATGTTTCTCTGCGTGAGAGTGTTGCCTTTGATGATAAAAAGGCAGCAGCACTTTTAAATATTTTAAAAGCAAATAACATTGAAGAATGCGTTTATCTCTCCACCTGCAACAGATGTGAAATTTATGGTGTTGGTGATGCCTATAACGCCATTAAAATTTTTTCGAATTTTGCAGGAATTTCTGATGACTTTATTAAAAATCACATTTTTGTTTATGAGGGTAAGGATGCAGTAAGGCATCTTTTCAGAGTGTGCTGTGGTTTGGAGTCTATGGTGCTTGGCGAGGATGAAATCCTCGGGCAGATAAAAAGAGCCTTTGCCCTATCGCAGGGTAATGGCTTTACGGCTTATGAGCTGAACACCGTGTTTAAATCAGCAATCACGACTGCGAAAAAAATTAAAACACAAACCCTTATTTCAAAAAGCTCGGTGTCGGTTGCAACCCTTGCAGCAGCAAAATGCCATAAATTCAAAAGCAGTAAAAAGAGCGTTCTGCTTCTTGGTGCAAGCGGTGAAATCGGCAGCAAGGTTTTAAAGGATCTTGCTTCGTACAATGATTTTGATATTTTTGTTACATCAAGGGAAAGTCATATTTCAAGCGATAAGGCGACAGTTATCCCTTACGCTGACAGATATAATTATGTGGACAGTGCTGATATTATTATATCTGCAACGAAAAGTCCTCATTTTACGATTGTGGCAGATAAGCTACAAAAGAGTATTGAAACTCCAAAACAACGGTTGTTTATTGATCTCGCTGTGCCGAGGGATATTGATGAAAATATAATGAAAATTCAGAATGTTAATCTAATGCAGATTGACGATTTTAAGGAACTTGCAAAACGAAACAGCGAGATAAAAATGGCTGAACTGAAAACGGCTGAGGACATAATGTTTGAGGATATTGATGCGCTTTTGAAGGAGCTGACCTTCCATTCTATTCTTACAAGAATAAAAAATACGGATGATGAAATCAGGCATTTTATTTATCATTTCAGGGATACGGCAACCGCAATGGAATTTGAAAGCTTTATCCATGTGCTTGCGAAAATGGAGGGAAGTTTATGACCTTGTTTCCATTTTTTGAGGATATAGAAAATAAGACCTTTCTTGTTGTCGGTGGTGGAAAGGTTGCAAAGGGTAAGATAAACCGATTAAAGCAGTTCACGGATAAGATCATTGTCATTGCGCCCAAAACGGATATAACTGAGTGCAGGGTGATTAAAAGGGAATTTGAGAAAAGTGATTTGGCATTTGCTGATTATGTAATCGGTGCAAGTGATGACAGAGCGCTCAACAAAAATATTTCCCTTTTATGTCAGGCAAGGGGTATACCTGTGAATATTGTGGATGACTCAAGCCTTTGCACCTTTATATTCCCAAGCCTGATTAAGCATGGTGATTTGACTGTCGGAATTACAACAAATGGCAAAAGTCCTGCACTGAGTCAGTACCTCAGAAAAGAAATAGAAAAACTCATTCCCGATGATATAGAAAGTATTATTGATGAAATGAGTGCTTTGAGAGAACGGGTTAAAAATGATGTGCCAAATCAAAAAGACAGAGCAGAAATACTGAAAAATAAACTGATAGAGTTGATGAAATGATGAACATAAATTTAGCAACACGTGGCAGTAAACTTGCACTTGTGCAGGCAAATATGATTAAAAATGCACTTGAGGATAAGGGTGCGGCGGTTAATCTTATTGAGGTGACTACAAAGGGAGATAGGGACCAGACAAGCCCGATAAATCAAATAGGCGGCAGAGGTCTTTTTGTTACAGGTATTGAAAAATATCTGCTTGACGGCAGTGCTGATATTGCTGCTCACAGTGGTAAGGATTTGCCGTATAGCTTAATGAATGATTTAACCATTGCAGGTGTGCCGAAAGCAGCAGATTCAAGGGATTGCCTTATTGCTCGCAAGGGTGACTGCTTAAAGAGCAATGCACGTATCGGAACAGGCAGTCCAAGGCGAATTATTGAATGCAGAAAATTTTATCCGAATGCAAACTATGAAAGCATCAGGGGTAATGTTGACACAAGACTTGATAAGCTGCGAAACGGCTTATATGATGCTATCCTTCTTGCAAAAGCAGGGCTTGATAGGCTGGATGCGGATTTGTCTGATTTTGATGTGAGAATTTTTGAGCCTGATGAATTTATACCGTCAGCCTGTCAGGGTATTATGGCTGTGGAGTGCAGAGAAAATGACAGGGATATAGTGGAATTACTGCAAAGCATCAGTGATGAAAAATCAGCAAAGCGTTTTGAAATTGAGCGTTATATGCTTGGTCTTATGCAGGCTGACTGCTCTGTTGCACTCGGTGCTTACTCTGAAATTGACGGTGATAAGATACAAATATCTGCACTGTATAATGGTAAAAAAGCAAAGCGGCAGGGTGCGTTTGATGATTATAAAATGATATGCAAAGAGATTAAGGAAGAGCTTTATGGGTAGTGTAACACTGGTCGGTGCAGGCTGTGGCAAGGATCTAATAACAGTGAAAGGACTGAAAGCAATTCAGTCGGCAGATGTGATTGTTTATGATGACTTGATAGATAATGACCTGCTGAGTTTTACAAAGCCTGATGCTGAAATCATCTATGTGGGCAAACGGTGTAACAAGCACAGTGAAAAGCAGGAGAATATAAATAATATCCTTGTAAAAAAGGCAAAGGAAGATAAAAAGGTTATCCGCTTAAAGGGCGGTGATAGCTTTGTTTTCGGCAGGGGTGGTGAGGAAATTCTTGCTCTGCAAAGGGAAAATATACCTTATGAGGTTATTCCCGGTATAAGCTCCTCAATCGCAGTGCCTGAAAATTGTGGTATTCCTGTTACGCACAGAGGTGCTTCACAGTCCTTCACGGTTGTGACAGGGCACACGGCAACGCAGACGGATGAAAATTATCAGGCACTTGCTAAGCTGAACGGAACACTTGTGTTCCTTATGGGATTGCATAATATTGATAATATCTGCAAAAGGCTGATTGAAAACGGCAAGGATAAAAATACACCTGCATCCATTCTTTCAAAAGGCTTTGACAAAAATCAAAAGCGAATTGACGGCACACTTGAAACAATCGCAGATAAAGCAAAATCTGCACAAACACCTGCAATTTTTGTTGTAGGAAAAGTTGCTGATTTTGATTTTTCAAAAACAATAAAACTGCCTTTAGATAATGTCAGCATAACCGTAACAGGCACTTATGCTTTTATAAATCAGATTGCCGAAAAATTAACAGAGCTTGGTGCTTATGTTCATACTTGCCCTAATTTGAAAATAGTGCCGAATTACAGCAATATACCAAGTGATTTTGGCAGCTATACATATATTGTTTTTACAAGCTCAAACGGGGTTGAAATATTCTTTGATTACCTTAAAGAAAATAGAATTGATGTTAGAAAAATCAGTCATTTAAGGTTTGCCTGCATAGGCTCGGGCAGTGCAAATAAGTTAAGTAAATATGGCTTTAATGCTGATTTTATTCCGACAGAATACACGGCAAAGGCACTTGGTACGGAATTATCCAAAAAGCTTTGTCAGGATGATAAAGTTCTTATACTCAGGGCAGAAAACGGCTCAGAGGAATTAGCAAATGCACTTGACAGGGCAAATATAAATTATGATGATGTTAAAATTTACAACACACTTGCTTTGAATAAAACTATTCATGCAGACAGTGATTATATCCTTTTTGCAAGTGCAAGCGGTGTGACTGCATTTTTTGAAAATGCTGGAAAGTTAAACAATGCAAAGCCTGTTTGTATCGGTGAAATAACGGCAATGGAATTTAAAAAATACAGTAGTACAGTGCCACTCATTGCAAAAACACACACGGCAGAGGGTATTATTTCAAAAATTTTGGAGGACAGAAATGAAACGCTTCAGACGATTAAGGCAGAATGAAAGTATAAGAAACTTTGTTTGTGAAAACAAAATAGATGTGGATGATTTGATTTATCCTTTATTTGTCATTGAGGGTGAAAATATCAAAAATCCTGTTGACTCTATGCCGAATATTTATCAGTATTCACTGGATAGAATTGACGAGGAGCTGCAGAAAATTGTATCGGCAAAAATTCCTGCAATCCTGATTTTCGGTATTCCTGCCCATAAGGATGAGGTTGGAAGCGGTGCTTATGATGATAACGGAATAACCCAAAGGGCAATCAGATTTATCAAAGAAAAGTACCCGAAGCTGCTGATTATTGCCGATGTGTGCCTGTGTGAATATACTTCTCACGGGCATTGCGGTCTTGTGCACGGCAGTGAAATCTTAAATGATGAAACCTTGCCGCTGCTTTCAAAAATGGCAGTGTCCCTTGCAATGGCAGGGGCTGATATCATTGCACCGTCGGATATGATGGACGGCAGAGTTGACGCAATAAGAACTGCACTTGATGAGAACAGCTTTATCAACACACCGATAATGAGCTATAGCGCCAAATTTGCATCAGGCTACTATGGACCATTCAGAGATGCGGCAGGCTCTGCGCCACATTTTGGTGACAGAAAGTCATATCAGATGGACCCTGCAAACGGCAGAGAGGCACTGAGAGAAATCGCAGACGATTTGGACGAGGGTGCAGATATGGTTATTGTCAAGCCTGCACTTGCGTATATGGATATACTGACAAAGGCGAGAGGGCGTTTTGATATACCCCTTATTGCATATAATGTCAGCGGTGAATATGCTATGGTTAAAGCTGCTGCACAAAACGGCTGGATAGACGAAAAACGTATTGTGCTTGAAAATATGCTTTCACTGAAAAGAGCAGGGGCGAACAGAATTATTACATACCATGCACTTGATATTGCGGGGTGGTTAAATGAATAACGAAAAATCAAAAGCACTTTTTAATGAGGCTCAAAAGTATATACCGGGCGGAGTAAACAGTCCTGTTCGTGCATATCGCTCAGTGGGGCAGACCCCTGCCTTTATTGAAAAAGCAAAGGGTGCATACATTTATGATGCAGACGGTAATCGGTATATAGACTATGTTTGCTCCTGGGGTCCCTGCATTTTAGGCCACGCAAATGATCGGGTTATAAATGCAGTAAAAGCAGCCTGTGAAAACGGCTTGACCTTCGGTGCCCCTACTCAAAAGGAAACCGTGCTTGCAAAAATGATTGCTGATGCAGTGCCGGCGATTGAAAAGGTGCGTCTTGTATCAAGCGGAACGGAAGCGGTAATGAGTGCAATACGTGTCGCACGAGGATATACAGGCAAAAGCAAAATCATAAAATTCAAGGGCAATTATCACGGCCACAGTGACGGACTGCTTGTTAAAGCTGGAAGTGGATTACTTACAGAGTCTGTGCCGGACAGTGCAGGCGTGCCCGAGGGCTATGCAGAAAACACCCTGCTTGCTGATTATAATGATGAAAAATCTGTTGAGGATTTATTTAAAAATAATGATGATATTGCGGCATTGATTGTTGAACCTGTGGCGGCAAATATGGGTGTTGTTCCACCAAAAAAGGATTTCCTGCAGTTCCTTCGTGATATAACCGAAAAACATAATGCGCTTTTGATTTTTGATGAGGTTATCACGGGCTTTCGCATTGCTTATGGTGGTGCAGGTGAGTATTATGGTGTTCACCCTGATTTGGTAACACTCGGCAAAATTGTGGGCGGTGGTATGCCTTTGGCTGCTTATGGCGGCAGGGCGGATATTATGAATGTGGTTGCGCCTGTGGGCAATGTTTATCAGGCAGGCACTCTTTCAGGCAATCCCATTGCAGTTACGGCAGGAATTGAAACCTTAAAAATACTGAGGGATACCCCTGATATTTATAAGGAAATAGATGTCAAGGCACAAAAGCTTGAAACGGTATACAGAAATAAAGGTCTAACGGTCAACAGGGTTGGCTCGCTTTTAAGTGCATTTTTCACAAAGGAAAATGTATTTGATTATAATTCTGCACTGAAATCAGACACAAAGGCTTTTGCAAATTATTTTGCACAGATGCTTTCACAGGGAATATACATTGCACCAAGTCAGTTTGAGGCAATGTTTGTATCATCAGCACATAGCGATGAGGATATTGAAAAAACAGTGAACGCAATAAATAAAGTAAAATTACTGTAATTTCTATATTTCTATTGACAAATGAAAATGGATTGCTATAATATTAGTAAACAAAACCTACTAAACATATAGGTAAAGTAAGGAGAATAAAAATGGCATCCCTTGAAAATAAAGAAAATATCCAAGAGAATACCATTCAAACCTGCCTTAATGAGGTCAGAAGTATTTTGAAAAATTTAAAATACGGAA
>JAMPGU010000045.1 GCA_023663865.1 Clostridium sp.
TTTGAGGGGCGTGTGGGGCGACTCGTACGGGTTCAAGTCCCGTCTCTCGCACCAAAATAAGCGAATACCCATTTGGGTGTTCGCTTATTTTTATGTATAGATATAGAGTCTTGAAAGAAACTCTGGATTTTTTTGTGCGAAGTATTTTTATCATAGGATGGTATTGAGATGCCGATTTTTTATGATGTAAAACCAGTGAGTATTTACTGCTGGCTCTATTTGTCAAATAAGATGATTGATTTTCTGTGACTTTTAATCATTTGATGTAATGTTTTATTGAGGTGTTAGAATGAGAAAAAATATAAATAAAAAATCAAATGTTACAAATGAAACAACAAACGCAAATCAGGATATCAATATCAGTACTAAAAACAAAGTATCTAATGGTTTTAAAACTGTCGAATTCTTTTTGAAATTCATTCCGATTATTGTCTCAATAATAGCTTTAGTATTGTCCTTTTTAAGTTACAATAATTCAAAAGAAAACTATTTTTATACACGAGTTTTTCAACCATTAACTTATCACTATAATTTTGATACTGATAATGAAAACACTGTCAAATTTGGCAACTATTCAATGCCGGCAATACAATGCTCAATTAAGGTTAATAGTGGATATATCAAAAAAGTAATGATAATATCGACGGATGAGAATAGAATTGAATCCGTATATGATTATAATTCCAAATTACTTGAATCGGGACTGATGAATGAAATGGGCATTGATTTTGATTTGAAATTTTCTACAATAGTAGAATTTGAAGATTTTATTTATCAATATATTTTTGTTTATGTTGAAGGAACGAATGAAGAATGGAATTTGGATTGTATAGAAATAAAATACAATGAAACGCAGACGTTAGATGATATAAGTTTATTGGACTGTAACGATTTGTTGCGAAACAGCATTAAGAATGATGAAGTAACAGATTTAATTTTGACTGATTATGAAATGATATTCAATAATATTAAAGAAATAAATTCTTAAAACTTGCTATTATGCTGCAGAAATAATTTCTGCAGTATAATAACTATTCATAAATAATTCAATTATCTATTGCCTTTTTTATTCTAAATGTGTAAAATGGATAAAGACATAAGAGAGGTAATACTATGGTTTATAATAATGTACTTGACGCTATTGGCCATACACCAATGGTAAAGCTTAATAAAATGACGGATGAGGATTCTGCGGATATTCTTGTTAAGTTTGAGGGTTTGAATGTTGGTGGTTCTATTAAAACCAGAACAGCCTACAATATGATTTGTGATGCTGAAGCAAAAGGCTTAATTAATAAGGATACAATTATTGTTGAGCCTACAAGCGGTAATCAGGGAATCGGTCTTGCTCTGGTGGGTGCTGTAAGAGGATATAAAACAATTATCATTATGCCGGATTCTGTCAGCAGAGAGCGCAGAATGCTGGTGAAGCATTACGGTGCAGAGGTTATACTGATTCACGATGCCGGCAATATCGGTGACTGTATTGAGGAATGCTTGGCAACTGCTATAAGAATGCGTGAGGAAAACCCTAATGTTTATATCCCACAGCAGTTTGAAAATCCGGCCAATCCTATGGTTCACAGACATCATACCGGCTTGGAGATATTGGAGCAGGTAGCCGGAACAATTGACGGCTTTTGTTCAGGTATCGGCACCGGCGGAACGATCACGGGCATCGGAGAGGTGCTCAAGGCACAAAATCCGGATATAACCATTTGGGCGGTAGAGCCTGAAAATGCGGCTATTCTTGCAGGAGGCACGATTGGTACCCACAATCAGATGGGTATTGGTGATGGTGTTATTCCTGAAATTCTGAATCAAAAAATATATGAGGATATCTGTATTATCACAGACGATGAAGCAATTCAGACCTCAAAGGACTTAGCTAGGCTTGAGGGCATTATGTGCGGAATCAGCAGCGGAACAAATGTTGCTGCTGCAAGAAAGCTGGCAAAGAAGCTTGGCAGGGGAAAGACTGTTGTAACGGTTTTGCCGGATACAGCTGAGCGGTATTTTTCAACACCGCTTTTTGAGAATGATTAATTGCTTTGGCAATAACTATATCCTATTAAATATTATTTGGTATTATTATGATTTTACGTACTCCGTCTTTTTATAAAGATTTTAAATGTATTGCCGGTGCTTGCCCTGATTCATGCTGTCAGGGCTGGGAAGTGGACGCTGACAAAGAGTCTTTGGAATATTATAATACACTTACCGGTGAAATAAAAAACAGAATAGACAGTGTTCTCGATAAGGATGAATTCGGCAACACAATTTTTCGTCTTGCCGACAAAAAACGCTGTCCCTTTCTTAATAATGATAATTTGTGTGATATGCATATTGCCATTGGTGGTGAGCATACACCGTATACCTGCCGTATGTTTCCGCGATTTATAAACAGCTTTGGTGCAGTTCGGGAAATGGGTGTATCCTTTTCTTGTCCTGTTGCCAGTGATATGATGTGGGTGCTTAATGAACCAATGCACTTTGTTGATGCTGTAAATGATGATTTGCCGGAGCTGAATGATATTGATGCGCAAACCTATTATTATTTAACGCAGGCAAGAAAAAAAGCCTTTGCTATTGTGCAAAACAGAGATAAGCCCATTCATCAGAGATTGATTGAATTGCTTGAGTATGGTGAAGTACTGCAGAATGAATTAGAGCCATACAAGGAGGGCAGGGGGAATATTGATTTTTTTGATATCTTTAAAAATCCTGAGCTTATTAATCCCCAGTGGCTTGAACGTGTTAACCACGGAGAAATCAAACCGGTTAAGAATGAAGTCTATAATGAAAATATAGCCTCATACTTTATTTTCAGATATTTTCTTACTGCGGTGGATGATTACGATGTTTTGTCTAAAATTAAGATGGCGGTCGTAGGTGTGCTGGTGGTTACATATTTCGGTGAGGACAGCTGGACAATACATCTTTGGAGTAAGGAGACCGAGCATTCTCTGTATAATATGGATAGGTATAAAAAGCTTTTAAAGCAGGCAAAATGTCTGTCTGTTGAGGAGCTTAAGAAAAAATTATGGATATAAAGCAAAAATGCATTGTTCATTTGAACAATGCATTTTGTCTTACTTATATATTCTTTTAATTCTCGGATTGACCATCAGCGGAGATATGTCAACCCTTGCAGTATCACCGACTTTTACGTCACTTCCTGTGATATCAACGGCAGTATGGCTGAGTCCGATTTCGCCGATGACACTGTACATTCTATCCTCAATTTTAACATACATTTGTTTTTTGTTAAGATATTTTTTCAGCTGAGAAAGAACGGAGCGCAGGTCTGCTGCTTCTTTCTCCTTTGCAAGACCAAAGCCGTCATAATGACCAATAGGTACAATCGCTATTTTAGTCTCTCGTTTTGTTACATATTGCCCATTGTAGCCAATTGCGTATCCGGCAGGCACAGTCTTGATTTCAATGACATCTGCCTCCAGTGAGCCGATTCGGTTGAGCTTTGTTTTGTTTTGGGTAATAACACGTCCTGTGAATGCAGAGCCGATTCTTACGCTGTCAAGGCATACATCCTCGGCATTCAGCAGTGCAGGAGAGTTTGCAGCGTGAAGAATACCGATTTCTTTACCTGCATTTTTTATCTGCTGCATTGTGTCCTTGAATAATGCAAGCTGTGTTTTTGTCAGGGAGACATTTGTAAATGCGGAGGAGAAATGTGTATACGCACCTATAAATTCCAAATTTTCATAATCATAGCATTTTACAGCATCCTCAACCTCACTTGGCATAAAGCCGTAACGGCCCATACCTGTATCCATTTTAAGATAACATTTTGTTTTAACACCAAGCTGACGGGATACTTCATCCATAACCCTAGCAGCGTTAAGCGACCCGATAGTAGCAATACAGTTGTTTTTGGCAATAATGGCTGCCTCTTCTTGAATTCCTGTGGAACGCATTACAAGAATATTTTGATTGTCAAGTACACTTCTCAGCTCTTCAATATCATCCGTTTCTGTTACAGCAAAGGTTTTTATGCCGTTGTCTTTTAGTATAGCTGAAAATTCCTTTAAACCAAATCCGTAGCCGTTGCCCTTCACAACGCCGATTAAATCCACCTTTGCCTTATCCTTGATGAACTGAATGTTTTCTTCTAAAAGCTTTTTGTCAATTATATATCTGCTCATAGCTTGTCCTTATCTGATTTTTTCCAGTATCTTTGTTGCCAGATTATATAGCTTGTAGATTGGCTTGTTTATCACATAGTCAAATTCACCCACAAACTCCTTCATATATCCTCCGAAACCGTGCTTGAATCTCCAAAGTCCGTAGTGCGGATTGTCCGGGTTTTGACAGTCACCGGATATACCGCCAAAGTCATAAACCTTGCATCCGCATTCCATACCCCACATCATCATTGCCCACTGCAGAGCATAGTTCGGATATACGTTTCTGTGGGCATTTGATGAGGCACCGTACTGGTACTTCATAACATTCTGACCCCATTTTATTGCAAGGGTTCCGGCAATGGCTTTGCCCTCATAGTAAGCCATATACAGTCTTGCATCATCTGTCATACAATCCAGTATTTTTTCAAAATATTCCTTTGGTCTGGTAGAAAATCCGTCACGCTCTCCGGTTTCAGCCATAATTTTGACAAAATCATCCAGTGCTTCCTTACCGCATATTTTTACTTCAACACCTTTTTTCGGTGCTTTTCTGATTCTGTTTCTGTAATCACTTTTGAATGTAAGCATAAGCTCATCTGCACTAAGATTGTTATAATCAAAGCAATACACAAATCTTGGCTGAACATTCTCAAAATCCATACAGCCCGGATTTAATTCCGTAAATCCTTTTTGGGTAATATGCTCTTTAAATGCTTTGTTTTCAATCACAATTTCGGGATCTATTTTTATGCAGTAGGCTTTATATTCCTTACCAAGTTCCAATAATCCGTCAAACAATTTATCAAAGGTGTCAAAATCATTTTCATCGCAGACAAAGCCGCGGCAGCAGTACATAAGCGAGCTTTTAATAACAGGGATTGATCGGATTAAAACAGCGGCTGCACCCTTGATTTCTCCGCTGTCATCCTTGAGCATGATTGCCTCAAACTTCCACGCACTTTTTACCTTTGCCCATTTTGATGAATGCTGAAATAAGCCCTTAGGATGATTCTTTATAAAGCTTTCGTATTCGTCTAAATTGTTTTTATTAACTCTTTCAATCATTTTATTGCTCCGATGCTTATACAAAAATTGTGTGATTTGATTTGTGTTTACTGTTTATTATAACAAATTAACACAATCTTGTCTATATTGACTTTTGGTAATATTTGTTATACTATTATTATAATATATTATTTTTAAGGGGTATGGTTATGGAAAAGTATCGCTGGGAAGATCCTGCTATATTTAACATTAATAAAGAGGACGGACATGCTCTTGCACTGCCGTTTGACAGTGAGGAAGCTGCATTGTCAGGTGAGGCAAGCAAATATAAGCAGTCTCTCAATGGTATGTGGAAATTTTACTGGCAGCGCGGGCTTGGTAATCAGCCTGAAAATTTTGATTCTGCTGCATTTAATGACAGCAGTTGGGACGAAATAAAGGTGCCGTCGGTTTGGCAGACAGAGGGATATTCTGTGCCTTATTATTATGCAAGTACTTTTCCAAAGGCAATCAGCAGAAATCGTTCTGAAATTCCTAAAATCAATCATTCCATGCAGGAAATCGGCTTTTACAGAAAGACCTTTGTTCTTGATGATGCATTGGAAGGCAGAGAAATCTTTTTGCATTTCGGTGCAGCCAAGACTGCTTTGGAGGTTTATGTTAACGGCGTGTTTGTCGGCTATTCACAAGGCTCTATGACCCCGCATGAATTTGATGTAACAAAGGTGATTAAAAGCGGCGAAAATCTTATTACCGCTAAGGTGTACAGATATGCTGACAGTACATATCTTGAGGATCAGGATATGTGGTGGCTCTGCGGTATTTACCGTGAGGTTTACTTGTATGCAGAGTCAAAGGTGTGCCTTCGTGATTTTTATTTTAAAACGGATTTTGATGTTGATTATAAAGACTCCGATGTCAGTCTTGACATTTTCATCAAAAACTATAACAGCACGAAGGGCAGGTTAAGTGTTTCTGCAAAGCTTATATCTGAAACCAAGAAGGAAATTGCGCTTGGAACAGAGGAGCTTGACCTGGATGCAAAAGAAAACAAAATTCATTTTTCATCTGCAGTAAAAGCACCGAAAAAGTGGTCTGCGGAGCATCCGAATCTTTATACACTTGTTATGAGCGTTGCTGTTGATGGCGAGCTTCAAACCGTTAAGACATATCAGGTTGGCTTTAAAAAGGTTGAGATAAAGGGCGAAAAAATTTATTTCAACGGAATGCCGCTGATGATTCACGGTGTTAACAGACATGATTTTGATGCTGACTGCGGCTGGGCAGTTCCGAAAGAGAGATATACACAGGACTTGGATATTATGAAGCAGAATAATATCAATTCCATACGTACATCTCATTATCCCGATGATCCGTATTTTTATGAGCTTTGCAACCAATACGGTTTTTATGTAATGGACGAGTGTGATCTGGAAAGCCACGGTGTCAGACGTAAGGGCGTTCCCGGCTCTAATCCGATGTGGACCGGTCAGGCTGTTGATAAAATGGAACGAATGGTTTTGCGAGACAGAAATAATCCTTGTATATTTATGTGGTCACTTGGTAATGAGGCAGGAGACGGCGACAACTTTATGAAGATGAAGCAGGCTGCGTTAAAGCTTGATGATACCCGCCAGTTCCACTATGAGGGCGACTTTGATTTAACCAAGAGTGATGTTATTTCACGTATGTATCCAACAGCCGATATTATGGAAAAGCTGGGCAATAAGCAGCCGATTACAATCTCGCTGTATGATAATATTGCCAATCAGCTGGCTGCTGACAGTAAGCCCATAAAGGCAGAAATGTATGAGGGCAAGCCGATTGTATTATGCGAATATGCCCATTCTATGGAGAATTCACTGGGCAATTTTGATGAATACATCGCTGATTTTGAAAAGTACGATAATATGTGCGGCGGATTTATCTGGGACTTTGTGGATCAGACACTGCATGTTAAGGATGAGCTTGGAAACGATAATTATTTGTATGGTATGGACTTTGAGGGCAAGGAGCCTAAAAAGCTTATTGACATTCCCAATACAACGGCTATGACCGGCTCAAACAGGGCGTTCTGCGCCAATGGTATTATTGGTGCTGACCGTGTTCCGCATCCGCAGATTACCCAGGTGAAAAAAGGCTATCAATATATTAAAACCGAGGAGTTTGATATTAAGGCAGGTAAATTCAAGGTTAAAAACAAATATCTCTTTACAGATGTATCTGCTTTTAAGTGTAAATGGCAGATTAAGGCTGAGGGAGAGCTTATTGACAGCGGCGAGCTGGATAAGTTTGAATGTGAGCCTTTGTCAGAAACCTTTATCACCATTCCGTATTCACTTGACAATATTCCTGAGGACAAAGAGGTTGTTCTTACAATCGGCTTCTTCACGAAGAAGAAAACCCTTGGACTTAAATCAAATTACGAGGTTGCATGGGATCAATATATTGTTAACGAAATGCCTCAGCCTAAAAAGCCTGTTATTGATGGTAGTTTGAATTTTGAGCAAAAGGGCAAGAGAGTAGACATTTCCAACGATAAGGTTAAGGTTGTTGTTGATAACGGAAAAATTATCAGCTATGCACTTGACGGCAGGGAAATGCTGCTGGCTCCTATCAAGCCCAGCTATTTCAGAGCCTTGACAGACAATGATATTGACTTTTTAAACTTTACGCCTCAGTGGACGAAGTTCCATCCATATTATGCTTGGCAGCGAGCAACGAAACATACAAATGCGGTTAAGACGACTGTAATGGCAGGTAAGGATAATTGTGTTGAAATTCATATTGCTTTCAGTACACGAGGTCTGAAAAATTCTGTTGCAACATATAAGGTTTATCCGAATGGTATGATTTATGTGTACCATAGTGCTGTCCCTACAGCGAATATGATTAAATTCGGTTATGAAATGACGCTGGATAAGGATATGGAATATGTAACGTGGTACGGCAGAGGTCCTGTTCCTACCTATTGTGATCGAAAGACAGGTGCAAAGATAGATAAATATAAGTCAACGGTTACAGATTTGGAATACAGATATATGAGACCGCAGGAGTCCTCTAACAGAGCTGATGTCAGATATGTAACCATTACAAACAAAAAGGGTGTTGGCTTAAAGGTGACCGCATATTACGATAATCCAATAAACTTCTCTGCATATCACTATACAACCGATGGGCTGGAGAATGCTACACATATTAACAATATTCCGTATGATAATATAACTACTTTAAATATTGATCATATGCAAATTGGTGTAGGCGGTGATATGCCGGGTCAGGCATTTGTAAGAGAGCCGTATTTAATGAAAAAGGGAGAAAAGCAGGCATATTCATTTATCATTGAGCCTGTTAAGTAATTTGGTATGAAAAGGTTATTTGCTTTTGTTGGATTTACAGTGGCAATTACCCTTATTCTACTTAATATTCTGCCTTTTTATATTGCAAAAATAATACTTCCTGTTTTGGCGGTATTATTGCTTGCGTCATTATTTATAAAAAATGTAAGACAAGCTAAGGTTCTGCCTATTGTTCTGGGCAGTGCTGTATTTGCTTGTCTTATTTTTATGGTCGTTACAGTGAGTACAGTGGCTCCCATATCAAGTCTTGACGGAAAGACAGCTGCTGTAACATTTGATATGATTGATATCCCTGCGGAAAATGACAGCGGATATACATATGTTGTTAAAACAAAGAAAATAAATATTGACAATGCACCGCAGAATATAAAGCTTAAACTCAAATCATCAGAAAAAATAAAGGCGGATTATTACGCTGATATGAACGGTTATGTTCAGTTTTATGTAAATGATGACAATCCTTTTTCGGCAGGTAATGCATATGGTGATGGAATTTTTATAAATGCTCGCCTCATTGATTATGAAGTAATCAACGACAGTTGTGTAAAAAATTTAAATTACTATATTATACATTTGCGGGAATATATTTTTTCTGTGCTGGGCAGTCTGCCGGATGATGATGCAGGTGCGCTGTCCATCGCACTGATAACCGGTGATAAATCAGGTATATCCGAGGAAATATATAATCAATTCAAAATTGCCGGCTTTACACATTTTATGGCAGTGTCGGGCTTTCATATATCCTTTATATGTATGGGACTTTACGGCTTTCTAAAATGGATTGGCTGCGGCAAAAGGCTAAATGTTATACTAACAGTCATTACAGCCGTTTTATATTGCGGTATTGCTGATTTTTCAAAATCAGTTATAAGGTCTGTTATTATGATTGTAGTTATGCTTTTGGCTAAGCTGCTGCACTCCAAATCAGACCCGCTTAATTCTTTGGGCTTTGCTGTGTTTATACTTTGTCTTAATCCTTTTGCGGTTACCGATGCAAGTGCGTTAATGACGGTGAGTGCTGTGCTTGGTATTCTGCTTATTGCAACGCCGCTTAATGAAAAAGTAAAAGTAAAGAATAAATTTGCAAAGTATTTTCTGTCGGCAATTGTAACCGGTGCTTCGGTCTTAGCTGCACTGCTTCCGGCATTTTATCTGTATTTTGGCAGCTTCAGCCTGATAAGTATTTTAACCAATCTTGTTATGGAACCGATTGTTTGCCTGCTCATATTTTTCAGTATAGTTCTATGCTTCGTGTCAGGCATATGGAAGCTCGGCGTTATACCCGCTGCAATCATTCATTTTCTAAGTGAAGCCGTATTCAGTTTTACAGACTTTTGTGCGGAAAATCTGTCCTTTCTGTATGTTGGCTTTTCAGATAAAATATTCGGTATAATGCTTGCGATAATATTTGCCTTTTTAGGTGTAATTTTGATTGTAATGAAAAAGATACCCATTAGACTTACCGCAATACTTGTTTCACTGATTATGGCTGTTACGTCGTCACTTGCCGTATATCAGTTTTATACAAGTGCGCAGATTATTATTACAGATGACGGCTGTGTAATGATGCGTGATAAGGACAGCAGTATTCTTGTTGGTTTAACAAATAAATATGATTATGGAACAGCAGATTTGTTTGTAAGAAATAAGTCACTTTTACTTATAGACTCTGCCGATTATGCAGCAGGACGGGGTATGAATGCAGATTTATCAAAATTATCGTCAGATAATTTCAGCTGTCGACTCTGCGAAAATATGGCTGTTGAAATCTCTTCGGGAGAAATGAAGGGCTTGTTATATGATAAGGACTTTAAAATTACAGATGATTATGTTATAATAGATGGCAATACGTTTGAACGTAATTCAAGCAGCAGGTATGATGATACCGAGGATATTGTTATATCCTTTTCAAAAGGTACAGCTTTATCTGTTGATTATAAATAAAAAATGACAGGAGGGATAATATGGCTAAGCTTGATGAGGCAGGACTGAAAGCGCAGATTAAGACAGGTGAGTACGCGCGTGCTTATTTGATATACGGCGAGGAAGGATATCTCAAAGAGTTCTATGTAAACCAGCTGAAAAAGAAAATTGTGGATCCGGCTTTTGAAGCCTTTAACCTTCATCAGTTTGACGGCAAGGACTGTGATTTGGATGATGTATTTAAAGATGCAGAAATGCTGCCGATGATGAGTGAATATAATTTAGTCTTAGTTCGTGATTATCCTATTGAAAAATCAAAAGGGGATGTTAAGCTCCTGAAAGAATTTTTATCCGATGTGCCGGAAAGTACAGTCTTTGTTCTTTATTATGATTCTGTTGAGCCGGATACTAAGGGCGCGAATTTTAAAAATATGATCTCCTATTTTGATAATGCCGGATGTGTCGTTAAGCTGGAAAAACGAAGTGAGGCTGACGTGGCAAGACTGCTGGTTTCAGGGGCGAAAAAAAGAGGCGCAGTTCTTGATGTAAATGATGCAAAGTACTTGATATCCGTTTCCGGAAACGATATGAAAAATCTTCTCAACGAGCTTGACAAGCTGTCTTATTTTGTTAAGGGCGGTGTTATTACAAAGGATATCATTGATAATATGGCAACCAAGTGCCTGCAGGCAAGAGTGTATGATTTGTCCAAGGCTGTTGTTGCAGGTAATTCCGATTTAGCATACAGTGTCCTTGATACCTTGTTCAGTATGAAGGAGGACCCTATTTTAATTACCTCTGTCATCAGCGGTGTATATGTGGATATGTACCGTGTTAAATGTGCAAAAACGGCAGGCTGTTCCTATGATGATGTTGCAAAATATTATAATTATAGGGGCAGGGAGTTTGCCCTTCGTAATGCTTCCCGTGACTGTGCAGGGCTGACAGAAGCACAGCTTAGAAATTCCCTTGATGTTATTGTTGATACGGATTTGAAGCTGAAGAGTACTGCTGTTGATAAAAAACTTCTTATCGAAGAATTAATTGTTAAGCTGATTATGATTGCGAGGGATACTATCCATGCTTAAAATCAATGAGGCAGTGATTGTTGAGGGCAGATATGATAAGCTGAAGCTTTCCAATATATTGGATACCCTTATCATTGAAACAAACGGCTTTGGCATATACAAAAATAAAGAGAAGATGAAGTTTATTAAGCGACTGGCCGAAGAACGGGGTATTATCATTATTACCGACTCCGATCACAGTGGCTTTCAAATCAGAAATTATCTATCCAAATCTATCCCCAAAAATAGAATTAAGCATATATATATACCTGATATTTACGGCAAAGAAAAAAGAAAAAAATCCCCTTCAAAGGAAGGTAAGCTTGGCGTCGAGGGTATGAGTGAAAAGCTCCTTGCAGATCTTTTCAGTAAGGCACAGGTGTCCTCTGAAAAAGTGAATATCCTTGACCCCGTAACAAATTTTGATTTGTTTGATTTAGGCTTTTCAGGCACAGCCAATGCAAAGCAAAATAAGAAGAAGCTCCTGAAACAGCTTGATCTTCCGGAGTTTCTTTCAACCAATTCCTTGCTGTCCTACATAAATTCAGCAATGAGCAGGGAAGAATTTTTTAAAATGGCAAATGAAATATTGTCTGAGTGACATATTTTGACAAATATAAATGCGAAAAGTATATAGAGGATAAAATTTTGAATTGTTCAAACTGTAATGTGAAAAAAATAATAAGTCTGGCAATGCCGGCTGCAGTGCTGCTGAGTATGGTTTTCGGAATGAATTTGTCTGCCGAAGCTATGGCTGACGAATGTCAGCGGGATGAAGAGCAAATCTTGATTGATCAGAGCTGTGCTGATAAGGAACATCTGTATCAAACCACGACCAAAACCACAAAGGCAACTAAGAGCGCCAATGGCAAGGTAGTAACAACATATACCTGTATGACCTGCGGTTATACCTATTCCAAAACAACAAAAACTATCTATAAGCCAACGATTTATACACTTTCTACAAGCACATATACCTATAATGGCAGTGCGAAGAAGCCAAGTGTAACCATTAAGGACAGCAAAGGAAATAAGCTAAAGAACGGTACAGATTATACCTTGAGCTATCCAAGCGGAAGAAAGAATGTGGGCAAGTACACAATCAAGATAACCTTTAAGGGTAATTACAGCGGTACAGCAACCAAAACCTTTACCATCAAGCCAAAGTCCACGCGTATATCAAAGCTGACAGCCGGCGGTGAAAAATTCACTGTGAAATGGAAAAAGCAGTCCACGCAAACCACAGGCTATCAGATTCAGTACAGTACAGATAAGAACTTCAAAACGAACAATAAGACAGTAACTGTATCAAGTAACAAGACTACAAGTAAGACCATTTCAAAGCTTAAAGCCAAGACGAAATACTATGTTAGAATTCGTACTTATAAAACCGTAAAAGTGAACGGCACAAATACAAAGATTTATTCCTCCTGGTCATCTGCTTCATCGGTAAATACGATGACTGTATATGATGAAAAATCACAGGCATTCATTAAGGATAAAAGATGGAAAAATAATATCTCCTGGAATGCTGACAGGGAACCGAAACTATCATCCTATGTTTGCTGGGGATGCGTTGCCTACACCAGTGATTTTTGTAAATATGTATATGGCTGCGACAGCTACCATGATGCGAAATCAACGTTTAAAAGTGTCAGCAGTATAAAAGCAGGGGATGTGCTGCGATTAAGCGGTTCAAAATGGAAAAACCACTGGATTGTTGTTATAAGCAGAGACGGCAATAAACTGTACACTGCTGAAGGAAATGTGTATAACAACAGACTCGGAAGAACTGCAGTTGGGGATTCCTATTACACAATTTCAGGAAACAAACTTAAACGCAGCGGTGTAGGTACATTTTCTTTAACCAAGGGCTATCATATGTATTAAAAAAAGGATGGGGGACCATCCTTTTTGCTTATGTCTTATAGTATAATAATTTTCGACCTCTGTTCTGTTCCGCAAGGCAGAGGGTTTTTATATCCCAAATTAAACAGGTCGGTGCATTTACATTCAAGTGCAAACAAGGATTTTCCATAATCATCAAGATTTGCAATATCGTTATATCGGCTTATAATAGGCAAATTTGCGTTTTTTTTGATTTCAGCCAAAATATCCCTGCCTTTTTCGTTAAAGCCTAAAATACGAATGTATGGCGCTGTTTTTTTGTAGTTGGCTGTTATGCCCAAATATGAACGCAGGATGATTCGTCTGATTCTGGAATGTGTATACCGTTTGGTTTTGATATTGCTGTACAGCTCTTCAAGACTTGTTGATATTCTGACAGCGTCGGCAATTCTGTTTTCCAGCCCTTCATTTACATCATCAATATTCAAAAAGTCCTCTGCCTGCATTGTTCTCAGTTTGGCTAAAACAGCAGTTTCGCAATTTTTCATTGAGCATATTGCATCAGGGCTGAGCGTCTGTCTTATGGCAGATGCGCTGTACTCCTTATCATCCGTGTCATGCCCCTTGCCAATGCGCTTTATTGCTCGGCAGGGTAAGGCGGATGCCTTGATATATTCAAGTGCAAGTATATTGTTCGGTCCGTCCAGCAGTTCGCTTTTGATAACATTCTTTCTTGCAACCGGATAGGAGATACCCTTTTTCATTTCTTTTACAATCAAGTCCTGACTGTTTTCGATATCATATGCAAGTGCTTTTAGTTCATCAATACAGTCACATTCAGCACCGAATGCGATTTCATCAACGGCATTGGTGTCCTCCAGCAGCTTTACTCCGGCCTTTGCAAAGCCCTCTGCCGACAGGGACGAACAGCTGCAGGGCAGTTCAATTACTAAATCAGCACCGTTTTGAATAGCCGTCCTTGCTCTGGTAAATTTGTCAAATACAGCAAATTCACCCCGCTGCACAATGTTGCCGCTCATAACACAAACAACACCGTCACTGTCTTTTTTTATAGTATCAATTAAATATTTATGCCCGCTGTGAAATGGATTAAATTCGCAAATTATGCCTGTTATCATAAAAAATCCCTAAAAATCCTTGACAATATTATATATAG
>JAMPGU010000046.1 GCA_023663865.1 Clostridium sp.
TCTTGGCAATCTTAATGCCGAACATTTCCGACGCACCGCTTACAATCTCTATACAACCAGAAAAATCACAGTACAGCTGTAAGGTATACATCAGCACGGCAAAAGCAATGCTTGTACCGCTGGGCATAACCGAATTCTCGGCAATGCCGGCAGCATTATCAAATATTCCCGATGCGATAAGCCCTGCCCTGTCCGCAATAACAACCTTTTTGAACATACCATAAAGGAGCAAAACTGCGCCTGACCTTATGGTATCATAATGAAAATAATGCGGTTCTCGAAACTGCTTATCCAGGTCACTGTATCTGTCAAAGGGACCCTCCATTATGTGAGGGAAATAAGAAACAAACAGCAGCAGTCTGAAAGGATTTTTTTCAGCTTTTGCAGAGCCTCTGTAAACATCAACAATATAGCTTATTGACATTAAAGTATAGTATGAAATACCAAGCGGCAATATCAAATCAAAGACCGGAACAATACCACTGCTGCCAAACAGTGCGCCTGCGCCATTTAAAATTTCACCAAAAAAATTACAATATTTAAGAACAGCCAATATAACAATATTCAGTATTACTATAACTGTTAATACAATTTTTTTATTCTTTTTGGTTTTAGCTTTCAGAAGCTTACGTTCACTTTTATCTAACTCTGCTTTCTTCGCTTTAAAATCATCATTGAAGCTCTGGATTTTTAATGCACCAAAATAAATCAACAGTGTTGACAGTAACAGAAATACAATCAAAACACTGCTGCTCAGCACATAAAACACCAGTGAAGCCAGCAGTAAAACAATCCATTGCGCCCTTTTAGGAACTAAATAATAAATTACACCGCAAATAAGTAGAAAGCCTATAAATGCAAATGATGTCAGTGACATAAATTAATCTTCGTCCTCTAATCTGTTAATCAAATTCATAATGGCTTTGGCACTGTTGAAGTTTTCTGGCACTAAATCCGTTACCTGTATTTCTACATCAAACTCGTCACCGATTTCACTTACAAGTCTTATGATTGCAAGTGAATCAAGTATTCCGTTATCTACCAGTGCAGTCTCCTTTTCAAAGTCAACACCCGGTTTAATATCCTCTAAAATTTCCAATAACTCGTCCATAAATATTCTCCTTAATTTTTATAATTCTTTGTAACTTGTTTGAAGTGCCTTGCGGTCAATCTTGCCGTTTGCATTCTGCGGCATTTCTTTGATTCTAAGCACCTTGTCCGGAAGCATATAAGGCGGCACTTTGTTCTTCACAGCCTGATACACAATATTTGTATCCTTAACAGCACCGGAATAAATCAATGCCAGACAATCAGCATCCTTATCATACACGCAGGCACAGGCTTTCACCTTATCAACACTGTTGGCAGCAGCCTCAATCTCGCCAAGCTCAATTCGATAGCCCATACGCTTAATCTGAAAATCCTTACGGGTAATATAAATAATTTCGCCAAGGTCATTATATTTTACAATATCCCCTGTTTTATATACACGCTCCGGGAAATTCGGGTTAACAGGATTCTGCACAAACGCCTGTGCTGTCTTTTCAGGATTTTTATAATAGCCATCCGCCATAAAGGTGGAGCGAACAAACAGCTCACCCTCCTCGCCATCCTCGGCAAGCTTGCCATCGTTGTTAACAATAAACACGTCGCAATTGTCGCAGGCATTGCCGATAGGCAGACTTTCATCATCAGCAAAGGCACGGTTAACAACATAAAAGGTACAGATATCTGTAGTTTCAGTCGGTCCGAAAAGATTCGCATATTTGATACTGCTGTCAAGATTATGAATCCAGTAATTTAACTGCTTGGTAGGCATAACCTCACCGGCAAACAATACAGTTTTTAAATACTCCGGCTTAGCAACATCAAACACCTTCCAGTTGGACATAATTGAAATCGCTGTAGGCACCCAGTAAATTGTGTTAATCTTATTATTGTTCATAAACTCGACAAGCATAATTGGGAATGAAAAATAAGATTTTGGAATAATATGATAGGTGCATCCACACTTTATGGTTGAATAAAAGTCTGTAACAGACATACTGAAATAAAGCGGTGTTTGCGAACCGAAGGAGGTTGAAGCATCAAATTGAAATTCCTCAGTAACCCAGTTAATATAGCTGATAAGCGCCTTATGACTGATTACCGTTCCCTTAGGCATACCTGTTGAACCGCTGGTAAACAAAATATAAGCCGTATCCATATCTACCATTGATTTGCGGACATTAAGCAATGTATCCTCATCAATATCAGTATTTACAGCATCCTCATAAAAAACAATTATATTATCTGCCTTTACTTCCTTTGCCAAGTCAGCAGAGGCACTGTCCGTCAATAGGATTGGGGCATCAAGCGTGTTGATTATATTTTCTATCCTGTCTGTTGGTGAATGAACATCAACAACAACATAAAAGTCGCCTGCATACATTGCCCCCAGCATACTGTCAATACAGTTAACGGTTTTATCAATCAAAACAGCTACCGGTCTTTTCGTACCATATTGCGACAAAAATGTTGCAATTGATTTTGCATTTTTCATCGTCTCACTAAAGGTAGCTTGTCTGCCAATATCGGTAAAGCCGATTTTATTTGGATATTCAGTTGTCGTTAATTCAAAAAATTCTAATACATTCTTCATACTAAAAATATAATCCTCAAAAAAATAATAGTCAATAAAAGCGGATAGATTTTTACATTATCTTTAGATTTGCTACACATTTTCGACATATGCAATTTGCAAAAAAATCGTATTATCCGTACTAATACATTTAATACAGTTAATATATAGCATAAAATGCAGGGAATTGTCAATGTAATTCCCTGCATTTTAATAATTTATTTATAATTCAAATTAATCCTGATTGATTGCTTGAGGCTGATTGTTTCTAACAATTTTAGCCGGTATGAAACAGAACAGCATAACAACAGCTGCACCAAGGAAAAGCTCCATAGGATATACAATCTCAGAAGCATCAACATTCTTATTGAATCCATTAATAATAATCTGTGAGAAAATCGGGCCTATAATCATTGGAACAAGCACATACATTACCATTCTGCAGCCCTGGAATAAGCCTTCCTTACCCTCAGGAATATAATCTCTGTAGGTTGCAGTGAAAAGACCTGCCATAATCAAACTTACGCCGATAACAAGAATACCGCCTATAATAAGCACCGCAATTAAAGCAGTTTCATTTTTATCAATAAGGAACTTTGCCGACCACAAAACAATACAGCCAATGATACCTGCTGCAATGGTTGGATAATAAAAATGCTTTTTGCCGTACTTATCCATTGCAGTTGAAACGATAACAGAAATTACAGCAGCTACTACCATAATAATACCCACAGGTATGATGTAGTCCTTAATTTTAAGTGTGCCTTCAACAATATTGAACAGATAGTTTACATAAATCTGATAAGCCACTGCTGACACCATATTGCCTGCAAGGCAGATATAAAGCATTTTGTTCTGCTTAATAACCTTTGGCTGCAGGGAATATGTAAAGTCACTGAGAAAAGAATTTTCCTTATTAGGCTTAATGCCCGGCTTATCCTTCATAAGAAACAGTCCGATAATACCGCCTACACTTGGAATAACACCTAAAATCAAGAAAAACTTTTTCCAGTCATCTGTCGTTGCTGTTGCATTGGTAAGACTGTCAAAACCACCGAATACGACAGCAAGAGCAAACAATGGCATAATGGCAAGAATTGTATCGACTCTTGCTCTGTTGGTTGTATCTGATATATCTGTTATCCACGCATTAAAGGATGCATCATTACTGATTGAACCGATAACAGACATAATGCAGTCCATAGCAACAACCAATATAACCAAAGGGAGAACCTTATCAGCACTCGGCTGCATAGGCACAAGGGCAAACATCATTATTGTAAAGCCCCAAATTAAATAACCCCAGCAAATGAATATTTTTCTCTTTCCATACCTATCGCACAATGCACCGCCAATCAAGGTAGATATGGTTGCAAAGATTGCAGAAAAGGCAACAAGAAGCGTGGTTGCATACGGAGCTCTGGTAATTTCATTTTGCATAAATCGTGAAAAATACATATTTTCAACCACCCATGCAATTTGACCGATGAGACCGAATAGGATTATGGACGACCATGTTTTTGCACCTAAGGCGCCGGCTTTTTTACTACTCATAAAAAATCCCCCTCATAATGTTATACTTTAATTCTAACACTATGAAAGGGAAAATAAAAGAATTATTTGTTAATACCGGCATTAATAGACAAATATACCATTAATCTCTATTTCTATCTGCCTCTTTCAAAGGAACGCACCACAAATTGAGCTCCTGTGGACTCGCAAACCTTACGGGACTGCTCTATTTCTTCCTCACTGATAACATCAACCACTGTCATTCTGACCTTCTTACAATACTTAACACACTCTCTTGTAAAAGCAAGCATTGCATCAAAAGCCTTACCGTTATAAATATTTCTTGTAATTTTATCATATTTCTCAGCAGTTGGCTCATTGAGTGATACGGATATGCAATCAAAAAGCTCTGACAATTCTTTTGCTGTAGGCTTATTATTAATCAAATCTGACAAACCATTTGTATTGAGCCTGAGCTTTATATCCGGATTTATACTGCGAATGTATTTTACAGCATCAACTAAATTGCTGTAAGCATTTGTAGGTTCACCATAACCGCAGAACACAGCACTGTCAACCTGTGTAAAATCAAAATCATCAATTGCTTTTTTGATTTCATCAATAGTCGGTTCATCATCAAACCACAGCTTTTCAGCCTCACCTACTGCATCACCCTTTGAACGAATACAAAAGGCACAGTTGCAGGGACATTTATTTGTAATATTAAGATAAACTCCGCCTTCAAGCGTATAAACGATATCAGCCATATTTTAACCCTCTCGATTTAAAAACAATTTTTTCTTTAGCTTTGCAGCATCAAATGCCGCACCAATAACGATAAACACAACAGCACTGCCGACTGCCTGAATAACATTACCCGGTATATTAACAATAGCATATGCCTTATCTATTATCATATCCGCTGCAAAATAACCAAGTACGGTAATTGCTCCTGCTGGTATTGTAAGCAATGCGGTAAGCGGTGTCAAGATTTTTTCACTCTTTTTCCATGTTAAAACAAAGGGCAATGCGATTAATGCTTTAACAATTAAAGTAGCCGGTGCATAGGTAAGCCAGCCTGAAGTTATATCTGCAAGAGCTTCACCTACAGCTGCAGCGAAAAAGCCCCAGGGACCGCCAAGAACGGAGGAAACCAAATACACAAGTGCATCACCAAAATGAACATAGCCTGTTGCTACAGGCACGGATACAAAGCGGGTAAGCACAAATATCATAGCTGTAAACATAGCCGTTACTGTCATTTTAAATACTTTATTGTTCATATCAAATCTCCTAAAAATCGTTCAAATTCTATACCGTCATTATGATTTGTTACATCAGAGCTTAGGATTGCCTTTTCAATAAATTGTGTTGCCAGCTTCGCAGCTGAATACAAATCCATACCCCGCAGCACACCGCCGGTAATGATTGCTGCCAAAATATCTCCCGTTCCGCTGTAGTATCCACCGTGTTCAGCGGCGGTGGCTAAATTTACTTCCTTACCGTCAAAAACAATATTTGATATTTTACCGTTATCCTTGTAGCCTGTGGCAACAATACTTTTTATACCTTTTGAAATCAGCTTATTGCCATAGCTGATAATTTTATTCAAATCCTCGCTGTATTCCTCATCTGCTAAAAATGCCAGCTCAGCTATATTTGGCGTAATAATATCAGCCTTATAACAAAGGTTCTTAATCTTACTGCACATTTCATCTGTATATCCATCATACAGCCTGCCGTTGTCTGCCATAACAGGATCAACAATTACAACATTATCCTTTGTGCTAAATTCATCAATAAAGCCGCTGATGATATCAAGCTGCTGGTTATCCATCACAAAGCCTGTAAGAATTGCATCAAAGCGTACTCCCAGCTTTCGCCATTCCTTAATAAACTGAGGCATAACCTCTGTTAACGCCACGGCCTTATAGCTGTCATAAGCAGTTTGATTAGACAGAACTGCCGTAGGCAAAGGATGTGCTTCTGCACCCATAGCAGACAGAATCGGAATGGAAGCCGTCAGCGAGCATTTTCCGAAGCCTGACAAATCATTTATTATTGCACACTTTTTCATGCTCAGCGCTCCCCTCTTGATTAATTTACAATCGTATTATATAATATATATGTATTTATATAAATACACAATTTTGACAATATTTTAGGGTACAGTTTATTATGAAAAAATATGAACAGCTATATGATGATATAAAGAAGAAAATTGAAAACGGTGAACTTTCAGCCGGAGAAAAGCTGCCCTCTGTCAGAAAGGCAAGCCAGCTTTATTCCGTGTCAATTACTACTGTTCAAAATGCGTATTTTGATTTATGCGCAGATGGATATATCATTGCTATTGACAAAAGCGGTTACTTTGTAACAGACATAAAATCAAATGAAATTAAAATTGAAAACACACCGCAGACAAGAAATTACAAATACGATTTTACCGGTGGAATTGCCGATGAGGATTGCTTTGACTTGGCGTTATGGCAAAGATATATAAAAAGCGCACTGCGTCAAAAGGAGCGATTATTGTCCTACAGTGAGCCACAGGGTGAATATGATTTAAGACAGGCAATCGCAAAATATGTATATGAAAAAAGAAATATAATAACCTCACCGGAAAAAATTGTTATTGGTGCAGGCGTTCAGCCGCTGCTGCAAATCCTGTGTGCCTTACTGGATAAAAACAAATGTGTTTCCTTTCCTGACAAAAGCTTTGAACAAGGCATTGGCACATTCAGCAATTACGGCTTTCAGGTACATACCAGAGATAAGGATGCCGACATAATATATGTATCCCCCTCCCATATGACAAGATGGGGTGATGTTATGCCGTTAAAAAGAAGATTTGAGCTGATTAACTACTCACAGAACAGAGGTTCAATTGTTATTGAGGATGACTATGAAAATGAATTTCAGTATAACTCAAAGCCTACACCATCCTTATATACACTTGGCAAGGGAAACATTGTATATATGGGTTCCTTCTCTGCGATGCTTCTGCCGGCAATCCGAATCAGCTTTATGATACTGACAGACGATTTATTTGCGGAATATAAAAAGAATATCAAACGATTTGCACAAACAGCCAGTCTCACTGAACAAATTGCTCTTTGCAGCTATATTCGTGACGGTCATATATATTCGCAGACAAGAAAAATCAGACGTCTGTATACAGCAAAGACAAAATATTTTTACAGCCTGCTTACATCAAATTCTTTTAAAGAAACAGCTGTTATAAGTGAAAACAAGCTGCAGGTTATCATCAAGCTGAAAAAAGATATTAAGCAGGAGGTATTTGAAAAAAGCTCCATAAACCTATATATGCCTGACGAGAGAACACTTGTAATATCCCCCATGGGCGTACCGCAAAGAGAATTCAGCAATGCTGTTAAACAGATAAGAAGATTGATTGAAGAATAATTTTTTTGCAATTTATAGTCCTGAAATCAGGACTATGGTGTCAAGAGCTATTGAATAAGATTTTACTTCTGCTAAAATGAGCTTGTAAGGAAATTTAAGGAGGTAAATTCTTATGAACAAAAAACAAATTTTAAAAGGCATCACAATCTTTTTTACAACACTTATATTTGGATTTTTTATTACTATCGTCACATTTCATTTATTTGATACTTTGACAGACAATCAAATGAAGCTGTTATTTGCCTTGGATGTTATATCACTTCTTATTGCTGGATGCATTGCTTGGTTTGTGTGCGAATCCAAGAAAGCAAAAAAAGAAAAAGCAAAGGAGCTTGCAAGAAGGCACAGAAAAAGAGTAAATGACAGACTGCAGGAAATGAGCGAAATTGAAAAAATAATCAGCACCGCTGATTTTGCAGCATAATGCTATAATATGAATGTATAGCAAAATTGCACTTCTAAAAATTTCATATATGTGATATAATGCACTTAGCAAATAAGTGCATTATTTTTTTGGAGAATACTATGGATAAAGCATATTTTTCTAATCATTTGGAAATAAAGGATGTAACAATCAATGACAGCTTTTGGAACAAGGTTATAAAGCTGGTTGATGATGAGGTTATACCCTATCAGTATTTAGCTTTGCAGGATAAGATACCCGGTGCAGAAAAAAGCTACTGCATAGAAAATTTTAAAAAGGCAAAGGCTGTAAAGGATAAAATGAAAAGCCATCAAATTACTGAAAAATATCCGGTTGATAAATGGCAGTATAATGAAAGCAACAGTGATATAAACGCATTTCACGGATGGGTATTTCAGGATTCAGACGTATATAAATGGATTGAAGCAGTCGGCTTCTCCCTGCAAAAAAATCCAAATAAAACCCTTGAAGAAAAAGCAAATGCATATATCGACATCATTTGTGACGCACAGCTTGATAACGGATATCTTGACACCCTTTATATCATTAACGATATAGACAAGGCCTTTACCAATCTGCGTGACCATCATGAGCTGTACTGCTTCGGTCATTTGGCTGAGGGTGCAATCAGTTACTACAAGGCTACAGGTAACAGAAAGCTGCTTGACACAGCCTGCAGGTTTGCTGATTTAATATGCAGCACCTTTGGTGCGGACAAGCTGAGGGGCTATGACGGACATGAGATTGCAGAGCTGGCACTTGTGAAGCTGTATAAGCTGACGGGCAACAAGGCCTATTTGAATACCGCATTATTTTTTATTAATGAACGCGGAAAAAAGCCCTATTACTTTGACATAGAAAGAAACATAGAAACCACTAAGGATAATTATTATTACAACCAAGCACACATTGAACCGCGTTATCAAAAGGAAGCTGTAGGCCATGCGGTACGCGGTGTTTACCTATACAGTGCTATGGCAGATCTTGCTAAGGAAACTGATGACGAAGAGCTTGCACAAGCCTGCAAAAGCATATGGAATAATATTGAAAACAAGAAAATGTATATAACCGGCGGCATTGGTGCAACGGTTGACGGTGAGGCTTTCTCATACAATTATGACCTGCCCAATGATTTGGCATATGCCGAAACCTGTGCATCCATAGGATTAATCTTTTTTGGACAGCGTATGAGTGAGCTGGAAATAAATTCACACTATGGCGATGTAATCGAGCGGGCATTGTATAACACTGTTCTGTCCGGTATGAGCGAGGATGGAAAATCCTTTTTCTATGTAAATCCACTGGAGGTATTACCTGAGGCATCACATAAGGACTCCCGAAAAAAGCACATTAAACCTGTTCGGCAAAAATGGTTTTCCTGCGCGTGCTGTCCTCCCAATTTAGCACGTCTTTTAAGCTCGCTGAATGAATATATCTACACACAAAATGATAATACTATATTTGTGAACCAATATATAGGAAGCTGTGCTGTATTTAGAGGCGGGAAGATTGCGCTTAGTGGATATGATGGAAAATACACAATAGATATTAAGGAATGTAACAAGACATTTACACTTGCACTGCGCATACCGGGCTGGTGTAAGCATTACAGTATTGACTGTAAGAGTGAAATTCAAAATGGCTATGCTTTTATCGAAATCCAAGATAAATGCCATATTCATATTGATTTTGAGCAAAAAGTAAAAATAATGAAATGCTCAAACCGTGTACGTTCAAACGTAGGCAAAGCTGCCATTATGCGAGGTCCTTTTGTATATTGTCTTGAGGAGAAGGATAACGGCAGTGATTTGCAGATGCTCAAACTGGACACCGACACAGATTTTAAATATGAAAACGGATACATCCTTGCAAAAGGCATAAGAGAAAAGCCTGATGATGAATTATATAGTGAGTACCGCAATTGTGAAAGCACGCCCTGCACCCTGAAATTTATACCATACTACCGTTGGGGCAATCGGGGTGAAAATGAAATGAGTGTGTATGTAAGAATTTGATATGAAGCATTATAAAGATAAATATGACAAAATGGCAAATGCGCCTGTAAAAAAATTAATATCCTCTCTTGCAGTTCCAACCATAATAACCATGCTGGTATCTGCTGTATATAATATGGCAGACAGCTTTTTTGTTGGGCGAATTGATACCTCCTCTGTCGCTTCAATCGGCATTGTATTTTCGGTAATGACACTTTTGCAGGCAATCGGATTTTTTCTTGGCAACGGAAGCGGGATACTGATAAGCACCTATCTTGGTGAAAAGAAAAAGGAAACTGCAGAAACATATGCGAATGTTGCCTTCTTTACCGCTTTTACTGCAGGAATTGTTATGGCTTTGATTGGGCTTTTCTTTTCAGACAAGCTGGCATTTTTACTTGGCGCTACAGAGACAACGATTGACGCAGCAAGCGGCTATCTGAAATATATTCTACTGGGTTCCCCTTTTATTCTATGCTCCTTTGTACTCAACAATCAGCTGAGATATCAGGGCAGTGCCGTTTACTCCATGGCAGGCATACTCAGCGGAAGCATTTTGAACATCGCGATAGACCCATTGTTTATATTCACATTTAAGCTTGGTGTACAGGGTGCTGCAATCGCCACTGTCATCAGTCAGTTTATTGGTTTTATTATTCTGCTGCTTGGTACACGCCGGGGAGAAAATATAAGAATAACAATAAAAAAATTCAAACCGACAGGAAGTATATTCTTAAACATTTCGAAGAACGGTCTCCCCTCTCTTGCACGGCAAGGCATACAGACTGTTGCCACAATATGCCTGAACTTTGCTTGTGCTAAATTCGGAGATGCTGTTGTAGCTGGAATGAGCGTATTTAACAGAGTTATGTTTTTGGGGCTTGCTGTTGTTATCGGGTTTGGTCAAGGATATCAGCCTGTGTGCAGCTTCAATAATGGAGCAAAAAACTATAAAAGAGTTTACGAGGGCTACAAATTCACCGCTGTTATCACCACCTGCATTATTACCTTATTTTCTATAGCAGGATTTATATTTGCGCCCCAGCTTATTTCGCTGTTTCGCGATGACAGTCAGGTAATTGAAATCGGTGCAAGAGCGCTTCGCATACAGTGCATCGCAATGCCCCTGACGGGATACTGCACCGCATCAAATATGCTTATGCAGTCACTGAAAATATCCGGCAAGGCTACCGTGCTGGCACTTGCAAGACAAGGAATCTTTTACGTTCCGTTAATGCTGCTTTTGCCAATATGGTTCAGTGCTGACGGCATAACCTACGTACAGCCGATTGCGGATGCATTATCCTTTATAATGACACTTCTGCTTGTAACACCGAAAGTAAAAGAACTGAAAAAGCAATAATATTTTTCTAACAATAAATTAAGGGACATCTCAACTGAGATGTCCCTTTAAAATATTCGTGCTATGTATCAGTAAATGAATTATTCACCCTTCATTTCAAGAAGCTTTACTGTACCCTTGTATGAAGCCTCAGAAACCTTGATAGAATCAGCAATTGCCTCAGCAATGTCATCCTCTCTAACACCAAGAGCCTTAGTATAATCAGGGTTAATGAACAGGTCAATATCCATAATATCAGGAAGATTGAATGGATCCATACCTGAATCAATGCCTCTCTTCTTATAATCAGCAGCAACCTTAATCATACCCATCTTCATCATAGTTGGTGAAACGTTAACAATTTTTCTGTTATACATACCTCTTGCATCGTATACAATGCCAAGGAATTTGTCCCACTTCATATTGTACATAGAAATCGGAATAGCCTCAAAGCCAGACTTATTTCTTTCAGCAGCACCTGCAATTGCCTGACCTACCTGACGACAGGTAAGCATTGCTGTACCTCCCTTTGGATACATTGTAAACGGCCACTTATCCATAAAGCCAATCTGCTCAAGAAGGATAGTCCAAACCGGCTTTCTGCCAGGCTGTGTACCAAAGATATATGGAAGCTCAAGAACGCAGGTTGAGAAATTCTCATCAGCAGCAGCCTCACAAATTTCTTCCTGAATCATACGAGCCTTGAAATATGGATTTTTCTGAGTCAGACGCATATCAGGTCTGCTCTTTGACAGATATGCAAAGTATGAGCCAAGAACAACAGCTCTCTTAACGCCTGCCTTTTTACAAAGCGGGAAAATTCTTCTTAACGGTGCATTGTTGAACTTGTCATAGTAATCCATTACAGGAGCCGGGAACTCAACTCTTTCATCAACACCGGCAGCGTAAATAAATACGTCCTGACCTTTAAGAAGCTCCATAATTTCATCATCGGATTTTTTGTTGATATCACCAAAAATAATTTCCATTTCCTCAGGAATAGGAGCACCTTCCGGAAGTGGAGGCAAAGCAACAGATGTTACCTTGTGACCCTTTTTGATGAGTTCAGTAGCAGCTTCACAACCAAGAAGACCGGTACCGCCAATCATAAATACGTTCATAATTTACCTCCCAAAGCTAATTGCTTCAAATATTTAACATTTATATTATACTTTATTGGCATAGAAATGTCAACCTAAGTAAATAGTCATTTTATCAGATAAAGTCGATTAAAATCAGCTTTCTCTTATATACAAAAATATGCATTAATAGTAAAAACCATACGCAATTGCAAAGGACTGTTCGTCCTTAAAATGCTCCACCTTTTTGCCGGTTGCCTTTTCGTAGATAGCCACTGCCGCATCAAGTTTGCTTTCGGAATCCTCATATCCGCTGATATCGTAGCTGTAGGTATGATTTTCATAGTCACCATCAACGACTAAATATAAATCCTTGTCCTCACTGCTGTCGCTGTATTCAACATTATCATCGCTGTCATAATAGGAATATCCGTCTATATAAAACATCTCAACCCTGCCTGAACTATAGGGTATTACCTCATTATCAAACAAGCCGTCAGAATAATAAACGCCCTTGTCATTCAACGCAATGTAATTATGATTTTCGAGAAAGTCAAGATAAACACCACCGGCTAATACAATACAGCAGATAACGAGCAGTATTGCCTTACCCTTTTTCGTGGTCGCATCTATAAAAGCCTTGCCGGTCGTATTTGCAAAAAACAAATCTCTAAACAATAACGACAGCATTGCAGCAAGAGGAACAGCAATCAATGCCATAAACTGCAAGCTGTCACTCGAAGAAAGTATGGTATAGTTATTTGCAACAATCGTCTCATCAACCAAATTCCAAATCAGCAAATCAATGACAATTGATATTGCAAATGCCAGCAAGAAGGAAATAATTACAATAATTGAGGTATACTTATTGCTTTTTCTTGTACTGGAAATAAAATAGGTCTTATCCTCATCGGGCTTTTGAAAGTCCGTTTTCATAAGATAATCCATATACCTCTGCTCAAAGATAGTGAGCCAGCCTTTTGCACTGTATTTTGACAGAATTCTTTGAAGCTCTTTACTCTTACCCTTAGCGGCAAAGGCATTAAACTTTGGCTGGTGCTCCAAATTATGAAAATACAGATTAAACTCGTGTTTTTTGGAATACTTGCCGAAATTCTTTTTTAATTTTTCATCCGTAATTTTTTTAGATACAATTTGCATATCCATTTTATAATTGCTTGTAAGCTGTTCCTGGTATAGAGCATTGGTGCTTATTTGTGACAATTCAAAGGAATGCCTTGTTATGAAATTTGTTATATTATCAAGAGCCTTATTCAGAACATCCTCTGTTATCAAATAGTGAAAATCAAGTGTCCTGAAATCGTTATCACCAACAAGATTATGAATATCATATGGTGAAAAATATGTATCGCTGAAGCCAAACTTAAAGCGTGTTAAAAGACAGTATTCGCTGGAATCCTCGTCAATCTCCATAAAGGGATAGCCTGCGCTAAGGTTAAAAGTGCAATAGAAATGCACCTCAAAATTATTAAGAATGACACAGGTATGATAGCAAAACAAATCATCGTCCTCCGCCAAGTCACTATAGGAAGAATTATTTAATAAAGCAAATTGCCTGAGACGATTATTGACAATATCCAAATACCTCTCTTCTCTGCCGATTCGATTCATTTTTTTATTATTCTCTCTCATATTAACACTACCTGATTTCATTATAATGATAATAAACCATATTGTCAAATGTGATTATAATGAATAAAACCATTGGTAAATTACCAATGGTTTTTCAGCCTGTCGAAAAAGGCACAGCTTCGGCTGTGCTTTTTTCGTTGGATGTGG
>JAMPGU010000047.1 GCA_023663865.1 Clostridium sp.
ATCAAGGCACAAAAACGCAGGAATACTTTCGTATTCCGAGTATTTTTAACGCAGAAGAAGGGCGAATCGTTCAATTTAAACCACGGTTCGGATTACTACTCATTGCCTAAACAAGAAGAGTAAATTGTGTATAGCAACTTGGTGTAACACAATACATTATTAGGAGAGATTTGATGAAATTCACAAAAATGCACGGCTGCGGAAACGACTACATCTATATCGACTGCTTTAAGGAAACCGTAACAAACGAAAGTGCCCTTGCAGTAAAGCTGTCAGACAGGCATTTCAGTATTGGCGGTGACGGAATCATATTAATCAAAAAGGGCATTACGGCTGACTTTGAAATGGTTATGTATAATGCTGACGGCTCACGCGCTGAAATGTGCGGCAATGCCATAAGATGCGTGGCAAAGTATGTTTATGATAACGGCTATACAGATAAAACAAGCTTTTCCATTGAATCAATGGGAGCAGTGAAATATATTGATATCACGGTTGAAAACGGTGAGGCAGTGCTGGCAAAGGTGGATATGGGTGCACCGATACTGAAATCAATAGAGGTTCCCGTTAACAGTGACAGCGAAAAGGTAATCAATCAGCAAATCACCGTGGCAGACAGAACGTTCAATATGACCTGTGTTTCTATGGGCAATCCGCATGCAGTTATGTTTATTGACGAAAGTCCGAGGGATTTTGACCTTGATTTTTACGGCTCAAAATTTGAGTGCAATACAGAGGTTTTTCCAAACAGAATTAATGCAGAATTTGCCAAGGTCATTGACAGAAATAATATTGAAATGCGTGTGTATGAGCGCGGCACCGGCGAAACGCTGGCCTGCGGTACAGGTACTTGTGCAACGGTTGTTGCAGCTATACTCAACGGCTATACGGACAATGATGTTACTGTTCACCTTTTAGGCGGAGAGCTGCACATCTACTGGTCGGGAAGAGAAGAGGATGGTGTATTTATGACAGGACCTGCGGCATATGCGTTTACAGGCGAAGTGGATATATAGAAAAATGGAGGTTTAATATATATGAAAATTAATGAGAATTTTTTAAAGATTGAATCAAGTTACTTATTCTCAACAGTTGCAAGAAAGCAGAGAGAATATCAGGCAGCACATCCCGAGGCAGATGTAATTCGTCTGTCCATCGGTGATGTTACAAAACCGCTTGTTCCGGCCGTAATAGAGGCTATGCACAAGGCTGTTGACGAAATGGCATGCGAGGATACTTTCAGAGGATATCCGCCTGAGTATGGCTATGATTTTATTCTTGATGCCATTCAGAAGCATGACTATGCAGACAGAGGCATTGATATTGCAAAGGATGAAATTTTCCTGAGTGATGGCGCTAAGAGTGACTGCGGTAATATAGGAGATATTTTCTCTGTTGATAATAAGGTTGCTATCTGTGACCCTGTTTATCCTGTTTATGTTGACACCAATGTTATGTCAGGACGTTCAGGTGATAAGAATGAGAATGGCTTGTGGTCAAATATCATTTATATGCCTTGTACTGCAGAAAATAATTTCACACCTGATATTCCTGAGGAAATTCCGGATGTGATTTATCTTTGCTTCCCGAACAACCCTACAGGTATGGTGGCTACAAAGGAGCAGCTGAAGAAGTGGGTTGACTTTGCAAATGCGCACAATTCTTTAATTTTATTTGACTCCGCTTATGAAGCATTTGTTGTAAGCGATGATATTCCTAAGTCCATTTATGAGATTGAGGGTGCTAAGACCTGTGCTATTGAGCTTCGCTCCTTTTCAAAGACAGCAGGCTTTACAGGTATGCGCTGCGGCTATACAGTAGTACCTAAGGAATTGGTATTTAACGGTACAAGCCTTAATCCGCTTTGGGCAAGACGTCAGGCTACGAAATTCAATGGTGTGTCCTACGTAACACAGAGAGCAGCTGAGGCAATTTATACAGAAGAGGGTCAGAAGCAGATAAAAGAAACCCTTGCGTATTATCAGAAAAATGCAAGAGTTATTTATGATGGCTTATGTGACGCAGGCTTTGAATGCTATGGCGGTGTAAACTCACCCTATGTATGGTTAAGAGTACCTGAGGGTTATACATCTTGGGAGTTCTTTGATGAGCTGCTTGAGAAGTGCCAGGTTGTAGGTACGCCGGGTTCAGGCTTCGGACCTGCAGGTGAAGGCTACTTCCGTTTAACATCTTTCGGAAATGCTGAAAAAACAGTGGAAGCAATTGAAAGAATTAAAACTGCTTATAAAAAATAATTATTTATTTCAAAGGAGATATATGTTATGGAAAAGACTACACAGCTCTATGAAGGTAAGGCAAAGAAGGTTTGGGCAACAGAGGATCCTGATGTTGTAATCGTTGATTACAAGGATGATGCTACTGCTTTTAATGGATTGAAAAAAGGCACAATCGTAGGCAAGGGCGTTGTAAACAATAAAATGTCCAACTACCTTATGCAGATTTTGGAGAAAAAGGGTGTTCCTACGCATTATGTTGAGGAGCTTTCAGACAGAGAGACTGCAGTAAAGAAGGTTACCATTGTACCTCTTGAGGTTATTATCCGTAACCGTGCAGCCGGTTCAATCTGCAAGAGATTAGGTCTTGAAGAGGGTATGGATTTTGTATGTCCTTCAATTGAATTCTCATACAAGGACGATGATTTGGGCGATCCGCTGATTAATGGCTATCATGCTGTATCCTGCGGCTTTGCTACTCAGGATGAGGTTGATACAATTAAGAAGATGGCATTTACAGTAAATGATGTTCTTAAAGAGTACTTTGCTTCAATCGGTGTTGAGCTTATTGACTTTAAGCTTGAGTTTGGTAAAACATCAGATGGCACGATCGTACTTGCTGATGAAATCAGTCCTGATACCTGCCGTTTCTGGGATATCGAGACACACGAAAAGCTTGATAAGGACCGTTTCCGTCGTGATATGGGCGGTGTAGAGGATGCTTATGCAGAAATGATGAAGAGAGTAGGACTTGACTAATGCCAAATAATACATATAATTCACCTTTTAATGCCAGATATGCTTCTAAAGAAATGCAGTATATCTATTCTCCGGATTTTAAATTCAAAACCTGGAGAAAGCTTTGGATTGCTCTTGCTGAGGCAGAAAACGAGCTTGGACTCAATGTAACAAAAGAGCAGATTGATGAGCTTAAAGCTCATGCAGATGATATTAATTATGAGGTTGCGCAGGAGTACGAAAAGAAGTTTCGTCACGATGTTATGAGCCATGTTCATGCTTACGGCGAACAGTGTCCTAATGCAAGACCGATTATTCATCTCGGTGCAACAAGCTGTTATGTTGGCGACAATACAGATGTTATCACAATGCGTGAGGCGTTGCTTCTAATTAAGAAAAAGCTGGTTAACGCGATTGCATCTGTTGCAAAATTTGCAGATGAATATAAGGATATGCCTTGTCTTGGCTTTACACATTTTCAGCCGGCACAGCCAACCACTGTTGGTAAGCGTGCTACACTTTGGATGATGGATTTGGTAATGGACTATGAAGAAATCTGTCATGTTATTGATTCCCTTATGCTTCTTGGCTCAAAGGGTACAACAGGAACACAAGCTTCCTTCCTTGAGCTTTTTGATGGTGACCACGATAAGTGTAAAGAGCTTGACAAGAAGATTGCTGAGAAAATGGGCTTCAAGTCCTGCTTCCCTGTAAGCGGACAAACCTATGCAAGAAAGCTGGATACAATCGTATGTAATTGTCTTGGTTTGATTGCACAGTCCTGCTGTAAGTTCTCCAATGATTTGAGACTTCTCCAGAATTTAAAGGAAATTGAAGAGCCCTTTGAGAAAAATCAAATCGGCTCATCTGCTATGGCATATAAGAGAAATCCTATGAGAAGTGAGCGTATTGCATCCCTCTCCAGATATGTTATGATAGATGCTCTCAATCCTGCTTGGACAGCATCGGCACAGTGGTTTGAAAGAACACTGGATGACTCTGCCAATAAGCGTGTTTCGGTTGCAGAGGCTTTTCTTGCAACAGACGGTATTCTTGATTTGTACATTAATGTAACCTCGGGTCTTGTTGTTTATCCTAAGGTTATCGAGGCAAGACTTATGAGCGAGCTTCCGTTTATGGCTACTGAAAACATAATGATGGATGCTGTTAAGAAGGGTGGAGACAGACAGGAGCTTCACGAAAAAATTCGTCAGCATTCTATGGCAGCAGGTGCTGTTGTTAAGGTTGAAGGCGGTCAGAATGATTTGGTAGACAGAATTGCCGGTGACCCTGCTTTTATGACTACTAAGGAAGAAATTCTGGCTATTTTAAAGCCGTCTAATTTTGTCGGCAGAGCGCCGCAGCAGACTGCTGATTTTCTTGCAGAGGTTATCAATCCGATTCTTGAAAAAGAGCAGGATTTGCTTGGCGTCAGCGTAGAAATCAATGTTTAATATTTAAAGTAAATATTATGCAAAAAGGACTTGTTCACAAGGAACAGGTCCTTTTTATATAATAATTAATTACAATACTATAATAGTATGTAGTATAGCTATTGTGTTTTTTGTGCAAATGCAGAACATAAACAAATTATTAAATATTAAGTTTATGTAAAATAATTGTTAAATGGATATTGTTTTATTTTTAATATAGTGATATAATAAACTGAAAATTTTTTATCGAAGAGGGGTTTTTCGTATGGCAAAAACAAAAGCCGTTGATGGAGCTAAAAAGACTTCATCAGAAAAAAAGTACATGAAGCCTTCAGAGATTGTTACATTTGGTATAGGCTTATTCGGCGTTGCCCTTTTAACAGGTTGGATGCCGGACTATACTACAACCTTCTTTGCAGACTTCGCGTTCAAGGGCAAGGGTTTTGACCAAGCTTCTTTTGCAAATACTGTTTCACTTGTATTTGGTGTTGCAGGATTTGTAGGCGCTATATGCGAGCTTATTATCGGTATCCTTGTTGACAGAACAAAAACAAAATTAGGTAAGGTTAAGCCGTGGATTGGCTTTGGTGCAATTCCTCTTGCTATTGTATCCTTGATGGTTTTCGTTGCTCCGAATACATCAAGCCTCACCGTTGCATCTGTATGGATGTTTATCATTTATGCGCTTTATACAGCGGTTTCCTGTGCGGTTGAATCACCGGCAAACTGTTTTGGTGCACTCTGCTCACCGAATCCGAGTGAAAGAGGAGATGCTATCTCAATCGCATCCTTCCTTCGTTCAGTAGGACAGTCCGGCGGTCAGGTTGTAATCATTGTTGTTGGCGCAGTTATGAAGGCCCTTATGGGTCAGCAGCAGTTCAAGAATGCTGAGGGTCAAGGTCTTGACCTTATCGTTTCTACAGCAGTATGTGCGCTGGGAATGATTATTTTTGTAATGGTTTTCTTTGCAAATAATAAGGAGCGTGTTCCTTATTCCTCTGAAAAGGTTTCACTTGCTGAGTCAATCAAGCTTGTTTTCACAAACAAAAACCTTCTTATGGTTTCTCTTACAAAGCTTTTTGGCTTTGGCCGTGGTGTTTACGGTACAGTATCCCTTTACATAGCTGTTTACCTTTTAGGTTCAAAGGGCTTAAAGCTTGCTCTTATGCTGCCTATGGGTATCGGTACAGCTGTTGGTATGCTGATAGTAAAAGCAGTTCTTAAAAAATTCTCTACAAAGAAGACATTTATTATTTTCTGCATTTACGGTGCATCATCCCTTGCAATCCTGTTTATTGTATCAAAGGTAATTGACTTCAATTCAACATTGGTTGTTCCATTCCTTATTCTCAATTTCTTCTGCGGTCTGCAGCATGGTAACACAAACGTTACTCCGAATATTATGATTGCCGACTGTGTTGACGAAATGGAATATAAGACAGGTAAACGACAGGAAGGCTTGGCTTACGCAGGCTACGGTCTGTTCTCGAAGATTGCATCTGCATTTACAAAGTATCTTGGTCCGTTCCTTGTTTACACATGGTCAGGTTATCAGTTCTCACAGGATCCGAATGTAGCTTATGCTGTTCAGGATAATTCAACACTTTCAAAGTTCCTTGCAATTTATACAATCATTCCTGCTGTATTTGTACTTCTTCAGGGCGTTCCTGTTCTGTTCTATGATATGGTTGGCGAAAAGAAGGAAAAGATTACAGCCGCTCTTGCTGAAAAGAGAGCAGCGCAGGAAGCAGTGTCAGGCGATACTCCTGATGCAATCGCAGAGTAAGGAGGGGTAGAAATGGCTGAAACAACAAAAGATAAAAAAGGTTTTAACGCCGGCGTGTATGCAGTTTTTGCCGGTGTTTTGGTTGCAGTAGTTCTTGTTATCATTACAATTTTTGCTTTTACAACAAGATACACTGCGTTCTCTCCTGAAAAAGTAGCGCAGGCATATACAGATACAATTGTTCAGACCGGTGACGGTTATAATGCTTATAAGAATACACTTGTATCCAAGAATGGCAAATACGGCGACTTTATCAGAAATGCTTATATGAAGCCTTATGTTAATGACGGTGACGATGTTAAGAAGGCTGATTTTGTAGGCACAGGCTCGAATGAAGAGGCTGAGGCACTTAACAAGGTGTATTCCACAATGTATGAATATTATGTTGAGCTTTTAACAACATATGGTCTTGATGACTATGATTCCGTATTTTCAAATTATTTCGCAAAGCTTGCTGAATTAAGAAAAGAAGTTTACGGCGATGAATATATGGATACTGATTTTATGTTTGGTGCTTTTGAGTCAAATGTATCAACCTATGGTCAGTCTCTTACAGGTACAAAGAGAACATTTGCTTCTGATGATAAAACCATTATTCAGGAGCAGTCAATCGGTACGTATCAAACTATGTTTGGTGTAGAGCAGGATGTTGAGGTTGAGACTCTTGTTGACGGCAAGAAGAAAACCGTAACTGAAAAACAGCCTGTATACAAGTTCACAACAACTGTAAAAGAATGCACTGCACTTTCCGATGATGAGGTAAAGGCTTACGTTGATGAGTATGCAGCAAGAATTAAGCCTGTTGCAGAATCAGGTGCTGCAAAAGCAGACAGCTTTGGCCTTGAGGATACAACCAAAGAAAAGAAGATTCTTTTCTTCACTAAGACTGAGAAAATAAATAATAAGTCAAGCATGATTGATGCATTTGCAAAGCTTGATAATTCAGCAGACATTTCAGCAGTTGATAAGTGTATTGTTGAGGTTACTCTCGATGATGGTACAGTCGTTGCTTCTCAGGAGCTTTATGTTGTACAGATTGGCAACAGCTGGTATGTTGATGATACGAATGTAGATACATCCGCATTATACTTAGCAAAATAAATAGTAAAATAAAAAGGAGTTGTTCGGTTGAGCAACTCCTTTTTTATATATAAACAGTTAATTGTTTGCGGATTTCAGCATAGTGCAGATGGTTTTACTTAAAAGCTCCTTGTTGAAATTCGGAAGCATTTCAATCATTATATCCACCATACCTGCTACGGCAAAGGTAATGTTGGCATATTCGTAGTAGTTATCCTCGCGGTTAAAACCATTATGCTCTGCAATGCTTTCTACCAAATTTTCTTTAAGAAGCTTGATAGAAGGTCCGCAGATACTGCTGCTTTTAAATCGGTATAAATAATCGGCTTTCTTTTCTACTTCACGAATAAGAGTGTCGGCTACCGGTTTTGGGTTAGCTTTAAGCTCATTGTAATTAATTAATTTTGAAATCCTTACAATGCCATCCATAATGGTTTCAAAGCACTTTTGCGTGCAATCCTCCATACTGCTGTAGTGGAGATAAAAGGTGCTTTTGTTAATATCTGCTTTTTTGCAAAGCTCAAGCACGGTTATCTTGCTGGTTTCCTTTTCTACCATTAAATCGAGCATTGCATTAAATACAGCCGACCGGGTTCTTTTTATTCTCTTATCCATAATGATACTCCGATAAAATTTTAATCACTTTTTATAGTTTATCACAATAATTAACACAAATCAATAAAATGTAAAATATTCGGCATTTGCCCTAAAAAAGTGGGATTTCTTTTGTGTAATAATACTAACGAATATATTTATCTGTAAAAAACTTGCAGAAAAAATAAACTATTTGTAGTAAAAAAGTATACTAAAAGATTTATATTCTTAAAAAAGTTGAAAAATAAATAAAAATAATTATTGCAAGGTTGCATTTCCTATTGTATAATAACTTTGTATAAATTTAACGATTTGTTAGGGGGACACAAAAAAATGAGCGATTGTAAATGCTGCTTTAACAGCGATTGGCTGTCAGGAAAAACCGTAATTGTTACCGGTGCATCCGGAGGTATGGGTGCAGGTATTGCTGCTACATTAATAAAAAAACACGGCTGCAATGTAGTTGGTGTTGCAAGATCAGAAGCTAAAATGCTGAAATTTATTGAGGAGCTTGGCCCAACATATGCTGAGCAGTTTTCTTACAAATTATTTGATGTATCAGATAAAGATGCATGGGAAAACTTTGCTGCAGAGCTTGCAGAGCAGGGCGTTAAGCCATCTGTGCTTATTAATAATGCAGGTATTCTGCCTAAGTTCAAGAGATTTGACAGATATTCATACGATGAAATTGAAAGAGCAATGAATATCAATTTCTATTCCTGTGTATATGGTGTTAAAACTTTCCTGCCTATTTTGATGCAGGAGGAGAATCCTGCGATTATCAATGTTGACTCATCCGCAGCACTTATGACTCTTGCAGGTACTTCTATGTACAGTGCGTCAAAGGCTGCACTGAAAGGCTTCACAGAGGCACTTAGAGTTGAGTTTAAGGGTAAGATGTATGTTGGTCTTGTTTGTCCGGGCTTCACAAAGACAGATATTTTCCGCGACCAGAAGAATGACGGTGGCAAGGGTCAGAAGGTAATGGATATGATTTCCACCGATTGTGACCGTATGGTTAAGATGATTATGTTCGGCATTGAGCATAAGAGACCAATGATGATACATGGCTTCGATGCGCATGCTATGTCTGCTTTCAATAGATTGCTTCCTGTTAAGGGCTCAGAACTGTTTTCCTGGGTTATGAAGGTTGCTGATATTGATTTGTTCAATGATGTATTTAAGGATTAATGAATTGTCAATGGAGACGAAAATGCTATAGCTATACTGCAGCATTTTCGCCTCTTTGCGTTTAGGAGGTTTGTTTATGACAGAGGATATAACAAAGCAAAAGCATATGAAATTTAAAGAGATTGCAGCATATTCCTTAGGCTTGTTCGGCTTTCAGGCTATTGTAGGACTGCTGAATTCTTATCAGGCAGAATTTGACGGCTCTATTCTTGGTGCCAATGTCAGCGTTGTTGCTATCTTAATTCTTGTTGCAAAAATCGTTTCTGCTATTGCCGATCCGGTTGTGGGAAATTTGGTTGACCGATCAAAAAGCAAGCACGGAAAATTCAAATCTATGATTATGTATTCCATACTTCCGCTGCTTATTTTTACCGCAGTAATCTTTATTCCTGTAGGCTTTAAGGGTGTCGGACTTTATGTTTGGATTTTTGTTACATATTTAATTTGGAGTATTGCGATGACAATGGGTGACGTTCCGTCTCAGGGTATTGCCTCCGTGCTTACGCCGAATCCGACAGAGCGTACAAATGTTGTGTCTATTTCCAATACATTTAAGCAGGTTGGTTTTTCTGCTTGTGTTGTTATTGTGCCTATCGTTTGTCTCATCATTCCGGGTGGCTCAAAGGTGTTTGGTTTTGAGGGAGATACAGATACGCCTATGATTGCATCAGAGTATCTTGGCACTGCAATATTGACAGCTGTTTTGGGCTGCGTTCTTTTTGCATTGATTCCTCTGCTTAACAAGGAGCGTGTTACCAATACTTCAACAGAAAAAACCACATTTAAGGATATGCTCAATGCACTGAAAAATAATAAGCCTTTTATGCTGGTTATTATTTCTTATTTCCTTGGCTTCGGACGTCAGATGGCAATGGGTATTCAGGTACAGGCTGCCACTGTTATTCTCGGTTCACAAAACCTTGTTGCTGTGCTTGGCATTGTAACAGCAGTAGGCTCCATGATTTCTATGGCACTTTGCCCGATGTTAATCAAGAAGATGAATGAAAAAAATGCTTACATCCTGCTTTCCGTTTATGGCTTTGCAGCATCTATTTTCTCATTTGTAATCGGACATTTCTGGTTTAAGTCACCGGATAATATGGTGCTGACAGTACTGTTCTATGCATCCTTATTCTTAATCGGCTTGCAGTTTGGTTCTGTTACATTAATGCCTATGATTATGACTGCAGATTCGGTTGACTATTATGAGTATGAGACAGGCAAGAGAATGGAGGGCGCTTGCTATTCCATCCTTACCCTTACAATCAAGGTTTGTCTTGCTCTCGGTACAGCTGTAGGACTTATCTTTGTTCAGGGCTCAGGCTACTATGAAGCACTGGATACAGGCGTGTTTAATGATAAAACAAAGGATATTATCTTCTTTGCGTATACAGCACTTCCCGGTATTCTTGCTCTGCTGTCTATTATTCCTATGTTTAAGTACGATATTATCGGCGAGAAAAAGGCTAAGATTTCTGCCGCTCTTGCTGAAAGAAGACAGGGTGCAGAATAATATAAACCAATATATTCCAAAGACCAAATGGGTATTGACCTGTTTGGTCTTTGTTTGTTATAATTTAGATATAACGATTTAAAAAAGAGTGACTTTAATGAAAAAATTTTTGTCTGTAATTTTATCGCTTGTTGTTTTAATAACAGCGGTATTGAGCGTTAATATAATCAGCTTTGCTGACAGCTCATTAAAATGCGGAGCAAATATAACTGCCTATTATAATTCGGCAAAGGGTACATTAACATTATCAGGCAGCGGTAAAATGGATGACTATGCTACCTGGAAAGATGCTCCTTGGAGGGAAGGTGCCAAGTATAATATTACCGAGCTTATTATCGGAGAGGGTATAACGAGTATAGGCAGCTGGGCATTTTCCAATATTGCAAATCTTCAGCGTGTTACGATGCCGAGTACCCTTACCAATATTGGTGACAGAGCCTTTTCCGGCTGCTATTCCGTAACAGAATTTAATATACCCGCCTCTGTAAATTCAATAGGTGCAAATGCGTTTATGACCGCATCCGCATCACTGCCGTCAAAACTAAAGGCAATTTACGTTGATGATAATAATAAAAATTATTGCGATATTGATGGTGTTTTTTACGATAAGGCGTGTAAAAATTTATACATAGTTCCCTCGTTAACAGCACTGGAAACGCTTGATATTCCATCTACGGTTACAACTATCGGTGAGCTGGCAGCAGTTAACTGCAGAAATGTTAAGACGATTATTGTGTCTGAAAGTGTTAATGTAATTGGCAGTCAGGCGTTTTATGAATGTAAAAATTTAAATCTTGTAATCTTTAAGCATTCGAATGGTCCGTTTACTGTCGGAACAGAGCTGGTTACTGCGAATGATGCTTTGGTTTTTATGGGCTATAAAAGCAATACCATACTGCAGAGGTATGCAGAGGAGAACGGTATTGCCTTTGAAGCTATTGATGCCGAATGTCAGCATGACGGAGAGCAAATTCTGATTAATCGGTGCAGTGCGGATTGTACCAACAGCGGATATACAGGGGATAGGCTTTGCAGCCTCTGCGGAGAGGTTGTTGAATACGGCAGTGAAATTCCTGCAGCAGGTCATAAAATCGTGACAGAAAAGGCTGTAACGGCAACCTGTACAAAAACAGGTAAAACCCAGGGCAGTTATTGCTCTGTGTGCCAAACGGTTATAACTGCACAGAAAACGGTGGCAAAAACAGCACACAGCTATAAGACCACAACCAAAACTACAAAAGCAACCAAGAGTGCTAATGGTAAAGTAGTAACAACATATACCTGTAAAACTTGCGGTTATACCTATTCCAAAACAACAAAGACGATTTATAAGCCAACAACTTATACACTTTCCACAAGCACATATACCTATAATGGCAGTGCAAAGAAACCAAGTGTAACCATAAAGGACAGCAAAGGAAACAAATTAAAGAGCGGAACAGATTATACGGTTACTTATCCAAGCGGAAGAAAGAATGTCGGCAAGTACACAATCAAGATAACCTTCAAGGGTAACTATAGTGGTACAGCTACAAAGAGCTTCACAATTAATCCAAAGAACACAAGTCTGTCAAGCGTAAGTGCAGGCTCAAAGAAGTTCACAGTAAAGTGGAAGAAGTATACAATCCAGACCACAGGTTATCAAATTCAGTACAGCACAGACAAGAACTTTAAGAAAAACAATAAGACCGTAACAGTATCAAGCAACAAGACCACAAGCAAAACAATCTCAAAGCTCAGCGGAAAGAAAAAGTACTACGTAAGAATTCGTACTTATAAGACCGTAAGCGGTACAAAGTATTACAGCTCCTGGAGCAGTGCAAAGACTGTTACAACAAAGAAATAACTTATATGTAGGGGAGGGTCTTTGCGCCCTCCCGGCAGATACTTTTGCGATACAAAAGAATGATACAATTACATTATTAAAATAATCGAAAAAGGTATTGACAAATGAAATTTGCAGGAATATAATGCAGATGTAGACAAAAGTAAATCAACTCAATCGCAAAGCCGATGAAAGTCGGTGACGCAAAGCTAGAGGGACTAAGTCGAAAGATAAGTCAGCCAGTTGCCGTTTAAGAGACGTTATTCTTTTTTTCGTACCCAAAATGCGAAAAACAGCTGGTTTTCTAAAGAAAGGAATGAGGTATTTAAAATGAAGAAATTATTAAGTGTTTTATTGTCAATTGTAATGCTTGTTACAATGCTCGGCGGTGTAGGTATTACTGCGAACGCAGCGATAGTAAATGATTCGCAGAAGTATAGTGATACAACGAATTATAAAAAGCTTACAATCTATGGTAAAAACCATTATAAGTATGCATTTGATGCACTCAGCAAAGTGAATACTTATAGAAAATCGGCCGGTGTAAATCCGCTTGTAATGGACAAGGATATGCTGGATGCAGCTATGCTTCGCGCACATGAGCTTGTTGCGCATTATGGTATAGACCGTGCAAATGGTGAGGATTTTGATACCATTCTTGATGAAAACAGCAATCAGCTGTATTATATGCTTGTATGCAAATCAAACAATGCGAATATGGCATCAGATATAGGTGATTATTTTATCAATAATGACTACTACGATATACTGATTGACAGCCTTATGTCAAGTGCAGGCGTAGGCTGCTTTGAGTCTGAGGAAACAAAGAACACATATTGGGTAATTTTTGTTTCACCTAATGAAGCACAGAACGTTGTTTCTAAATCAGAGTATGATGCATCAAAGAGCAAGTCAGAGAGCGTTGCTCTTTATAAGGATTATTGGAAAACCTGGAACAGCAGCCATACACACACAAGCAACGGCAAGGCCACTGCAAAAACCACAAAGGCAACCAAGAGCGCTAACGGCAAGGTAGTAACAACATATACCTGCAAGACATGTGCTGCTAAGTATACCAAAACAACCAAGACAATCTATAAGCCAACGACTTATACATTGTCAACAAGTACCTATACCTATAACGGCAGTGCAAAGAAGCCAAGTGTAACGGTTAAGGACAGCAAAGGAAACAAATTAAAGAGCGGAACAGATTATACGGTTACTTATCCAAGCGGAAGAAAGAATGTTGGCAAGTACACAATCAAGATAACCTTCAAGGGTAACTACAGTGGTACAGCAACCAAAACTTTCACCATCAAGCCAAAGAACACAAGTCTTTCAAGCGTAAGTGCAGGAAAGAAAAAGTTCACAGTAAAGTGGAAGAAGTATACAACCCAGACCACAGGTTATCAGATTCAGTACAGTACAGACAAGAACTTTAAGAAAAACA
>JAMPGU010000048.1 GCA_023663865.1 Clostridium sp.
CTGAATATTGAATTCAGGTGGCTTTTGTGCGTTTTAAGCCTTTGGCAACTCTGCGGTACCATCGTACAGCAACGAATTGCCAAAGGCTTAATTCTGGGCACTTTCTCAAAATCTCCCAGCGTGTAGAAATTTGTAAATTAGACTTTTTCTACACGCTGAACACCATCAGGCTGACGCTTGATGGTGTTAACTTTTGTTATATGTTATGTCTGTTTTTTACCTTTAATCGCTCCATAGCTCTGGCAAGATTCGCCTGAGAATGATAATATTCCAGCTGAGAACGCTGTTCTCTCAGCTCCTCCTCCGCACGCAGCTTCGCTTCCTCTGCTCTGCGGGCATCAATTTCCTCAGGCAGTTCAGCGGAAATACACACAAGAGAGGCTTTATTATTCAAAAACTCAAGAAAACCGTTGCCGACAAATGCCTCTGTAACCTTACCGCTGCTGTCAACAATTTTCATTTCTCCTGCATCAATTGGTACAATACAATTTTCGTGATTCGCAAGAAAGCTCTCACTTCCGTAATCAACCAACGGAACATTCAGGCTCTGCGCCTCACCATCAAAAAAAATCTTGTTTGATGCAGTAATCTTTAATTGAAAGGTATTCATAACCTACCTCCCCTTGTGTAATAATCTGTGGCAATCATTTTACATCTGCTCAGCCTTTTTCAGTACATCATCAATCGTACCGGTGTTAAAAAATGCCATTTCAGGAACATCGTCAACCTCACCGTCAACAATGGCTTTGAAACCGCGCACAGATTCCTTAACAGGAACATAAACGCCCTCAATACCTGTAAAGCTTTCAGCAACATGAAACGGCTGAGACAAAAATTTCTCAATTTTTCTTGCTCTGTATACTGTCAGCTTATCCTCATCGGAAAGCTCCTCCATACCAAGAATTGCAATGATATCCTGAAGCTCCTTATACTTTTGCAAATAAGCCTGAACCTTACGGGCTACCTCATAATGCTCCGCACCCACTACATCCGCTTCAAGAATACGTGAGTTTGACTCCAAAGGATCTACTGCAGGATAAATGCCCTTTTCAACAATTTTTCGTGAAAGAACAGTCGTTGCATCAAGGTGAGCAAAGGTCGTTGCAGGTGCAGGGTCAGTAAGGTCATCGGCAGGTACATATACTGCCTGAACAGATGTAATAGAACCATTTTTAGTAGAAGCAATACGCTCCTGCAGTTCACCCACATCGGTTGCCAAGGTCGGCTGATAGCCAACAGCTGACGGCATTCTGCCCAGCAGAGCAGATACCTCTGAGCCCGCCTGAACAAAACGGAAAATATTATCAATAAAGAGAAGTACGTCCTGATGATCAACATCACGGAAATATTCAGCCATAGTCAAGCCTGTTTCGGCTACACGCATACGTGCTCCGGGAGGCTCGTTCATCTGTCCGAAAACCAGTGCAGTCTTGCTGAGAACGCCTGACTCTCCCATCTCTTTCCACAAATCGTTACCCTCTCGGCTTCGCTCACCAACACCGGTAAAGATAGAATAACCGCCATGCTGCGTAGCAACATTTGTGATAAGCTCCTGAATAAGAACGGTTTTACCAACACCGGCACCGCCGAAAAGACCTATCTTACCACCTTTTTGGTATGGGGTCAGAAGGTCGATAACCTTAATTCCAGTTTCAAGAATTTCTACCTCACTGGCCTGTTCCTCAAAGGATGGTGCAGGTCTGTGAATCGGCCAATGCTCTTCCTCATTCAGCTTTTCCATACCGTCAATGGTATCTCCCACAACGTTAAACAATCTGCCAAGGGTTTTGCTGCCTACAGGGACCTTAATTGCATCTCCTGTTGCAGTAACCTCCATATCCTTGCACAGACCCTCTGAGGCAGCGAGCATAATACAGCGCACTGCATTATTGCCGATATGCTGACTGACCTCCATAACCAGTCTTTTGCCGTTAAGCTTTACTTCAAGAGCGTCCTTAATTTTAGGTAATTCGCCATCAAACTCAACATCAACTACGGGACCCATTACCTGCACAATCTTACCTGTATTCATAAAAGGACACCTCCTACACATTTTTGTTTTTCTGTGCCTTAGAGCCGGCAATTACCTCGGTTATTTCCTGGGTAATTGCTGCCTGACGGGCACGATTATATTCTATACCAAGCTGTCTGAGCATATCCTTTGCAGCATCCGTAGCTGTCTGCATTGCCATCATACGGGCATTATGCTCTGCACAATAGGACTCAACCAAGGCACCGTAAACAAAGCCGGCTACATAGTTTGGTACAATATGCTCAAACACAGTATCTACATTCGGTTCAAAATAACAGCTTTGATAATTATTTTTACCGCTTACACATTCCTGCTTTTTCAAAGGTAAAAGCTGCTTAATCTCTGCATTAAAGGTAACAGAATTAACCATTCTTGTATACACAATATAAACCTCATCCAGCTCTCCCTTTTTGAACAAATCAACAACTTTTTCACTAATAATTCTTGCTCTGTTCATATTCGGATTTTGGGCGGTATATCTAAAGTTTATATCAACAGGAATATTCTTTTTTTCAAAATATCTGCGACCTACCTGACCGACAACAAAAAGCATATTCTTATTATCGGACAATGCCTCTTTCTCTGCAATTTTTATCACATTATGGTTATATGCGCCTGCCATTCCCTTATCGGCAGTAACCACAATATAACCCTGCTTTCTCTCCTGCTCAGGTATTTTTTCACGAGTATCAAAAAAATCATTACCTGTGTCGGGAGACATATCAAGAATTTTTGAAATAGACTCCTGAATTGCATAGAAATAAGGCTCAGTATTTTTCAGGTCTCTTCTCGCCTTCTGAAGCTTGGAGCTTGAAATCATACACATAGCGTTTGTGATTTTCATCGTGTCCTTAATTGACTTCATTCTGGCTTGAATTTCTCTTGAATTAGCCATTATTTACCTTCTCAAAATTAGTTTAAATCTATATAAAACAAATATTATTAAGCTATTGTTTTCTTAAATTCATCAACAGCATCCAGAATTTGCTCTCTGACATCCTCATCAAGCACCTTTTCACGCTCAATCGTATCCGCAATATTCGGATAGTTATCACTGATATACTCTATCATATCCATCTGAATCTGCTTAATCTTATCAACAGGAACGTCAACAAAACGTCTGCCTGTTGCGGCAACCAAGGTGATTACCATATCAGAAAGAGACAATGGACGGCCGAGAGGCTGCTTTAACAGCTCCATCAGTCCCTTGCCGTATATTAAGCCCGCCTTTGTTTCCTCATCCAAATCGGAAGAAAACTGGGTAAATACTTCCATCTCTCTAAACTGTGCCAAATCAATACGAAGTGAGCCGGCAGCCTTTTTCATAGCCTTTGTCTGGGCAGCACCGCCTACACGAGATACGGACAAGCCTACATTTACAGCCGGACGCATACCACTGAAGAACAAATCACTTTCAAGGAAAATCTGTCCGTCTGTAATGGAAATAACATTTGTCGGGATATAAGCAGACACATCGCCTGCCTGTGTTTCAATAATCGGCAATGCAGTAATTGAGCCGCCGCCTAATTCATCACTAAGCTTGCTTGAACGCTCCAGCAGTCTTGAATGAAGATAGAATACATCACCGGGATATGCCTCACGTCCCGGACTGCGCTCCAGTAATAATGATAAGGCACGATAAGCAACTGCGTGCTTGCTCAAATCATCATATACTATCAGACAATCCCTGCCCTGATACATAAAGTGTTCTGCCAGTGCAGTTGCTGCATAAGGTGCAATATACTGGAGAGAAGCAGGATCAGATGCGGTAGCACACACAACAATTGTGTAAGCCATAGCACCTGCCTTTTCCAGCGTATTTACAAGCTTGGCAACACTGGAGGCCTTTTGTCCGATTGCGTTATATATACAGATAACATCCTTGCCCTTTTGGTTCAGTATTGTGTCAATAGCGATAGATGTTTTACCTGTTTGTCTGTCACCGATAATAAGCTCTCTCTGACCGCGGCCAATAGGAAACATAGAATCTATCGACAATATACCTGTAGCCATAGGTGTATCAACGCTCTTACGCTCAACAATAGACGGAGCAGGCTGTTCCAACAGGCGGTAATCCTCCGCCTCAATATCGCCCTTGCCGTCAATCGGCTCGCCCAGAGCATTAACAATTCTTCCGACAAAGCTCTCACCTACAGGAATGCCTGCATTCTTGTGGGTTCTCTTAACTCTTGTGCCCTGATGAATACCAACATCACTGCCAAACAGGATTACACCAATTTGATGCCTTTTGATATCCTGCACCATTCCCTTGACACCATTTTCAAACACAACAATTTCGCCATACATTGCATGGTTAAGTCCGTGAATGGTGGCAATACTGTCGCCGACTCTGACTACGGTTCCCACTTCCTCACTGTCAAGATGCTGTTCAAAATCCTTAACATCCTGTCTGAGTACAGCAATCAGCGAAGCCTTATCAGCACTGCTTTCACGGGCAGTTTTAATAACCTGATCCTTAATAGCCTCAAGTTTGCTCTTTAAGCTGAAATCAAATTCCTTACTGCCCACTCTTATAATAAATCCGCCTATCAGCTTGTCATCATGAACGATATTAATGCTGGCACTTCCTGCATTTTCTTCCTTGCAGACAAAGGCTCTGATACCTTCAAGCTGTTTATCATCAGGTGGAGTTGTACAGTAAACTGTAGCCTCAGCAACATTATTTTTTCTGTTGAGTTCAGAGATATATGCTTCCACAATCTCCTCTAAATCAGCACACTTACATTCTGCAGATAAATCAAAAATAAAATCCTTTACAGACGGCGAAAAAATATCGTTAATCACACTTTGCTTTTCACTTGGAGCAACATTCGGATTATCCAATATTTCTGCAAGCTCGCTGTTCATTTTAATAAGCTTTAGTGCATCCTCTAAACTTGAAACACTAACCTGTGATGAATGCAGTGCTTCAATATAATTTTCAATATTCTGAATCATGCTTCATCACTGCTTTCATTTAAAAATTTATCGTAAAGCGCGCTGTCCATATCAGCAGATGATTTCTCACCGATAACCTTTGCCGCAGTTTCCATTGCAAGCTTGGCAATATCCTCTCTGACAGCAAGGCGTGCTTTTTCTGTCTCTAATTCTGCGGCTCTCTTCGCATCAGACTTAATCTTATCTGCATCATCTGCAGCACGGTTTATGATTTTATCATACTCTGCCTTTGCATTTGCTTTGGCTGAGGCGATGATTTGCTTCTTCTCATCCTCCACACCATCAAGCTCTGCCTGATACTCTGCTTTAAGGGCATCCGCTTTCTGCTGTGCATTTTCAGCATCTTCAAATTGTTTACTTATTAATTCTCTGCGTTTTTCAATTGTATTTTTTATAGGCTTTAACAAAAAAACTCTCATTAATACAAAAAAGATAATTAAATCAATAACTGTCCAGAGAATGTTCCAGTCAAATTTTAACATTTGCTGCTTCCCTTCTTCTATCTAACTATATTCGGATTATTCAACAATATAAACTGTCATACCTATTTGACAAGGAATATGATAAGTATACTTCCGATAAGTCCGTAAATAGCAGTTGCCTCGGAAAGAGCTGCACCAAGAATAAGGGTTGTACGAATCTGACCGGCAGCCTCAGGCTGGCGTGCAATTGCCTCAACTGCCTTACCTGTTGCTATACCAATACCAATTCCGGCACCAAGGCCACATAAAAGTGCAATACCTGCGCCAATAGCAATAATTGAACCTGTCATAATAAAAATCTCCTTAAAATATCATATTATTTTATGCAGCCTTAGCTGCTTTTCTTTTTTGCTTTTTACTTTGTCTTTTCATCTTTTTGGTTTGCTTGCGTTTCTTGGTTTCCTCCTCTTCCTCTACAGCCTCCTGCAGATAAAGAGCCGTAAGGAAAACAAAGATATATGCCTGCAAAAGGCCGTCAAACAAGTCAAAATACAAGCTGAATACCACCGGCAATACAACGGGAACAACAGCTTTAAGCAGCTCCATAATTGTAAATGCACCGATTATATTACCAAACAGTCGCATACAAAGTGATAATGGTTTAATAAACACTTCCATTACATTCAGCGGAGTGATTATCCATATTGGCTTTGTAAGACTTTTCAGTCTGCCTATAAATCCCTTTTCCTTAAAGGCTGTAAACTCAACAAGCACAATAGACATAATCGCCATTGCTGCATCCACCTGCATACTTTTGGTAGGCGGCTTTAAGCCAAACAAGCCTATGATATTTGACGCACCTATAAACAAGGCAACACTTATAAGATACGGCGTATATTTCTGAACCTTCGGATCAAGAAGCCCTTTAAAGAAATCCTCAGCCTTTTCATAGCACATCTCCAGCAGCTGCTGTCTTTTTGACAGTTCACCCTCAACCTTTAAATTTCTGGTAAGAATAATCGCCAAAACCGTAAGCACTGCTATGATTATCCATGATACCACCGTTGCTTCATCAAAGCCGATTTTTACACCGCCTATATTAAAGCTGAAAACCTCTTCAATATTAAGCTGCTCTGTCAATTCCGTCTGTAAATCAAGCTTCATTGTAACAGGACCAATCGTAGCACTCACCTCCTACAAATTCTGTCCTAAATTTATTGGTAATTATACATCAAAATTGATTTTTTTTCAAGGATAAAGAATGAAATTATTTCATACCCGTCCAATATTTGTAACAAAATAAACATACTTTTTCCCCAATTCATATTATTTTTAGTGTTCCATATACAATATAAATTAAATCAAAGTTTTTATTTACATATTCTTTTTATTCGTGTATAATTATAATTTGAAAATATTGTAATTAAATACATCTTTTAAAGGAGATTGAATATGGCAAAGGACCAAAAGAAAATGGTAGACGCTATCACCTCAATGGATGAGGATTTTGCGAAGTGGTATACCGATGTCTGCAAAAAAGCAGAGCTGGTTTCATACACCAGCGTTAAGGGATGTATGGTTATCAGACCATATGGTTATGCAATATGGGAAAACATACAGAGAATTCTTGACGGAATGTTTAAGGAAACAGGCCACGAGAATGTTAATATGCCTATGTTTATTCCTGAAAGCCTGCTTCAGAAGGAGGCTGACCATGTTGAGGGCTTTGCCCCTGAATGTGCATGGGTAACATACGGCGGAAGTGAGAAGCTGGAGGAAAGGCTCTGCGTGCGTCCGACATCAGAAACCCTTTTCTGCGAGCATTTCAAGGATATTGTTCATTCTCACAGAGATTTGCCTAAATTATACAATCAGTGGGTATCTGTTGTAAGATGGGAAAAGACCACAAGACCGTTTTTGCGTTCACGTGAATTTTTATGGCAGGAGGGTCATACACTTCACGCTACAGCAGAGGAAGCCATTGAAGAAACAGAAAAAATGCTGAATGTCTATACAAAATTCTGTCAGGAAGACCTGGCAATGCCTGTTGTTCAGGGTATGAAAACAGACAGTGATAAATTTGCAGGTGCAGAGCGTACATATTGTATTGAGGCACTTATGCATGACGGAAAGGCACTGCAGGCAGGAACAAGCCACTACTTTGGTGATGGCTTTGCAAAAGCATTTGATATCCAGTATTCCAACAAGGACAACAAGCTCACATATCCTCACCAGACCTCCTGGGGTATGACTACAAGACTGATAGGTGCAATCATTATGACCCATGGTGACGACAACGGCTTGGTTCTTCCTCCGGCAGTTGCACCAATACAAGTCATTGTTCTTCCGATTGCACAGCACAAGGAAGGCGTGCTTGATAAGGCTTATGCCCTTACCGACAGACTGAAGAAAGTTTGCAGAGCAAAAATTGATGACTCAAACAACTCACCGGGCTGGAAATTTGCCGAATACGAAATGAAAGGCGTTCCAATCCGTGTTGAGCTGGGACCTAAGGATATTGAAAATAACCAGTGTGTAATCGTTACAAGACACAACAGAGAGAAAACAGTCGTTTCTCTTGACGAGCTTGAAGCAATTATTCCGCAGAAGCTGCAGGAGGTTCGTGACGGACTGTATGCAAAGGCACTTGAAAACAGAGAAAACAGAACCTATAAATGCACCTCTATGGATGAAATCACAGCAGCTCTTGAAAAGAACGGTGACGGCTTTGTAAAAGCAATGTGGTGCGGAGAAGAGGAATGTGAGGATAAGGTTAAGGAGCTCACAGGTGTCGGCTCACGCTGCATACCATTTGACGAGGAGCAGCTCAGCGATGTTTGTGTATGCTGCGGAAAGCCTGCTAAAAAAATGCTGTATTGGGGCAAGGCTTATTAATATATTTAGGGAGGAATTTATATGTCAGTATTAGTTACAGGCGGTTTAGGTTACATTGGCTCACACACCTGTGTTGAACTGATGAATGCAGGAGCAGATGTAGTGGTTGTAGATAATTTGTACAACTGCAAAAAAAGCTCTTATGACAGAATCAAGGCTTTAGTTGGCAAGGATTTTAAATTTTATGAATGTGACATCCGCGATGCTGAGGGTATAAGCAAGGTTTTTGAGGAAGAAAATATTGACTCGGTAATCCATTTTGCAGGACTTAAAGCAGTGGGTGAAAGCGTTGAAAAGCCTCTTGAATATTTTGATAATAATGTAAACGGAACACTTGTACTGCTTGATGTTATGAGAAAGCATAACTGCAAAAAAATCGTATTTTCCTCTTCCGCTACAGTTTATGGTATGAACAACGTATCACCTCTCACTGAGGATATGAAAGTTGGCGGTGTAACTAATCCATACGGAAGAACAAAGTATATGATTGAGTGCATACTCAAGGATTTATATGTAAGTGACAACAGCTGGTCCATCTGTCTGCTTCGTTATTTCAACCCAATCGGCGCTCACAAGAGTGGTACAATGGGTGAAGACCCGAACGGAATTCCTAACAACCTAATGCCATACATAACACAGGTTGCCATCGGCAAAAGAGAAAAGCTGGGTGTTTTCGGTGATGATTATGACACACCTGACGGTACAGGCGTAAGAGACTATATTCACGTTGTGGACCTTGCACTGGGTCACCTTAAAGCTGTGGAAAAGGTTGAGAATGAAGACGGTCTCTTTATCTATAATCTCGGCACAGGCACAGGCTACTCCGTTCTGGATGTTGTAAAGGCATTTGAAAAGGCATCCGGACAGAAAATTCCTTATCAGATTATGCCCCGCCGTGCAGGCGATATTGCGACCTGCTATTCAGATCCAAGCAAGGCACTTAACGAGCTTGGCTGGAAAGCAGAAAGAGGCATAGAGGAAATGTGCGAGGATAGCTGGAGATGGCAAAGCCAAAATCCAAACGGCTATCCCGACTAATTGAATAATACAACGAACAAAAGGAGCTGCTTCACAACAGCTCCTTTAATTTTAAACAATTCTTACCGGGCAGCCTTTATTTCCTCAATCAACGCTGTAACTGCACCGTTATCCATTTTTATACCCGAATAGGTATCCTCTGTTGTACTGCACAAAAGCAGGTATTCACCGAAATGGTCAACAATCGTGACACCTGTTATATTACTTGCTATCGGCAGGTTTTCATAAAAAACATAGATATAATACCAGCCGTCATGGTTGCCCTTACCATAAGTCTGCAAATTCTCTGTGCTGTTCTTCTGCTCTCTCAGCGCAACAGTCTCTTCAATTGCCAAAGGATTGTGGCTGATTCGCTCTGTTTCAGCCTCGTGACCTAGCCTGCTGATAATAATTGAGGACGGCTCACCCTTTATAACATCATTATAATCGTTGATTGGAAGTGCTGTATAAAGCTCGCTGTCCCTGAAAACTCCCACATAGATGAAATCATTATTATCATCATTTTTCAAGGTATAGTATGTTTCGGGAAACATACTGTCTTTTTTCTCGAAAATCTTTTTATCCTTTATGAATTCATAATATTTTGATTCATCAAAATATTTATATTCCCTGCCGTTATACTCTATCGTATAATCATTAATAATATTTATTGTTTCATATTGATTTTCTACTTGCTCTGCAGCATCCTTCCAGAAGACAATAATGCATACTGCAAAAATCATTAAAACAACAATTGAAATCAGGATAAATATTTTCTTACTTTTCTTCATTTTTCACCTCACGACAAATGAATGACATTAAGTGCATTTAACAGCAGGATTACCCCATAACCCGCCCATACCAATGTGGCAGGATGTATAAGCTGAAATACGAAATTAAATGTAATGATTGAAATATCAAATTTTCTATTATGTAAAAATATAACGTTCGTTATTATATACACCACAGGGAACAGGATAATATATACAAAAATCGGAGGAAAATAGGCACAGGCTATTATGGGGGTTTCTAAAAATGAATATACCCCGCTTACTCTGAACACATCCTCAAAGCCACAGTAGAGAACAATCAATGCAGCAGCTATGAAAAGTTCATATATAAACGCAAGGAAAGATAAAGAGGATAAAACCTTTTCCTTTTTACTGAATGTTTTCATATAATCAAAATATTGTTTCATTATTACCTCTGCTTACATGGACTGCCGAAGATAATGCAACGTACAGCTTTCACAGTCGAAGAAATAAAGGCTGAAATAATCATCGAAATATTCCATTTCATTTCCATTATGATCCAAATATTTCAACACAAAATAATCTCCATTTGAAACCGTATCAGAGAATTTTTCGTGTTCATTAAACTGCTCATACCACCCAATCATTTCTTTAACTTCTTCAATATTGCTGTCGTCTACTATTGTATATAAATCATTTTGTGCAAAGTCATCAATCTGCTTTTCGGTATAACTGTAAGCATAGTATATATCTATATCCTTGCCGGAATTGTCATACCCGTCACAATCCGTATACCCTTTTAAAACTTCATCATATTTTACATAATCCGGCACCGCATAATTATAAATCACATTACCTGTAATAATAAGCACAACAATTACAGCCGCAGCCAATATTATTTTCTTCATCTCATATCCTCCAAAATATTTAGATGTTCTTTCACTTCGTTTTGTCTATTTTCAGCCGGCACGTTTGTAAACATTTCTTTCCTGCCAGCCCTTTCTTACAATGTAACCGGGAGTATCCGTTAAATAGTAGCTTTCAAATACGCCGTATCTTATGCACTTATCGGCTTTAACATCAGTCTTTGCACCGAGCTTCCAGCCAACACAATGATATTCATTACCCATATAATAAATTTTCTGCTGGGACATTTCTGCACTTTCGGAAACATCTCTTGGTCCGATGAGGTAATGCCAACCGATTGGCAAAACAATTAAAACAACCGCTATAATCAATATCCATTTTCGCTTTTTGCTTTTCATAGCATTAATCCTCTGAAAATTCAAGGATATCACCCGGCTGGCAGGCAAGCTCTTTACAAATCGCTTCGAGGGTAGAAAAGCGAATTGCTTTCGCCTTGCCGGTTTTGAGAATAGACAAATTCGCTTGGGTGATTCCGATTTTGTTTGCCAGCTCCAGCGAGGACATTTTTCTTTTTGCCAGCATTACATCTAAATTTACTACAATTGCCATAATGCCCTCCTATATTGTTAAATCATTTTCGTCTTTAATTTCGATTGCTGCTTCAAAGGCATTTTTAACAACGCGAACAACAAGACCCACAAATATTTCACCAATGCTCATAATAAAAAACGGAATAAACAGAATTGCCGTAAAAAGCATTGTTCCTTCCTGCGGAAGCCAGCAAGCCAGAATAACGATTAACGAAACCAGTGCAATTGACGCAGCAACAAAGCAGCAGATGCTAAGATTATTTAAATGCTTAACATTGTCTTTACAGAAAACCTTATTCTTTTTCAGATTTGTCAAAAGCCTATCGAGACAAACGAGTGCTGCTACACCAACAGGCAAAGAAATGTATAACGGAGCAAAAAAGGATATTAAGAGCTCATTCGTAAACAACACTTCTTGATAAATTACAATTGGTAACACTGCTGCCAACACAACTACAAAATAAAATAATTTAATCATTATATGGATAAGCACAACTGATTTTTCTTTATTCCACATAAAATTCTTTCCTCCTGAAATTACCATTTCTACCTTTATTATATGCAATTATTATCGTTTGTCAATAATTATTTATTAATATTCAAACATTATTTTTTTAGTACAAAAAAGAAAGGAGTAGTTAATCTACTCCTTTCAGCCTGTCGAAAAAGGCACAGCTTCGGCTGTGCTTTTTTCGTTGGATGTGG
>JAMPGU010000049.1 GCA_023663865.1 Clostridium sp.
GTGCCGAAAATACTTGGAGGGCAGCTTCCTGGAAAAATAGGTAATGCCGACACTGAAAAGACGTTGCATAATGCAGCGTCTTTTTTATTTTTGTTGACAATTACAAGGATATATGATACTTTATTATTACAAGGTCAGTTGTTGCTGACTAAATCAAGAAGTACTGTTCCCATTCCGAACACAGATTCAAGCTCTTGCATTGCAAGGGCTATTTTTTATTTTGGAGGGTAACATTATGCCACAAAACATTTATGACAATGAAATTTTCTTTACTTCATTTAAGGAGTTAAGAGAAACTGACAGCTGCTACAATGTATTGCTTGAGCAGCCTGCCATGAAAAATCTCCTGCCCGAATTGCAAGGGAGAAGGGTGCTTGACCTTGGCTGCGGTCTTGGTATTAACTGTATGGATTTTGTCAATGCAGGTGCTTCCGCCGTAATCGGTGTTGATGTTTCAAGCCGTATGCTTGAAATTGCAAGCACGCAAAATTCTAATCCAAAAATCACTTATATGAATATGCCCTTGGAGAATTTGCACGAGCTTGACGGAAAATACGATTTGATTTATAGCTCTCTCTGTTTCAATTATATTGAAAATTTTGAGAAGCTTATTGCTGATATTTATAATTTACTTAATGATAATGGCGTTCTACTTTTCTCTCAAGAGCATCCTATTGTCACAGCATCGGCCGGTATTCACAGTGGTTATCTGAGAGACGGCGAGGGAAATCCCTATGCTTACTGTATTTCCGATTATCATAATGAAAGTATAAGAAAAGAAAATTGGTTTGTAGATGGTGTGATAAAATATCATAGGACCTTTTCAACAGTGATGAATACACTTTGTAATGCAGGATTTGTTATTGAGAATATAGCCGAGCCTGTTCCGGATGAAGACGCATTACTGAAACGACCCGGACTTTCAAAAGAATTCATTAAACCTACCTTTTTAATTGTAAAAGCAAAGAAATGCTAAAGGAGATTATATGTTTAACTATAACAAAGTGATTGTTATTGGCTGTTCGGGCAGCGGTAAAACTACCTTTTCAACCAAATTGACGGAGATAATCCACATTCCTCTATATTATTTAGACCGCATTTATTGGAACGCGGATTGCTCGCATATCACACGACAGGCGTTTATCGAAAAGCAAAAGGAAATATTAACCAAAGATAAATGGATTGTAGACGGTAATTTCAGAAGTACGCTTGAAATGAGAATAAAAGCGGCTGAGATGATTTTTTTGTTTGATATTCCTGTTGAGGACTGCATAAGCGGTGCAGTAAATCGTGTTAAGAATAAAGAAAAAAGGCCCGATTTGCCATGCGAATTACCTGCTGATGATGAATTGGTTACGTTAATCAAATGCTTTAATACAGATGTGCGCCCGATGATTTTTGATTATCTTAATACATATAGCGACAAAAAAGTGGTTATATTTACATCAAGAGAGCAAGCAGATGATTATTTAAAAAATCTTTCAAAGGAGCTTATCGCAGAAAGGAGCAAAAACAATGGATATGACCATTAAGACAGCTGAGGGCTATTTTAATTATCGTGTGGCAGCTGTAATTACGCATAACCAAAAGCTGCTTGTTATGAAAAATAATGACTATCATTCCTACTATTTGCCCGGCGGCAGAGTGCAAATGCATGAAAGCTCGCAGGAGGCAATCGTTCGCGAAATTAAAGAGGAATTGCATATCAACATAAAAGAGTGCCGTCCTTTGTGGTTTCACGAGTGCTTTTTTGTTGAAGATGTATTAGAAGAAAAGTTCCATGAGCTTTGTATGTATTATTTTGTGGATATTCATGGCACAGGCTTTGATATGTTTGATGATACTTTTACACTTGCAGAGGGTAACAGACTGAACACCTTTGAATGGATTGCATTTGAAGAGTTATCCAATCAAATTGTCTATCCCTTATTTATTAAGGACGAAATTTATTCTCTGCCTGACAGTTTAACAATACGAATAGATGAGGAGTATGAACGATGAAAGAATTATGGGATATTTATGATAAAAACCGCTGCCTGACAGGTAAAACGGTGTACAGAGGGGATTCTCTTGGGATGAATGAATATCATTTGGCAGTGCATATCTGGATAAGGAACAGCAAGAATGAGTGGCTTATTTCAAAGCGTACACCAAACAAGCACTTTCCTCTCCTTTGGGAATGCACCGGCGGTTCCGTCCTTGCAGGTGAGGATAGCTTAACCGGTGCCCTTAGAGAAGTTCAGGAGGAGCTGGGCATTGCACTGGATAAGAATAAGGGCCGTATATATAAATCTATCAAGAGAGAAATTTATCATGACTTTTGCGATGTTTGGATTTTTGAGCATGACTGCGATATAAGCGATGTAGCCTTACAGCCGGATGAAACCTGTGATGCAATGTGGGCGACAAGCGATGAAATATGTGAACTGGTTCGCACAAAGCAATTTGTTCCCCTTGATAATATGCAGTATGTTTTGGAGCTAATAAAGGAATAAAGCGAAAAAATTTATTGACATTGCCAGATAATGGTGTTACTATGACAAAAAGAGGTAAAACACTATGATGCATTTATTTTCAAAATCCTATCACCAGTCAGCACCCATGTATTATGCATGGGCTTATTTGGCGTGTGTTCATAGGGTTTTTGAAAAGAAATAATTTTACTATATTATTCATTTTAAAGCACTGATGAACATTTTCGTTTGTCAGTGCTTATTTTATTTTGGAGGTTTGTTATGAATATTCAGTTGAAGAGAATTGAGAAGAGCGAGCTTAAATTCGCTTGGCTTATGCAAAAAATTGGTTTTTTAGATGTATTTTTTAAATACCTTGATAGTATCAGTCCTGTCTTACAGGGCTATAAAAAATTTTCAAAAAAAGCCTCCCGTGTAGATATGTATTGGATAATGCTGAATGATGCCAAGGTTGGTGAAATATGGATTGGCGAAAAAGAGAATGTAGCTTATCTTGCAAACATTTTCATTTTAGAAAAATACAGAAATAAAGGCATTGCGCAGTCTGCAATTCTGACAGCTGAAGCCTTATATCCCCAGTACAAAGTATGGCGTCTTGATACCATCAAGCAGGAAAAACGAAACTGTTACCTCTATGAAAAGCTTGGCTACATTCCTACAGGAGAAGCGAAAAGAATTAATAAACGAATGACAATTATTGACTATGAAAAAAGAAAGGATGACTGAAATGGAAAACAAAATTATTAATTTTTATAATAATTATAACGAGGATAAACGACTGTCTCGAAAAAGTCGTATGCCTGAGTATATCACTACTATGAGATATATTGAAAAGTATTTAACACCAAATGCAAAAATACTGGAGATTGGAGCAGGTACCGGAAGATACAGTATTTCTTTGGCTGAAAAGGGCTATGATGTCACAGCGGTTGAACTTGTGCCGCATAATATCAAAATAATGAAAAAGAAGATAAAACCAAATCTTAAAATTAATATATATGAAGGAAATGCCTGTAGTCTCAGTTTTTTAAATGATAATACATATGATATTGTTTTGCTTCTCGGTCCTATGTATCATTTGTTTACTGACGAGGATAAGCACAATGCAATGGGTGAGGCTATAAGGGTAGCTAAGCACGGCGGTATCATTTATGCTGCATATTGCAATAATGATACTTGTATGTACAAAATGTTTTACAAAAGAAGAATTCTTTCATATCTGAAAAAAGGCTTAATTGATAAAAACTATCATGCAATTTCAAGTCCAAATGAAGTTTTTGAGCTTTATAGAAAGCCGGATATTGACGCTCTTATGAAAGATTATAATGTTACAAGACTGCACTTTGTCGGTGTAGATATGCTGTCATATATGTGCAATAACGATTTGGATAAGCTGAATGAAAAAGAATTTAACGAGTATATGAAATTTCTATCAACAATTTGCGAGCGTGAGGATATGGTCGGCTTGTCCATTCATATGCTTGATATTTTCAAAAAGGATTAGTTAATATTAAGAAAGAGGTAAAATATGATGAATATAATATGGCACAAAGAGCCTGTAATAGAAACTGAAAGATTAATACTAAGACCCTTAACTTCTGCAGATGCAAAGGCTGTGACGGAGTGGTGCGGAGATGATCGTGTAAGCAGATTTATGTCCTACACAGGATATGACGATGTAAATACTGCAAGAGAGTGGATTGGCTTTATAACCGATGATAAATCGGAATGGACCTGGGGTATTGTTTTAAAAGAAAATGGGAAAGTGATAGGCAGCGGCGCCATTGGTCCTGACAAGCATATGCCGGAATACTGGGGGATTGGTTATAACATCAGGTATGATTGCTGGAACAGGGGATATACAACAGAGGCTATGAAGGCAGTAATAGCCTTTGCTCGCAATGAGCTGGGTGTAAACAAAATATGCGCTTGCCATGCAATTGATAATCCGGCATCGGGTAAAGTTATGGAAAAGTGCGGACTTAAATTCCATCACTATGATGAATACAGCAAGCTTGATAAAAGTGAAACCTTTAAAGCTAAATATTATACATTAGAATAAACGAGTAAAAATAATTGTTTATTTTCGCTTTTTAATGAAATATTTCACACTTTTATCAACTTTGTTAATAATCTTTGATTATTTTTGCTGTAAATTATTGACTATATGCTCTAATCGTACTATTATTATAAAAACAATACTTGGTCTAAGGTTTAGAAATGAAAAATGATTTGTTAACGGGTAAGCCCGTAAAAAGTATTATTTTGTTTGCTTTGCCAATTATGGCAAGCTCAATGCTTCAATATAATTATAATCTTGTTGATAATATAATTGTAGGCAGATACATAGGCACGGATGCCCTGGCTGCTGTCGGTAGTGTAGGCGCAATAAACAGTTTTATTATAGGTACTGCTCTTGGTTTAACTTCAGGGTTTACCATAACGGTTGCACAGAGCTTTGGTGCCGGTGATAAAAAGCGGATGAATAAATATGCAGGCAACAGCATTTCTCTTGCTCTGCTGATTGGTATAATCATTGTCATTGTCGCACATATCCTTTGTGTTCCGCTTTTGCGATTGCTGAGAACACCGGACAATATTATTGATATGGCTGCCTCTTATCTTAATATTTTGTATTTTGCTGTTCCGATTCAGATGATGCTCAATAATTTTAATGCACTCTCAAGAGCAGTGGGCGAGAGCAAAAAGCCGCTGTATTTCCTGATTGTCAGCGTTATTATTAATCTGTGTCTTGATTTATTATTTGTTGCTCATTTTAAGTGGGGCGTTATCGGTGCTGCATGGGCAACGAATATTTCCCAGCTGACTGCAGCTGTTCTTGCGGGAATAGATATATTAAAGCACAACAAACAGCTTGATATTAAGATTAGTGATATTAGGCTTGACGCGAAAACCTCCTGGAATCAGCTTAAAATGGGCATACCCATTTCACTGCAGTTTACGATTACCTCTGTCGGTTCCATGTGTTTGCAGGGTGCGGTAAACGGCTTTGGTGCAAATGTTATTGCCGGCTTTACTGCCGCAGGCAGGGTAGAACAGCTTTTGAATATTCCTATGTCAGGTCTGGGTGTTGGCACAATGACCTTTGTTTCCCAAAACTATGGAGCTAGGAATTACGACAGAATTATTAAAAGTGTAAGAAATATATTACTCATTGATTTGGCAGTATCGGTTGTCTGCAGTATAATTCTTGTTTTAGTCGGTCCGTCCGTTGTCACCTTGTTTATGACTGAATATAATGAAGAAATAATGTTTGCAGCAAAGCATTATTTGCGTGCCATTGCACTTTGCTACAGCTTGGTGGCTGTGCTGTTTGTATTCAGAAATACACTGCAGGGCTTGGGCTTTACATATGCGAATACAATTGCAGGTGCAGGTGAGCTTTTCGGCAGACTTGCTATCGCCCTGCTGTTTACACCGCTTATCGGCTTTGATGCCGTTTGTTATGCAGGACCTGCTGCATGGCTGCTCGCGGATATTCCTTTGGTTATAATTTATTTAAAAAAGAGAAATAAATTTAAAATATTATCATTAAAAGGAGACTAATATGCTTTATTACATTGTTCTTGCCATAGGAGTGGTCGTGTCGTTTGTTTTCTGTTATCAGCGGAGACTTGGCTTCAGTCTGCAAAATCTGATTTTTAAAACCGTATCCAGCCTGTGCTTTTTGCTGACTGCGGTGTTTGCCTTGATTAATAATTCAAATGCCATTATTTATGGCTCTTTGATTATTATGGGCGGTGCCTTGGGACTGGTGGGCGATATGCTCCTTGACCTTAAAGGTATCTATAAGCAGCATGAAAACATATATCTCAGAGGCGGATTTATATTCTTCCTCGTAGGTCATATCTTTTATTTTTCTTCCATTATTTATTCGACAAAAATGAAGTGGTATTTTGTTGTAATAAGTGCAGTTATTTCCGCTGTAATCGGTGTTGGTACTGTTGCAATGGCGAATGTAATGAAGGTTCACTACGGTGCATACAGACGTATCGTTGCGGTTTATGTTGCGTTTTTGGCTATGACTACCATAACAGCAGTAATCAGTGTAATTACCTCCGGCTTCCAAAAGGGTTACATCCTTATGGCTGTAGGTGCAGTTTTGTTCCTTCTTTCCGATGTCGTTTTGTCAAATACATTCTTTGGCAGAGGAAAGGATAAGCCGCATCATTTCTTTATAAATCATTTCCTGTATTACGCCGGTCAGTATTTGATTGCAGCATCCGTATTGTTTGTATAAAATCTAAAACACGCTTAGATTAATTTCTAAGTGTGTTTTTTTATCCATTTTGAATAAATGATTATCTGCCAAAAAGAATAATAAAAAAGCTATGTTTAGGCGGGATAATATGAAATCAATTTGGTATCTGGATTCGGATATGCCGAAATTTCCACAGCTGAAGGGTGACATCAAAACAGATGTACTAATCATCGGCGGTGGAATTACAGGCATTCTTACAGCGTATTTGCTGAAGCAAAAGGGTGTAAATTATATTCTTGTTGAAAAGGACAGAATTTGCAGTAAAACAACAGGCAATACAACGGCAAAGATAACGGTTCAGCATGGGCTGATTTTTGATAAGCTTTTGAATACCTTTGGTAAAGAACAGACAAAGCTGTATCTTGAGGCAAATCAAGCAGCCTTTGATATGTATGCAAATCTATGTGCCTATATTGATTGTGATTATGAAATAAAGGATAATTATGTATATTCTAAAAATGACAGAGCGAAGCTGGAAAAAGAAATGGAAGCTCTTGACAAAATAGGCTATAAGGCACAGCTTTGTGAGAATACACCTTTGCCATTGCCTACCGTTGGTTCAATCCGATTTCCTGCTCAGGCGCAGTTCAATCCTCTTAAATTTTTATCTGCTGTATCAAAGGATTTAAATATTTATGAAAATACTTTTGTCAGGGATATGATAGGGAATACTGCAGTAACGGATTATGGAAAAATTTATGCCGATAAGATTATAGTGGCAACGCATTTTCCGTTTATAAATAAGCACGGCAGTTATTCTCTTAAGCTTTATCAGCATCGGTCGTATGCAATTGCTTTTGATAATGCCCAGAACGTGGATGGCATGTACGTTGATGATGACAAAAAAGGTATGTCCTTTAGAAATTATAAGGACTATTTGATTATTGGCGGCGGCGGTCATCGAACCGGGAAAAAGGGAGGCGGCTGGCAGGAAATTCGAAACTTTGCATCAATGCATTACCCCGACTCAGAAGAAATCTGCCGATGGGCAGCCCAGGATTGTATGAGCCTTGATGGGATGTATTATATCGGTGCATATTCTAAGCTGACAGATAAGCTCTATACTGCCAGTGGTTTCAATAAGTGGGGAATGACCGGTGCTATGCTCAGCGCAATGATTTTAAGTGATATAATTGCGGAGCGAAAAAATGATTATGCCGATTTGTTTTCTCCCTCAAGAAGTATACTGAGACCGCAGCTGGCACTCAATGGTATCGAAACGATATCGAATTTGCTTACCTTCACGAATAAAAGATGCACGCATCTTGGCTGTGCGCTGAAATGGAATTCAGCAGAGCATACCTGGGATTGCCCCTGCCATGGCTCACGTTTTTCTGACAGGGGAGAGGTTATTGAAAATCCTGCAAATAAAAACATTGATAATATAAATAAGTGATATGAAATCGTAATTTTATATAAATAAATTTTTGCATAACTATTGACTTTAAATGGAAATGGTGATATTATATCAAAGTCGTCAAGACAAATGTGGGCCATTAGCTCAGTTGGTCAGAGCCACCGGCTCATAACCGGTCGGTCCGGGGTTCGAGTCCCTGATGGCCCACCATACTTGTTTTGTTGAAATTTAATATAATATAGGGGTATAGCTCAGTTGGTAGAGCAGCGGTCTCCAAAACCGCGTGCCGAGGGTTCAAGTCCTTCTGCCCCTGCCATAAATAACAAACACCGATTTTTCGGTGTTTTGTTATTTATATATAGTATTAAAAAGGACTTGAAGACGTGGCTCTGAATTCTGAGCCGTAAGGCGAAAGAATTTAGGAGAAAGGTCCGGTGGACCTTTCGATAGCAAGAGGAAAGTCCTTCTGCCCCTGCCACACCTGCGGTGAGCATTACGCATCATCGCAGTTTTTTATTTGTGTTTCTGCCCGACCGATACATCTTTTGTAATTGTCAGACATACGCAGCTTTTCCCCCGAATTGAGCATTTTTCGGGGGTTTGCTTTTTTATCGGTGCTTATTTCATATAAATTTACGATTTTGAGAATTGGTTTAAAGTTGGATTATAATATTATGAAAATAAATGCGTTTTTTAAAAAATACAATCGAGTGACAGTAGCTTTATCCGGCGGTGTTGATTCTGCGGTGCTGTTACTGCTTGCAAAAAAATATGCCGATGAGGTATATGCTTGCTTTGTTAAAAGTGAATTTCAGCCTGAATTTGAAGCGAAGGATGCAAAGGAAATATGCGATATGCTGGGCGTAAAGCTGGATATTATTCATACATCTGTGCTTGAAGATGTACAGATAACAGCAAATCCTGCAAACCGGTGCTATTACTGTAAAATGAAAATCTTTACTGAAATATGCAGCTTTGCAAGGAGGCATAATTCTCAAGCTGTTGAAGGAACAAATTTCAGTGATGATATTGCTGATCGTGCAGGCTTTCTTGCCATCAATGAGCTTGGCGTTCTCAGTCCGCTTAGAATTTGCGGACTTATGAAATCGGACATCAGACAAATTGCAGCTGAGCATCATTTGCCTGTTTTCAATAAGCCCTCTTACGCCTGCCTTGCTACAAGAATTCCCTGTGGTACAAAAATCACAAATCAGCTTTTGCATAATACGGAGCAGGCAGAGAATATATTGTTTGATTTAGGCTTTAGTGATTTTAGGGTAAGATACAGAAATGGAGATGCCGTTCTCGAGCTTACGCAAAAGGATAGAATAAAATATAACGATCAAAAAAATATAATTGATAAAAAGCTGAAAATATATTACAATCATATATACCTAAGTGATAAGGTGAGATGAATGGATAAATTAGAATTAAGAAAAATGCTGGAAAGGGTTGCTTCAGGTGAGCTTGCGGTTGATGAAGCAATGCTGAAAATTAGAACGCAGCCATATAAGGACTTGGGTTTTGCTAAAGTCGACCATCACAGAGGCGTGAGGCAGGGGGCAGGCGAGGTCATTTATGGTGCCGGCAAAACAAAAGAGCAGATTTTAAAAATCGTTGAAGCTATGCTTGATCATGGCGACAAGTCTGTGCTTATTACCCGCACTGGCCAGGAGGCAGTGGAATACCTGATTTCCGGCGGCGTAAATGTTTTTTATGACCCATTGTCAAAAATATGTATTGCAGGAGAAAAAGCACAGTCTGCAGATAAAGGCAATATTGTTATTGCTACAGGCGGTACAAGTGATATTCCTGTTGCAGAAGAGGCTGCTCTCACTGCTGAATTCTACGGAAACAAGGTAGTAAGACTTTATGATGTCGGCGTTGCAGGGGTACATAGATTAATTGACAATGCTTCCATTCTTGCAGATGCTAAGGTCGTAATAGCAGTTGCAGGTATGGAGGGCGCACTGGCAAGTGTTGTCGGCGGAATGGTGGATTGTCCTGTTATTGCTGTGCCTACCAGTGTTGGCTATGGTGCGAGCTTCGGCGGATTGTCAGCACTGCTTTCCATGCTGAATTCCTGTGCCAGCGGTGTAAGTGTTGTCAATATTGATAATGGCTTTGGTGCCGGCTATCTGGCGAGTATGATTAATAAATGATAAGAGGTAATTATGAAATCGTTATATATCGAATGTAATATGGGCGTTGCAGGAGATATGCTTATGGCTGCGCTTTACGAACTTTTTGATGATAAGAAGGAAATTGAATCAAAGCTCAATAATATGGGCTTGCCAGATACAACGATTTCCTTTTCTGATAAAATCAGCTGCGGTATTAAAGGAACCTATGCAAAGGTATTGGCTGCAGGTATTGAAGAGGATGAACGGTCATCACGTCACAAGCATATTCATCTGTCTGATATTAATAGTATTATTGACAGCCTGAATGTTTCTGAAAGTGTTAGAGACAACGTAAGGAAAACATATAGTATTTTAGCCTCTGCCGAGAGTGAGGTTCACGGGTGCGATATAGAGAATATTCATTTTCACGAGGTGGGTACTCTTGATGCTATCGTAGATATAACAGCATGCTGCTATATGCTGGATATGCTTTCTGTAGATGAAATTATCGTATCACCGATTAATGTTGGTTCGGGCTCTGTCAGATGTACCCATGGTGTGCTTCCTGTTCCTGCACCGGCAACGGCTAATATTTTAAGAGGCATACCATTTTATTCCGACTCTACTGACGGAGAGCTGTGTACGCCTACGGGTGCTGCCCTGATAAAATGCTTTGCATCAAAATATTCAGATAAGCCAAAAATGACCGTTTCGAAAATCGGCTATGGTATCGGTAAAAAGGATTTTGAAAAAGCAAATTGTGTAAGGCTTTTTCTCAGTGAAGCAAACAGCAATGAAAAAATCTGCGAGCTTGCCTGCAATATGGATGATATGACTGCAGAGGAGCTGGCATATGCCTGTGAGGTTTTACTTGATAATGGGGCGCTGGATGTTTATCAAATTCCGATTTCAATGAAAAAGTCAAGACTGGGTACAATGCTGAACGTACTGTGCAGGGAAGCTGACAGGGATAAAATGTTAAGGCTTATCTTCAAGCATACCACAACGATTGGTATTCGAGAATATAATCCTGAAAGATATACCCTTGAACGCTCTGTGGACGAAATGGATACAATTTTAGGTCCTGTTAAAGTGAAATGCTCCCACGGTTATGATGTTTGCAAAAGCAAGATTGAGTTCGAGGATTTAAAGCAGCTGGCTAAGTCCAATAATATATCCATTATGGAAGCAAGGGAGCTTGCAGGCAAGTAAAGATTAGATTGCGTATTTTGTGCTGTTTATGCATTAAAAGCAATACGGATTGTGGTTTTTTTGGCGAATAATTCATAATGTTTACAATTTGTTCACACAATTACGGGCTTTAATAAAATATTTTTGTTGAAATTTGATGTTATTGATGTTATACTACTTATAGATTTATTAGGGGGTAACTGCCTTGAGTAAAGAAGAAACAAAAGCAAAA